>CAYWGG010000083.1:0-10232 GCA_964457285.1 uncultured Dehalococcoidia bacterium
CCTCAATGCCATTGAGGCGCTCTCCCAATAGGTTTTCAGTTATTCACTGTAAAGGCGCATAAATTCTTCCCTAGTCAATCCTGCGTCTCGAATAAGCGACCTCAGAAGGCCACGGCCTAGCTCTCGTTGCCTGGGTACAGATAGCCTGCGACCAGTGGCGTGAAGCAAGATCATGTGACTTCCCTCGGTATGGTCCCAGACATAACCAATCTTACGCATCAAGCTAACGAACTCGTCCCCTGATATAACGGGGAGGCGAGCCATTACACCGCAACCTCTACCTCTTCGACCTCTGTGATAGCAGGTATCGGCTCTCCGTGCTTACGCATGCTGGCGATGTAACCTCGAATAGCCTCTCTGATATTGGCGACAGCTTCCTCCCTGTTTCTTCCCTGGGAGTGGCAGCCAGGCAGAGCAGGGCAACTGGCTACAACGTATCCATCTTCATCATTTTCAAGAGTGACCACAAATTTCATAGTATTTACTAATACCTCCGCGAGAGCCATTGAGGCTCTTTCCTTAACGTCGTGAGGGGTGTCCTTGCAGCGCTACTGAGGGATATTAGCTCGGTCCAGACGGTCATTCAGCCTGTCCATTCTACTGACCAACTCTCTTACAGACCCTCTTATGCCTTCCATCCCCTCCTCTATTCTTCCTAGTTTGTACCATAGCACGGCGACCTGGCCCATCGTGGCTATGATAAGTCCTCCCAGGAGGCCTATAATTGCGCTCTCCATTTCTTGCTCGCCCTTTTTAAAGAAGGAAGCCTGTTTGAGAGGCTCCTTCATCATCTGCTTAATCCTGGTGGAGCTGAGGGGACTTGAACCCCTTACCTCCTCAATGCCATTGAGGCGCTCTCCCAGATGAGCTACAGCCCCACTGTATGTAATATAGCAGAGGCCAGTAACGAGCGCAATGGTCTCTGATCATCCCTTCGACAAGCTCATGGTGAGCCTGTCGGACCATGCCTGCCCTAGGAAGCCGGAATAGCATCGAACCCGGTATAGGGCCTCAGGGCCTCTGGTATGACCACCGAGCCATCCCGCTGCTGGCCGTTCTCCAGGATCGATATGACTACCCTGGGCAGGGCCAGACCTGAGCCGTTGAGGGTGTGCACGTACTCAGGGCGCGCTCCTGGCTCGGCCCGGTATCTTATGTTGGCCCTGCGGGCCTGGAAATCGCTACAGTTGGAGCAGGAGCTTACCTCCAGCCACTCCCTGGAGCCAGGGGCCCACATCTCTATGTCATAGGACTTAGCGGAAGCGAAACCCATCTCTCCAGCACACAGCTTCAGCACTCGATATGGGAGACCCAGTCGGCGGCAAACGTCTTCGGCGTCGGCCAGCAACTTCTCAAGCTCGTCATCGGAATGCTGTGGCTCCACAAACTTGTACAACTCCACCTTGTCAAACTGGTGGACTCGTTTGATGCCCCGGGTGTCCCTGCCTGCCGCCGCTTTCTCTCGCCGGAAGCAGGGGGTGTAGGCTGTATAGTACAGTGGGAGCGTTCCGGGCGGAAGGATCTCGTCCCGGTGGATATTGGTCAGAGGGACCTCGGCGGTAGGGATCAACCAGAGGTCGTCTTCCTGGTCGTGGTAGAGATTGGCTCCGAACTTAGGCAGGTTGCCGGAGCCCTCCATGACCTCTCGTTTCACCATAGCCGGCGGATAGACCTCTTTATAGCCATGTTCCCCAACGTGCAAGTCCAGCATCCAGTTGATGATGGCCCTCTCCAGCTTTGCACCCATGCCCATAAGTATGAAAAACCGGGCGCCTGAGAGCTTGACGCCCCTCTGAAAGTCTATGATACCCAGGCGCTCACCCAGGTCCCAGTGAGGGCGTGTAATGAAATCGAAGGAGCGAGGCTCTCCCCAGGTCCGCACGATCACATTGCTCGTCTCTGAGGTTCCCGAAGGCACGTCATCTCGTGGCAGGTTGGGTATCTCCAGGAGCAGGTCGTTCATCATGGTTTCCAGCCCAGTCACTTCCTGCTCGAAGGCCCGGATCTCCTCTCCTACCCGGCGCAGCTCTTCGATGAGGTCCTGGGGCTTCTCCCGCATCTGGGCGATCATCCTGCTGGCCTCGTTGCGGCGGGCCCTGAGCTCATCGCCCCTCTGGATCGCCTGGCGGCGACGCCTGTCTACGTCTGCGAGCCTCTGGATCGGAATGTCCTCGCCTCGCTTGAGGAGGGCTTGATGTACGTATTCCGGGTCTTTCCTTATCAACTCCATTGAGAGCATATCAGACCTCTGCTGTATCTGATGGGCGGACTAAAGCGAGGATGTAGACTCCTGTTTCGTGGAACAGGTCACAGGCCAACTGGGATACCTTATCATGTACATTGGCCTCCTCTTCTTCATCGGCTATAGGGGGTATCCAGACGTCCGTATTTACGTCTTCTGTGGACCACTTGAAGTCCTTAATTTCTATTTTAGCTTCAGGATGTACTTTCCTCAGCCGCTCAGCGAATTCTGCGATGACTCGCCACACTTGTTCATCCATTGCCGATAGCTCCTTGTATCTTACTGAAAAGTGCTTCTGCTCTCCTTAGAAGACGTTGAGTCCGTATTTTGTTCAGTCCATCCGTTTCGTAGTCCGCTCTCAGGCGTTCAGAATAAAGGTCGTGAAGATCATCAGCATCTTGTCTGTTGAATCGCAAGTACCCTCGGTTACAAAATCGCTCTTCAAAAGCTCTTTGCAACTCTATGTGATCCCACCGTCTTCTAACTACACCACCCCTGACTTCAAGAAGTAAGGATACGGCGTGGAAGAGGGCATAATAGGCCCTGGATACGCATGACTCATTGTCGCCATCCCCAAGGGCGAGTTGCGCTGTTCTCAAGAAACGCTCTGCTTTAATTATCCGGCGTGGTCTTGGTGCCAACTGGAATACCTTTAAGTCGCTGGAAGGGCAAAATATCTATTGGCCTCGCTCACGTTTTGAGATTACCTTCTCTAACGAAGCAAGAAGTTCTTTAAATTGCCGCTGTTGCTCCTGTTGTTCTAAAGGGGACTGGGGTAATGGGGAATTAAGTAGATCGCGAAAATTGGTGATCACTTCCCTGACTTCCGGCGGAAGGTCCCCCCTCAATGCCGCCTCAGCACTGGTTATCAAATCCCCACGTAATGACCGCATCTGTGGAAAGAACACCACGTCCCTTATGGTGAGCTGGCCCGTCAGCAGCATCACCAGCCGGTCTATGCCCATGCCCAGACCCCCAGTGGGTGGCATTCCGTACTCCAGGGCCAGGAGGAAGTCCTCGTCCAGCCGGTCCACCTCTTCGTCCTTGTAAAGCAGCCTGAGCGCCTCCTGCTCCGCGAAACGCTGCCTCTGGAGGTCCGGATCGTTAAGCTCAGTGTAGGAGTTGGCTATCTCCATACTAGCGGCGAACCCCTCGAATCGCTCAACATAGCCCGGTGCGCCAGGCTTGGGCTTCGCCAGAGGCGACATCTCCTCAGGATAGTCCATGAGAAAGGTGGGCTGGACCAGGTGGGGCTCCACAAAAACCGAAAGGAGTTTATCTATGAGCCTGCCCCGGCTCTCCTGCGCCCGCACCTCTACCCCTAGCTCCCTCATCCTGGCCCCAAGGGATTGCCTGGAAGGGTACTCCTCGATATCTATGCCGCTCCTCCGGTGAAGCTCCTCCCTGAGGACGATGCGCCTCCAGGGAGGGGTCAGGTCTATAACGTGTTCCCCGTGGTGGACCTGTACCGTCCCCAGGGCCTCCATAGCTACGGTGGAGACCATCTCCTCCACCATCTTCATCACGTCAGTATAGTCGGCGTAGGCCTCGTAGCTCTCCAGCAGCGTGAACTCCGGGTTGTGGTCCTGGTCAATGCCCTCATTCCTGAACACCCTCCCCAGCTCATAGACCTTGTCGAAACCGCCCACTATAAGCCGCTTGAGGTACAGCTCGGTGGCTATTCTTAGATAAAGCTCCTGGTCGAGGGTATGGTGGTGGGTTATGAAGGGCCTGGCGAGGGCTCCTGCCGCTACAGGCACCAGGATAGGGGTGTCCACCTCGATGAAGCCCCGGTTGTTCAGAAAAGAACGGATGCCGTTGATGATTTTGCTGCGCTGGATAAAAACGGTCTTCACATCAGGATTGGAGATGAGGTCTACGTAGCGCTGGCGATACCTCTGCTCAATATCCCGCAGGCCGTGCCACTTCTCCGGAAGGGGTCTCAAGGACTTGGCCAGGATAGCAAGCTGCTGGGCCTCCACCGTTACCTCACGGGTGCGAGTGCGAAACAGAGCCCCGCTTACGCCCAGGAAGTCGCCCAAGTCCAGCTCTTTTATAAGCTGGTACTGGTCGCCCAGGACGTCCTGTCGCAGGTGGGCCTGGATTTTCCCTGAGCTATCTCTCAGGTCGAGGAAAGCAGCTTTCCCCATAGCCCGTAGGGACATGATACGTCCCGCCACAGACACAGGCGCGGTTCGAGCGCCCTCCCCATACTTCTTCTCCTCTTCGAGGAACAAGGCTACAGCATCTGAGGTGGTAGAAGCCCTGTGATAGCGGGGAGGAAATGGGTCAATGCCAAGCTGGCGAAGGTGCGCCAGCTTGTCTCTGCGGCTACTAAGAAGCTCTTCTCCTCTTTCTGGCATAAGGCGGCATCTCTGGTAGGGGTCAGGCATCCCTTACCCCGACTACTGGATTTCCACAACCTCCAGCTTGATCTTCCCTGCGGGCACGCTCACTTCGGCCACATCTCCCACTCGCTTCCCGAGGAGCGCCTTGCCTATAGGTGAAACGTTGGAGATCTTACCCTGTGCCGGATCAGCTTCGGTACTCCCTATGATAGTGTACTGGCCTTGCTGGCCCTTTTGATTGAGCACCGTAACTTTCGACCCGATGCGGACCACGTCCGCCGGGCCCACCTGCTCCGAGATAATAACAGCGTTGTTGATCAGGTTGTCCAACGTCAGGATGCGGCCCTCGATAAAAGCCTGCTCGTTTTTGGCCTCATCATACTCTGCGTTGTCCACCGTACCCCCGATCTCTTTGGCTCTCTGGATGCGTTCAGCCACCACCTGCCGGCGAAGGGTGCGAAGTTCCTCTAGCTCCGCCTTTAGATTGGCTAAACCCTCAGAAGTGAGATAAGTTGGCTGAGCCATGGCAATCCCTCCACTATAAAGAGAAAAAGACTGAGAACCCCTCGAGCAGGTGATAACCCAGTCAGCTTGGATTGTAAACCAGTGATTGGCTCTTGTAAAGTCTCTGCACCGTGTGTATGCATCAAAAAAGGTAGTTTGTGATTGTAGTTGCCATTCTTGCCACAGGCGTGCAGGTTGTATAAGATAGGAGCTAGCACATCACCCAACTGGCTCTATCCCATTATTCAGGAGGTCATAACATGGCGAGCACCGAAGGGAAGAATGGCTTGACCCAGAAACTGGCAAACTTCTACGCCAGCCTGGAGTACGAGAATCTGCCTCCCCAGGTAGTTGATAGGGCAAAGTACTTCTGTCTGGACTACCTGGCTGTGGCGATAAGGGGTTCTAAGACCCCCTCCTCCGCAGCCATGCAGCGGGCGGTGAAGGCGCTCAGCCACAACGGGGACTCGGTCATCATGGGCACCTCCCTGCACGCGGCGCCCGAGTACGCAGCCCTGGCTAACGGAGCCGCGGCTCACAGCCTGGAGATGGACGACGTGAACAACGACTCGTCCCTGCATCCTGGGGTAGCCGCATTCCCGGCAGCCTTCGCCTGTGGGGACATAGTGAGGTCACACCATCGCGCGCCTGTACACGGTCGCCAGCTCATCACGGCCATCACCGCGGGGTATGACCTGATGATCAGGCTGGGCTGGGCCCTTGACCCTCGAAAGCATTATGCCAGGGGTTTCCATCCCACGGGCACCTGTGGCACCTTCGGGGCTGCTGTAACGTCGGCGAAGTTGCTGGGGCTGGACGCCACGCAGACCACGTGGGCCCTGGGCATCTCCGGAAGTCAGGCAGCGGGCTCCCTTGAGTTCCTGGCACAGGGAGCCTGGACAAAACGGATGCATCCGGGGTGGGCTGCTCACGGTGGTCTTGTCGCTGCCACCCTGGCAAAAGAAGGGTTTGTTGGCCCCACCACCATCTTCGAGGGTAGAGATGGCTTTCTACATGGCTACTCCGACGATGCCGATACCTCCAAGCTCACCGAGGGTCTCGGCGATATGTTTTTCATAAATAAGGTGAGCATCAAGCCTCATGCCTGCTGCCGCTACAAGCAAGGTCCCATAGACTGCATCCTGGAGATTGTCCGAGAACATGGCCTTAAACCCCAAGAGGTAGAGAAGACTACGGTGGGCGTACTCCAGGCTGGCTTTAACGTTATCGCCGTCCCTGAGGAGCAGAAGCGTAATCCCCAGAACGTGGTGGATGCCCAGTTCAGTATGCCCTTCGGCGCTGCTGTGGCCATCATCCACGGGCGGGCCTCTCTGGAGGAGTACACTGAAGATGCCCTGGGCCAGCCTGAGGTCCAGGACCTCATGTCCAGAGTCCGATGTGTCCAGGACCCGGCCCTTGAGGTCAACTATCCCAGCCAGTGGCCGGCCTGGGTGCAGGTGGAGACCCGCGACGGGCGCAGACTCAGGGCGGAGGTGACATATCCCAAGGGTGACCCGGAAAACGCCCTCTCCTGGGATGAGCTGAAGGACAAGTTTCGTGACCTCACCCGGCTAGTCATTCCACATGGCAGGCAAGAGGATATAATAAAGACCGTGGAGTCCCTTGAGGGCCTGGAGGATGTCAGGGCTCTGGCTCGTATGACCAGCGTATAGTGTATAGCCCTCAACCCAACCCCTCTCCCGGTGGGAGAGGGACGATCAAGGGCCGGGGTGAGGGCAGACCGGAGCATCTGCCCCGGAGGAAAGACTGTGAGTATGCCACTAAGCGGTATTCGCATCCTGGATATGTCCCAGGCTTTGGCCGGCCCTGCATCTACCCGTATGCTGGGAGACCTGGGAGCAGAGATAATCAAGGTAGAGCCACCAGGCGTCGGAGAGGCATCTCGCCGGATGGGCACCTCTTTCATGAACGGGGAGAGCCTCTACTACATGATCTTCAACAGGAACAAGAAGGGGATCACCCTGGACCTCCGGACGGGTGAAGGGAGGCAGGTCTTCTACCGCCTGGCCCAGGTCTCCGATGTGGTGCTAGACAACTTCAGGCCCGGGGTCACAGCTCGCCTCGGGGTAGATTACGACACCTTGAAGGCGGTCAACCCTTCCATCATCTGTTGCTCAGTATCGGGTTTTGGGCAGGATGGCCCCTACCATGAGCGTCCCGTCTTCGACTCGGTGGTGCAGGCCCTCTCGGGAGCCATGAGCGTCACTGGCGAGCCGGGTCGGCCCCCTGCTGTGATGGGCTTCGCCGTGACAGATATAGGAGGTAGCTACGGAGCCACCGTAGGCATCCTCACTGCCCTGCTGGCCCGTGAGCGCACGGGTAAGGGACAGCAGGTGGATTTAAGCCTTCTGGATATACAGTTGACCTTTCAGGGGCACCTCTCCGAGATGTACCTGGGCAGAGGGAACGTGCCGGGGCCAGGGGGGTCGGTCCAGTCCGCCAACCTGCCCAACGGGGCCTTCCGCACCAGGGATGGCAAGTACGTCCAGATTCACTGCGCCACCCAGAAGTTCTATGAAGTCCTGGCCAATATGCTGGCCGCCAATGTGGATGGATTTGAAGGGGTGCCCCAGGACCAGCGTTTCATCACCATAGAGGGCCGCAGGAAGAACTGGGAGGAGCTGAAGGCGCTGCTGGAGGAGGCCTTTGCCACCAGGACCGCTGCCCAGTGGATGGAGCTTCTAGGCGAGGAGGTGCCTATAGCCCCGATCAACACCATCGCTGATGCCTTCCATGACCCCCAGGTACTGCATCGGAATATGCTGGTCGAGGCGGAGCACCCCCTGGCAGGCAAGTACCTGATGCCTGGCAATCCCATCAAGATGGGTCAGGAGGAGGTCTTTCGCCCGGCTCCCACCCTGGGCCAGCACAGCCGAGAGGTGTTGAGAGAACTCCTGGGATACTCCGATGGCGAGATAGAGGCCCTCAAAGAGAAGGGAGTCATATAGGCAAGCCTCACCCCCAAAGGGCTCATTGCACGACACTTTTTAAACGAGGTGACGATGCCGATATACGAGTATCACTGTGACCGCTGTGACCACAAGTACGACCTTATACGTACCCTGTCCCGGAGGGATGAACCGGCGCCTTGCCCCAAATGTGGTGAGCCAGGAGCGCGCCAGCTATCATCCTTCGGATTCAAGTACGGGGGCCACTACTATGGGCTATCGGGGAGAACCCAGCGGTACGAGCCTACTAATATTGAGTGAGAGGTCTACCCTGAGCTGAGCGCAAGGTATCGGGAGGACGCGATGCCTATATACGAGTATTACTGCGGCCGCTGCGACCAAAGGTATGATCTCATGCGCGCGCTGCCTAGAAGGGACGACCCCGCTCCCTGCCCCAAGTGTGGGGAGTTGGGGCAGCGGCAGTTGTCGGCCTTCGGGTTCAAGTACGAGGGCCATTACTATATGGGGCGTCCGGGTGAGCGCAGGCGGACCGATCCCCACGATTAACAGCTCGTCCTAAGCAAAGGTAGTGGTACAGGAGGAGTCCGTGCCTATATATGTGTATTACTGCGCAGGCTGCCAGCACAAGTACGAGGCCATACGCCCGGTTTCCAGAAGGGATGAGCCATTGCCATGTCCCTGGTGCGGCGCTTCAGGAAAACGACAGTTGTCGGTCTTCGCCTTCAAGGATGGGCGCTACGGCCACTTCTTCAGAGCGGGCTCACCGACTACGTCTTCTCCCACAGACAAACCGAAAGAGTAGAGCAGTCGCCTTTGTTTAAGGAGATTCTGGCTCCGCCGGTCCCCTGGTAGCGAGGCACTGCATGCAAGAGCAAAGGCCCCTGAGGAACTCGTAGGTGTAGATGCCCGTGTAGTGAGTGTCGCTCCACAGGAACTCGATGGCATAGTTTCCTACCATCATGTAGTCCACAGCTTGCACATTCTGGGGCACCGTCTCAGGATCGAGGCGTGGGACGCGTGTCCACTCATCTACGCAGTGGGCGCAGGGGCATCGCAGCCGGAGGAACCTGTGGGGGTAGATGCTGCGGTGTCTGTCCTTCCATTCTACACGTATCCCCTGTGCTGTCAGGTCAACTTTGTCAGGCTCGATTTTTCCACCCGTGCTCAACCTGGCTCTCCTTTGCCCTGGAGATGACATATCCATTATACCTCAGAAAATCTCCAATAACCCCCTTTGGCAAAGGGTCTTCATGGAAAAGTGTGAACCTAACCCCTCACCCGGGCCTTCGACCACCCCTCGCCCATCGCCCTCATCCCCTTCCCTTCTCCCAGTGGGAGAAGGGTGACTGAAGGTCGGGTTGAGGGTGGGAGAGAGGCTGGGGGTGAGGGCTACGCCCCCGCTTTTGATCGCAACCTATGCTTTGCTAACCCTTGTGAAATTATACATCACTCATCTACAATTTATACGCCACTCCAGGAGGCCTTCAAAGAAAAGAGGAGAGATATGAAACTGGAGCGATTACAGTTCTACCTGGAGCCAGAGGTGAATGAGCAACTGGAAAAGCTGGCTGCCCAGAGGAAGGTCTCAAAGGCCCATTTGATCCGAGAAGGGGTACGTCGTATTCTGCAAGATGCCTCAGAGGATATTGAGGACCCGATTTTAGGGGTTGTTGGCCTTGGAGCCAGTGGACATCCCGATATATCGGAACGCCATGACAGCTATCTAGCAGCGCACCAGCTAGAGAGTGGTCAATGACAACGAGGCCCAGGCTTTTTGTGGATACCTCGGCCTGGTATGCTCTGGCAGATACTAGCGACGCCCACCACAGGGAAGCCAGCCAATTGCTCCCCATAGCCCTTCAGCAGTATAACGCCCTGGTCACTACCAACCACGTTGTGGGGGAGACCTATACCCTTATCCGGACACGGCTAAGCCACTCCGCTGCACAGGCTTTTCTTGAGCGTATCCGCAGGAGTCTTCGGGTGATACGGGTCTTTGTCCCTGAGAGGTGGGAGGAGGAGACCTATGACCTCTTAAGACGTTACTCTGACCAGGACTTCAGCTTTGTAGATGGCACCTCCTTTGTAGCTATGCAAGCTCTCGGACTGAAGGAAGCCTTCGCCTTTGACCGGCACTTCCTGGCCGCAGGATTCACCCTTATAGCTGTCTCTTATACACATCTCCGAGCCCACGAGACTAGGCATGAT
>CAYWGG010000084.1:0-10221 GCA_964457285.1 uncultured Dehalococcoidia bacterium
TGACCATTGTGGTCAACACCGGCGACGACGAGGTGTTCCACGGGCTCCACGTCTCGCCGGACCTGGACACCATGATGTACGCCCTGGCGGGTCTGACCAACCAGCGTACCGGTTGGGGCCTGGCCGACGACACCTTCAATGCTCTGGGGATGCTGGGGCGCTATGGCAACCCCACCTGGTTCAACCTGGGGGATAAGGACATGGCTACCCACATACGGCGCACCGAGCTGCTGAGGCAGGGATGGTCCCTCTCGGAGGCGACCCATGAGCTTTGCCAGCGTTTAGGTGTCCAGCACAGGATTGTTCCTATGAGCGACGACAGGGTGCGTACCATCGTGGAGACCGGCGAGGGAGACCTGACCTTCCAGGTCTATTTTGTTCAGAAGCAGTGTCAGCCTGTGACGAGGGGTATACGCTTTGTGGGTGCTGAAAGCGCCAGAGCCTCTCCAGGATTTCTTGCCGCCCTGGAGAGCGCTACCGCCCTGGTCTTCTGCCCCTCGAATCCCTTTCTGAGCATCGCCCCAATCCTGGCGGTGCCCGGTGTGAGGGAGCGCATCGTCTCTTTCTCTGGAGTCAGAGTGGCCGTCAGCCCCATCGTGGGCGGCGAGGCCCTTCGAGGCCCTGCGGCCAAGCTCCTTGGGGAGCTGGGGCACGACGTTTCCTGCCTTGGCGTGGCGAGGCAGTATCTTGGCTTGTGTGATATATTTCTGATAGATGCGGTGGACGCGCAGCACGCCGACGCAATCGGCAACCTGGGTATACGGGCGGAGGTGGCCTCCACAATTATGACCACCGATGAGGACAAGGTGAGGCTGGCAACCCACATCTGCCGCCTGCTGGAGCAATGAGACCGTCTCAATCCCTCAACCCGACCTTCGGTCACCCTTTTTCACTTCCTGATACTTGGTGTGAAAAAATGGAGAAGGGCCGAGGATGAGGGCTTATATGGAATTAAATGAGAGCTTCCGGAACTATAGCCATCATCCCCATGAAGCCCCTGGACCAGGCCAAGACCCGCCTCTCCAGGGAGATGACGCCGTCTCAGAGGATGGCCCTCAGCCGCAACATGCTCCGCCGGGTGCTACAAGCTGTCAACGGGGCTATCCCGGGCCTGCCAGAAGACTCTCCGGTGGAAAAGGTGTGGGTGGTGGGGGGCGACAATGACGTCAGACAGATAGCTACAGATGAGAGGGCCACCTGGTACGAAGAGGAAGGCTCCGACATAAACGATACCCTCTGGCTGGCCTTTCAGAGGGCGCTTGATTCAGGCAAAGCCGCCTTTTTTCTGCCTGGGGACCTTCCTTTTCTGAAGCCGAAGGATATATATGGCATGGTCGGAGCTTCGAGGCACCTCAGGAATGTAACCCTGGCCCCTGCCAGGCAGGGTGGAGGCACCAACGGTATCCTTGTGCCCCCCGGCCTGGCTCAGCCCTTTCGCCCCCTTCTGGGCACTGACAGCTTCAGGCGGCACCTATCCCAGGCCATAACCCTGGGCCTTTCGGTGGCTATTTACTACAGCCCAGGGCTGGCCTTTGACCTGGACACCTTTGAAGACCTTAGGGCCTACGAGTACATAGAGCCGGGTCTCCTGGAGAAGCTGACCTGGGGATTGGCAGGCGACGAAGTGTAGCTACACTCTTAGGGGTAGAGATTAAAGGATAAGGAGGCATGGTGTGCTAGACCAGATTATCCTGTGGACAATTCTTTTTATCCTGGCATCCAGTATATTAGGCGTTTTCCTGGCCAGGCGAAAGAAAGATGAGTGCCTTAAAGATTTCCTGGGGTATCTGTCCACAGTTCAGATGAAGGGCGGCAAACGCGTCTGGGGCCGCCTGGCGGTGGAGACTTCGGGAATCGAGTTCCGCTACAAGGGCAACTATTGGGACCAGGACCATATAGAGACCAGCTTCATCATGTACAAGGAGGAGTTCAGCACCATTCAGGCCCTCTTTCGTTTCCATGATGAACTGGACGAAAGGGAACGGCAAAAACGGCTGCGAGCACTGAAGAAGAGCTATCACCCCTCTATACCTCGCCGTCTCTTTCGACACATGAGTAATATCCTCAACACCATCAAGGATGCTTTCGGTGAAGCCGTGGGGGGAGTGTTGGCAACTCAGGCCAGGACATCCAATCCCGCTTTGCGTGCTGCCGTGTCCCAGCAGAGGTCCGTTACCAGGGCACAGAGCGAGGTGTTGGGCTATCTGGGTTCCTCTTACGACCCCATCCTGGAAAGGTACAGGGGCAACATGGTGGTAATGGAGGTCACCACACCCGAAGGGGTGATCCAGGAGCATGTAGGTGTTTTTAAAGAGTACAGCACCCAGTTCCTTGAAGTCATGGATGTCAAATATCAAGATGGCGAAAAAGCTAGAGTATGTGACATGGTAGTCCCCAGGGCCCACAGTGTGATACGCCACAGCGCCGAGCCGATAGAAGAGCAAGCCACTTTCCAACGGCAGGAGGCCCAGGTCTCTAAAGGAGGTTAGGGCCCATGAATCTGCCCAGTAAGGTAAAGCTGGGTGTCCTTCTTCCCACACGAGGTCTGATAATGGCCGGGGATGGCCCCAAAGATGCGGGCCTTATCTTTTCCCTGGCCGAGGCGGTTGAGCGGGCTGGCCTGGACTCCTTGTGGGTTGGGGATAGCCTGACCGCCAAGCCCAGGTTGGAGCCTCTGACTACTCTGGCGGCGGTGGCCGCCCGCACAGAACGAGTCCGGCTGGGTACGGCTGTGCTCCTGGCGGCCTTGAGGCATCCGGTCCTGCTGGCCCACATCGTGGGCACCCTGGACCGCATATCGAAGGGGCGGCTGGTGCTGGCTGTGGGCGTAGGGGGGGCCTTTATCGAGGACCAGCGCAGAGAATGGCTGGCCGCTGGGGTGAGCCCTTCCCAGCGGGCCGGACGGCTGGAGGAGTTGGTCGAGATAGTAAGGCTTCTAGGCGCAGGAGATACAGTCTCCTACGATGGGCGCCACTTCAGTCTGGACTCAGTCAGCATGGAGCCCCGCCCTGTGCAGCAGGGTGGAGTCCCCATCCTCATCGCCTGCCACTGGAGGGCGGGGCATGATGTCCAGTTCCGTCGGGCCGCCCACCTCGGCGATGGTTTTATCTCTATCTCCGACACCCCCGACGAGTACGCCCGTGTCGCTGAGAAGGTACGTATGTACGCCAGCGAACAGGGCAAAGACTTCCGTGAGATGGAGGCTGCCTTTTACATGACCGTGAATCTAGGCGAGGACCAGCAGAGGGCCACCGAGGAAGCAGAAAGGTATCTCATGATGTACTACGGCGCTAACATATGGGGGGACCGATGGGGGCCCTTTGGCCCGCCAGGGTGGACCGTGGAGCGCATCCGCCAGTACGCTCAGGCCGGCGCCGGCACCATCATCGTGCGCTTCGCCTCTTTTGACCAGGAGAGCCAACTGGACACCTTTCTTAAAGAGGTAGCGCCCGCCTTCCAGGGATAAATCCCCCCATCCCCCCTTTCCCAAAGGGGGGGCAGGGGGGATTTAAGGTGACTCATGCCTCGACTTTTCCTGTACTCCCTCTTAGCCTGCCTGTTCGCTCTCGCCGTAGGTTGGCGCTCCACCTATGGAGCAGGTGACGCACCGTCCGGCTGTGAAGGGGTTTTTGGCGCTACCAGCAGGGGCGGGGCTACCGCATCCGTAGGTGGAGGCGGCGGGTGCAACCTCCTCGAGCACTCTCAACCCGTCGAGGTGGAGGTGGTCAGGGTGATAGACGGGGACACCATCGAAATATCCGGCGGCCGGCGGGTCAGGTACATCGGCGTAGACACTCCCGAGGTCAGTGGCAACCTCCAGTATTATGGGCCAGAGGCTACCAGTTTCAATAAGAAGCTCGTAGAGGGCCGTAAGGTAGCCCTGGTGCCGGATTTTTCCGAAGAAGACGCCTTTGGGAGGCTGCTGCGTTACGTTTATGTGGATGGTATACTGGTGAACGCTGAGCTAGTCCGGGAGGGGTACGCCTGGGCGAAAGCCCATCAGCCGGACACCCGGTATGCCCAGTGCTTCGCCGCCCTTGAGCGTGAGGCCCTGGAAGCAAAGAGGGGCATATGGTTCAGGCAATAGGAAGGAAAAAGGAGCGTCATGCGAAAGAACATAGTGAAGGAGAAGCTCAAGAGGGGTGAGCCTTCCATCGGCACCTGGGTTGCTACTGGCAATCCCCTGGTGGCGGAGATTCTGGCCCACGCAGGGTTCGACTGGCTGACCGTGGACATGGAGCACAACGCCATTGATATGGAGACTCTGCTGGCTTGTTTCTACGCCATCGCCACCACCGATACCGTCCCCTTCGTCCGTGTGCCCTGGAACGACCCTCAGGTACTGAAGCGAGTCCTGGACGTGGGCGCTTACGGCGTGGTAGTGCCGAACGTAAAGACCCCCGAAGAGGCCGAGATGGCTGTCCAGGCCTGCCGTTATCCTCCTGAAGGGTTCCGCGGCGTGGGCGGCCTTCGCGGGCGGCTCTATGGAGGGCCCGACTACTACCAGAAGGCCAACGAGGAGATCGCAGTCATCCTCATGATTGAGGATACCGAGGCGGTGCGGCGGATAGCGGAGATTTGCAACGTGCCAGGTATAGATGCCCTTTTCATCGGTCCCAACGACCTGGCGGCCAGTCTTGGAGTGCCCACCGGGTACGATAATCCCCATCCTGACCATAAAGCCGCAGTCAGGCAGGTGCTGGAGACGGGGAAGCGTTTTAACATCCCGGTAGGAATCCACTGCGGCAGCGCGGAGGAGGTGAACCGGCGCATCGAAGAGGGGTTCTTGTGGATGCCCATCGTCAGCGACGCGCGCTTCCTCGATGCCGCAGCAAAGAGCGCTATGGGACAGGTCAGATTACCAGCTCCTAGATGATAGAGAGTATAAGGAGGCGGCTTTGACTCAGCAACAAGTCCGCAGCAGCCACCCATACTTTATGTACGACGCCATCCAGGACCAGCCCCTGGCCGTTGCCCGGATGCTGGAGACTCATTCCCAGCAGGCCGAAGAGGTGGCATCACGGCTGGCGGAAAAACGCCGCCTGTACCTGGTGGGCATCGGCACCTCCTGGCACGCCGCTCTGATCGGGGAGCACTGGTTCCGCCACTTTACCGCTGGCGCGCCCGAAGTCCAGGGGTGGCACTCCTTCGAGTTCGTGGCGTACCCTCCGCCGCTGGATGAGAACTGCGCAGCCATCGTCATCAGCCACCGCGGCACCAAGACCTACTCCTTTCAAGCCCTGGAGCTGGCTAAGGAGCGTGGCGCTCTCACCGTAGCCATCACCTCCACCAACCCTGGCCCTCGTATTCAGGCTGGCGACATCCTTTTCCATACGGTGGAGCAGGAGCGCTCGGCGGCGTTCACCATAAGCTACACCTCCGCCCTGGCGGTGCTGGGGATGCTGGCCGCTCAGATGGGGATACAGAGCGGCGCCTCTACTGCTGGAGAGCTTGGGCAACTGGAGCGTATCCCTGAGCTGATGCGCGACGCCCTCCATCGGGAACGCCTGGTACAGGGGATGGCAGAGAGGTTTCACGACCGGGAGAGGTTCCTGTTTACGGGCTGGGGGCCCAACACCGCAAACGCTTACGAAGCCGCCCTGAAGATGAAAGAGACCAGCTATACCGATAACGAGGGTTTCCAGGTGGAGCAGATCCTTCACGGGCCCTTTGTCGCCACCAGCGCAGGCAGTCTCTTGACCCTCATCGCTCCGCCTGGGCCGGGCTATGGGAGGTCGTTGGACATCGCCCATGCCGCCGGGGAGTTGGGCACTCCCATCTGGGCCCTGGTCCAGGATGGCGACCAGGACCTGAGCGCCCTGGCCACGGAGGCCTTCACCCTGGGAGTCGTGCCGGAGCTATGGAGCCCTCTGGTGTACGTGGTGCCCCTCCAGCTTTTCACCTACTTCGTAGCCCTGGCTAGGGAGTGCAACCCCGACATATTCCACCAGAATGACCCGAAGTACGCCGCCGCCCGTAGGCACTACACGCTATAAGTCAGGGCCGCCACTATCCTGTCCTGGATAGACACGGCCCGCTCCCTCACCCGCTCCGGCTCCAGGCCGCCGAGGGGGTGGGGGATAGACACCGGCTGGAAGCCGGGCACGCCAAAGGTCCGGGCGTGGACGAGGGCCGAGTTCAGAAAGGGCTCGGTGCAGATGACCACAGTAGGTATCCCCCGGTTCTCAAGGGCCATGGCGTCGTGCACACTGCACGCCGTGCAGGACCCTCAGTCGGCGATGGCCGTCACCACGAAGTCACACCTGGCGGCCAGGGCGTCTATGATGTCCTCGGCGGCGGGCCTTGAGTAGATGAACTTGTCCAGCAATACTCCGTCCTGAACCTCGAACCGCTTGTCCAGCAACTCCTTGACGCTCAGGAGCAGGAGATTGGCGTTGGCCTTACGGTTCCCAAGGAAACCGCCCACCTTGCCGTGGAGGCTGCGAAGCCTCGGGGCCGGACGCCATCTGGAGTTCGCCTCCGGGTCTATGGGGATAAGTATATCCCACTGACGAAGCCTCTCCTGTATATCCGGGCCGGGCATAGTGACCATGTTGCCCTCCTTAATAGCTATCAGCTATCAGCAATCAGCCGTCAGCTTTCAGCTTATTGCTGACCGCTGATGGCTGACAGCTTATTGTGGGACCTCTATCTTCCTTACGACCATCCTGGATCCCCAACCTGGCAGATAGACGGAGTGGGGCCCCCCTGCACCCCCGGCGACCAGGATGTGGATGTCCTCGGGGCGGCGTACTATGGGCACCATCTGGGCGTCGTCAGATGAGTCTACGAACCTGGGCCAGAAGAGCTCTCGGCGGGCGTCGCCCTGGGGTGGGCCGCCCCGCCGTAAGAGGCCGACAGGTTTCCTGGCGTGCTCAAAGAGGAACTGCCTTATGTCCCGCTTTCTCCATCCGGCCTGGGCGAGCATACAGGCGTGCTCTGGCCCCAGGACGACGAAGGTGTCCCCCATGACGTACATCTGGACGTTGCCCAGGGTGCACATGGAGTCGGCCAGGACGGTGAGGAAGTCTCGGGGGTTGGCAGCATGGTACATGATGTTGTGGGGGGCCTCGGCAGGGAAGACCGTGGCAGTGCTATCGGTGGGCGCGTAGCCATGTTCCACGTGGAAAGGCTCCCAGGGATTGGCCTCCTCGTTCTCGGCGATGCAGTAGGTGTAGTTGCCAGGGTGCCCGAAGGTTGATTTATCCGTCTCTCCGGGGACTGCACCCCCCAGGTTCACCAGGATGAGCTTGACGGCACGCCCTATGGTGGCGTTGGCACGCCACCCCTGGCCGAAGCAGTTGTAGCCGGAGTTGATGTTCAGCCTTTTGGCGACGGGCCCGTTGACGATGAGCAGGGGAGTGTGGATGCCCGTGGAGCACTGGACGCCCCTGAGGTTGAACCTCTCATCCATCATGGCCTGGATGGCAGCTAATATGACGGGCATGTGCTCTGAAAGACAGCCAGCCATCACAGCGTTGGTGGCGATTCTCTCTATCGTCGCCCGGCCGCCCAGGGGAGGCACCTCCGCGATCAGCTCGTCAGGAGAGCGGCCCACATAGCCAATGAACTGTTTGACCCGCTCCCTGGTGGGCGGGACCACCGGGAGGCCGTCGGTCCATCCGGTCTCGTACATCAGCTCCATGGCGTCCGTCGCTTCGCGAGAGAGCGTCAATAGACCATCTCCTCGGCATAGTGGTCCTCATGGGCTTGCTCTAAACATTCCTCGCACACAAGCACCAGCTGGCCTTGCTCATTGGAACACTCAACGCACACCCACTCTGCCACCGTCTGCTTCCCTTTTGACTGGCAAATCTCACAATAGCTGTACTTGGGCTTATTCCTGGCGATGATGCGCGGGTACTCCACGCCCTGCTCACTCTCCCCGACTTGCTCCAGGGTAAGCTGGTGGACGATGTAGTCGCCGAAGTCGTAGACGTACATCAGATGGTCTCCCTGGGATAGGCCAATATCTCCTATGACCACCCGGTCTCCCTCTCCACTGCCATCCGGGGCATGGTACCCCAGTCCATAGGACTTCCAGTCACGGCCCACGCCAAGGTGGAACTCGCTCAGGTGGTCAAAGGTGTCGTGGCTGAAGGCTTTTCTCATAGCGGAGTCCAGGTCGCCGAGGGTCTGGTCTCCCCGAACCTCGATGCGCCTCCAGACCCTTTTGCGACCCTGGAGGGCTGCCTTAAAACAGTACACCTCGCGGGCCATTTCCTTCTTGCTGCGCTTTTTTTGATTCTTCAGCAGAGGGCTCTTTCGGCCAGGGATTGGCGGAAAAAGCTCTGAACTGGGGTCGAGGGAAAAGGCGCTGCCTATAGCCCCCCTCATGTCAACGTAAACCTCATCGCCCACCCGGCGGATGAAGCCGGCCTCTTGCATTTTACCAATCGCCTCTTGAGAGCGCCCTTCCATTATCAACCTTGCGATTTCAACGCCCGGCTTCGGGTCCGGGGGGCGCGGGAAAAGCTTCTGAATTGTCGCTTCGCGGTCCCTGCGAAACATGTCATCTGACGGGCCCCACCTCTCGGACAGCTTCACAAGAAAGCCCAGCCCCGCATCGGCGAAGCGGGTATCACTGGACAGGACTGTAACCAAGGGGTCTGGAGGGCGCGGGTCCTGGTATGCGCCTCTGGCCACCAGACGGCGTGCCAGCTCATCTATCAGGAGAGAATCGCTGGCCGATGCTTTGCAGATGTCATAGGCTACATCGGCCAGGGCTTTGTTGCGGGATGCGACTTGGGCGTTGTTTCTCTTCCTCCGTTGCTCAAAAGACACCTGGCAATAGCCTGCTTTGCCATCTACCAGATGAAGTATCAGGGAGTCACCGTCTCTGGCCTTACTCCCTGTCAGCCATCCCGCGATCACTGGTTCGATGCTGATCCCCCAGATGCCAGCACCAAAGAACTCCAGGGGGGCAAGGATGATTTGTCCATCGGGAAGCTCGAATCTACGTGGGCTCTGATCTTGTCTCTTCTGAACTTCAAGCTGTGCTGGCCACAGGACAGAAAGGACATCGGGCCCCAACGCCAGATAGGATCGGCTGAGGTCCTCCTTCGTGAGCACGTGGCGGAGGGTAGAGCCCGAAGCCAGAGATGGCAGGAACCCGTACCGTCCATCGCCAGTCTTCCCAATGAGACGGGTGTTACTTATAGCACTGCGCAGGGTGTTCGTGGGGTTGTTGGTACGGATCGGCTCAACAGCATTAACGGCGGCCAAGAGCTCCTGGAATGCCATAGGCTCAGGAGCTTCCCGCAACACGTCCAGGGCTACCTCTACAGTGGATACAGTCCATCGAGGCATTTCTCCTCCCTCCACTTATCAGGAATGCTGGAAATGATGGTGTTATGGGAAGAGAATATCATAATATACACGGAGAGAGAAGGCTTCACGTCTCCCACCAGAGAAGCCAAGAAGTCCTCCCCTGCCTATATGGAGGGGAGGACTTCTTATCGTGTCAGCAGGAAGCCAAGGGGTCTAAAGGGACATCCTTTGCCCCATTTCCGCATCCTCCACCGTGGTAGCCTTTCCTCTAGCTACCTGTATCCAAGAGCGCCAATAGGAAATAGCCTTTCCCCTGTTTCCGCATCCTCCACTATGATGGCGCTTACCGGGCAATTCTCCGCCGCCTCCAATATCTTCGCTTCAGGATCCCCCTCTGGATTTACAGCTTCCGACTGGCGGTCCTCGTTGAGCTTGAAGGTGTTGGTGGCGATGGTGGGACACATGGCGTTCCCCACACATATGTTGTGGTCTACCCTCACCCGGAGCTTTCTAGCCATAGGACACCCCCTAGTCCCATATAACTGGGAAAGATTTGAGAGAACGGAAGGTGATGCTTGGCTGGTATTCCAGCTCCTTATCATCTACCGTCAGATAGAGATGGTCGAACCTCTCAGCCAGCGCCTTGAAACCCTCCTGTCCCTCCAGCCGGGCCAGGGTGGCGCCAAGGCAGTGGTGGATTCCGGACCCGAAGGCCACGTGGGGATTGGGATACCTCTCGATGTCAAACCTGGCAGGCTCATCGAACATCTCAGGGTCACGGTTGGCGCCAGTAATGAACCACCTTATACGGTCGTTTTTATGCATGAGCTTGCCCTTCATCTCCACATCCTCTGAAGCTATGCGCTGGATGGACTTGACCGGCGAGTCGTAGCGCAGGCACTCCTCCGTCGCTCGCACAGTCCTGCCAGCAGGGTCCTGCTTTAGCAATGC
>CAYWGG010000085.1:0-2505 GCA_964457285.1 uncultured Dehalococcoidia bacterium
CTACGGGAGGGGGAGGGTGTGGCGGCCGGAGTGCTGGAGAGCCTGAACGTCAACCTGGACAAGGTACGCGCAGAGACCCACCGCATCCTGAGCCAGAGTACCCCCGCCACCTCCGCTGGGCACGGCGCACGTACCACTACCCGCACTCCAACTCTAGACCAGTTGGGCATAGACCTGACGGCCGCGGCAAGGGCTAACAAGCTAGACCCTGTCATCGGCCGCCACAAGGAGATCCAGCGGGTCATACAGATCCTCAGCCGCCGGACAAAGAACAACCCTGTGCTCATGGGCGAGCCCGGAGTGGGCAAGACAGCCATCGTGGAGGCCCTGGCACAGCGAATCGCATCGGGCGATATACCCGAAACCCTCCAGGGCAAGCGCCTTGTTACCCTGGACATGGGCGCCCTGGTAGCTGGCACCAAATACCGCGGCGAGTTCGAGGAGCGGCTGAAAAAGGTCATCGAGGAGATCAAAAGCTCGGGCAACTGCGTCCTGTTTGTGGACGAGATGCACACCATCGTAGGGGCCGGCGCAGCCGAAGGGGCAGTTGATGCGGCCAATATCCTGAAGCCGTCCCTGGCCAGGGGAGAGCTTCAGTGCATCGGCGCTACCACCATGGGCGACTACCGCAAGCACGTCGAACGAGACCCGGCCCTGGAGCGGCGCTTCCAGCCTATCATCGTCTCGGAACCCACCGTAGAGGAGACCGTAGAAATACTACTGGGCATAAAGGGCCGCTACGAAGAGCACCATAAGCTGGAGATCAGTGAAGGCGCTGTCAGGGCGGCAGCAAGCCTATCGGCCCGGTTCATCGCCGACCGTTTCCTGCCGGACAAGGCTATTGACCTCATGGACGAGGCTTCCTCTCGAGTACGGCTCAGGAACAGCGCCGTCCCTCTGTCGGTAAAAGAAGCCACGAAGGTCATGGAAAACGTGCGGAAAGAGAAGGATGACGCTATCGCAGCACAGCAGTATGAGTATGCTGCTGAGCTGAGGGAGCGAGAGCTGCGACTGACGGAGAAGATAGAAAACCTGGAAAATGAATGGCACACGGAGCAGACCAAGGAGCGTTCTGTAGTAACCGCCGAAGATATAGCGCAAGTCGTCAGCCTGTGGACGGGCATACCTGTGACTCAGCTAGCGATGGAAGAGACGGAACGTCTCCTTCACATGGAGCGGGAGATTCACAAGCGTATCATCGGTCAGGACGAGGCGATAGTGAACATATCCAAAGCGGTACGCCGGGCCAGGGCGGGCCTTAAAGACCCCAGGCGTCCCATAGGAGTGTTCATTTTCCTGGGCCCCACAGGGGTGGGCAAGACGGAGCTAGTGCGGGCCCTTGCCGAGTTCATGTTTGGCAGTGAAGAGAACATGGTGCGCCTCGATATGTCGGAGTTCCAGGAAAGGCATACAGTAGCCCGACTTATCGGAGCGCCTCCAGGCTACATCGGGTATGAGGAAGGTGGACAGCTTACGGAGACGGTACGGCGTAAGTCCTACTGCGCCATCCTCCTGGATGAGATCGAGAAGGCTCACCCTGAGGTGTTCAACATTCTCTTGCAGATCTTCGACGACGGCCACCTCAGCGATGCCAAGGGCCGAAGGGTGGACTTCCGCAACTCTATCATCGTCATGACCAGCAACCTGGGCTCCGACCTCATCAAGAGGGAGACGGCCCTGGGCTTCTCCATCAAGACTGAAGAGGCCCAGACGGAGAAGCAGGCCTACGAGCGGATGAGGGATAAGGTGATGAGTGAGGTCAAGCGGTTCTTCAGGCCGGAGTTCCTGAACCGCATAGATGCGACAGTGGTATTCCACTCTCTGACCAGGGACCATATCCTCTCCATCGTAGACCTTATGCTGAACCAGGTAAGGAAGGAGCTGTCGGACAAGAAGATCACCCTGGAGGCTACCGACGCTGCCAGAGAGTACCTGGGGAAAAAGGGCTATGATCCCAACTTCGGAGCCAGACCGCTACGCAGGCTCATCCAGAACGAGGTGGAGGACAAGCTCTCCGAAGCGTTGCTAGGTGGGAAGATACAGAGTGGCGACACCGTCATCGTGGACATAGAGAACGAGGAGACAGTCATCAAGGTCAAAGAGATGGTGGCCCTGCCCACAGCCTAGCAGCGAAGGAAGATATATGCATAGAGGAGGCTCCGACCGGTCGGAGCCTCCTTTAGTTCTGCTAGAAACACAGAGATTGTGGTACAATTTCTGTGTTCCTGGTCTTTCTGGTTCGCTTTTGAGGAGGTGTGTCATGTACCGCAGGACTGTCCCTTTAGTTGCTCTGGCCCTGCTCCTGCTGGCCCTGGCAGCGGGTGGAACGGTGTTTGCTCTGTCCAGGGATTCATCAGCGCCCGCATCGGCCGGCGGGGATGCAGTGGCGCCAGCAACTGTCTCCCAGCAGTCGCAGCCTTCCATCCTTTTCACCACCACCTATGTGGACAGCACCGGTAATGTCGGCCAGCACACATCAATAACGGTGGGAGCGGACGGCCTTCC
>CAYWGG010000085.1:2605-10215 GCA_964457285.1 uncultured Dehalococcoidia bacterium
GCACACATCAATAACGGTGGGAGCGGACGGCCTTCCTATCATCAGCTACTACGACGTCACCAACGGCAACCTGAAGGTGGCCCGCTGTGGCAACGCGTTGTGCACCACCAGCGAAAGTGTCTTCAACACCATCATCACCATGGACAGCACAGGCGACGTCGGCCTGTACACGTCAATAACGGTGGGAGCGGACGGCCTTCCCATCATCAGCTACTACGACCAAACCAACGGCGACCTGAAGGTGGCCCACTGTGGCAACACGCTGTGCAACAGTGGCAACACCATCGCCACCGTGGACGGCCTAAGTGATGTCGGCTGGTTCACGTCAATAACGCTGGGAGGGAACGCCCATCCCATCATCAGCTACTACAATGTAACCAACGGCGACCTGAAGGTGGCCCACTGTGGCAACGCGCTATGCAACAGCAACAACACCATCACCACCCTGGACGGCCTAAGTGATGTCGGCCAGTACACATCAATAACGGTGGGAGCGGACGGCCTTCCTATCATCAGCTACTACAATGCAACCAACGGCGACCTGAAGGTGGCCCACTGTGGCAACGCGCTGTGCAACAGCGGCAGCACCATCGCCACCGTGGACGCCATCGGTGTTGTCGGCCAGCACACATCAATAACGGTGGGAGCGGACGGCCTTCCTATCATCAGCTACTACGACACCACCAAGACCGACCTGAAGGCGGCCCACTGCTCCAACTCCCTCTGCATCCGGCCGGGGTGGCGGTAGAGGAAGAAGTAGAGATATTGCCCAGGGACAGGACGACAAAGACAGTCTATTTCTGCCAGGGCTGTGGCTATGAGAGCCCCAAGTGGATGGGCTTCTGCCCCTCCTGCGGGGAGCACACTCCTCTGGTAGAGGCCCCTCACAGCCCCTCCCACGGGCGCACGGCCGCGCGCCCGTACCAGCAGGGCTGGCTCGCGTCTGGGCCGCCACAACCGCAGGAGCTTTCACAGGTCTCCTCCGATGATCAAGGCCGTATTCCGATGGCCTTTGAGGAGCTGAACAGGGTCCTGGGTGGCGGAGTGGTGCCCGGGTCTCTGGTGCTCATGGCAGGGGAGCCAGGAGTGGGGAAGTCAACCCTGCTCCTCCAGACCGCCCAGTTCGTGGCGTCCAGGGGCGACAGGGTGCTGTACGTCACCGGCGAGGAGTCGGTCCAGCAAGTCAAGTTACGCTCGGAGCGACTGGGTTTTTCAGGACAGGGGATTTACCTGTTGGCGGAGACGGATGTGGATGAGGTGGTTGAGCAACTGGAGCGCTCTCAGCCTGCCCTGGCTATGGTGGACTCGATCCAGACTCTCTACACCCAGGATGTACCCTCCGGGCCCGGAAGCGTGGCCCAGGTGAGGGAGTGCGCCCTGAGGCTCATGCGCTGGGCGAAGGCGAGGGCTGTACCAGTGTTTATCGCTGGGCACATGACCAAGGATGGCACCCTGGCCGGACCCCGGGTGCTTGAGCACATGGTAGATGTGGTGCTTTATCTTGAAGGGGAGAACCTGAGCTCGTACCGCATCCTGAGGGGCGCCAAAAACCGCTTCGGCTCTACTAACGAGGTGGGGATATTTCAGATGGGCGGGAAAGGGCTGGAAGAGGTGACAGACCCCTCAAGAGTCCTGCTGTCTCAGCACCGGGAGGAGGCCGTTGGCTCTGCCATAGTCCCTGTCCTGGAAGGGAGCCGTCCTTTGCTGGTGGAGGTGCAGGCCCTGACCTCTCCTTCTATTCTGGCAGCGCCAAGGCGCGTCGCCAACGGGATTGATTATAATCGGCTGCTCATGCTGGCGGCGGTATTGAGCAGGCGGGTGGGGCTGAACTTGTCGAACCAGGATGTTATAGTAAACGTAGTGGGCGGGCTGAAAATACGAGAACCAGCCACCGATGTGGCAGTAGCTCTGGCCATGGCTTCCAGCTTGCGTAATGCCCCCCTGAGCCCTGGAATGGTAGTGCTGGGAGAGGTGGGCCTGAGCGGGGAGCTACGCACCGTACCCCAGATGGAACGCCGACTGAATGAGGCCTCCCGGCTGGGATTTCGGAGGTGCCTGCTCCCCACCTCTCAAGTGGTAGCAGAGGAGATTGAGCCAGTCTACGCTCAGACGCTGTCAGAAGCACTACGCCAGTGTCTGCCCAGGGGAAGTAGAGGTGAACCACAAAGGCACAATGGTTTTTAAATTCTTTGTGTCCTTCGTGTCTCTGTGGTTTATAGCATGGGTTGTCGCCTGCAAGGGAGCAGAACCAACCCCCACCTCTGCCCCTACCCCAACCCCACCCCGTTTTGGAGTGGGCGTGCCTGATGTCTCGCTCTTGCCTATCGCCGTCCCATTTCCTGTGAAAAAGCCTGGCGACACCCCTCCTTCGACTCCGCTCAGGACAGGCGTTGCGACGCCGCCAGCTACCCCTGGAAGGACGCCAGCCATCGGCCCTGGCACCATCATTCCTGTTCCAACTCTCACGCCCACTTTAACCAAAGCTACGCCCATCCCTGGACTTACAGCTCCTTTCGTTCCCACGCTCTCGCCTATTCCCACGCCCTCTCTTACTCCCACTCCTGGCCCGCTGGTGTTGCCAGTCGCTACCCCACAGCCTGTAATAACCCCTACCCTTGCCCCTGGAGCTACGCCAACGGCGACAACGGCCCCTTCACCGACTCCCACGTCAACACTAACCCTTGCTCCCACCCCCGTTGGCGCACCTACT
Organism: uncultured Dehalococcoidia bacterium; assembly: GCA_964457285.1. Lineage (GTDB taxonomy): Bacteria > Chloroflexota > Dehalococcoidia > Lucifugimonadales > JAGWBF01 > CAYWGG01. Next base: position 5,316 of record CAYWGG010000085.1, read on the forward strand.
GCCACGCCAGCGCTAACTCCCTCGGCCACGCCGCCCCAAACCCCTGGGGTGGCTACTGCTGAGCCCCCGACACCGACGCCGACAGTCCAGGCGATACCAACTCCTACGGCCACACCCACAGCGACGCCGACCCCCGTTTCTCCCACAGGCGGAGTAGTCCCACCGCCCCCACAGCCCACCCCAACCCCTGTCCGTGTGCAGCCCGATTGGACACTGGAACTGCAGATGATTCCCACCCCCAGCATGACGGGTCCCAACAACTTATTTCTGGGGGTGAGTGGGGAACGGAATTGCCCAAAGGCCACGGGTTGCCGTGGCCCTGCCTTGACCAATCCCGGCTTTGATTCTTATCTGGTCTCCCTGTTGTGCAATCCCCCTGATACTCCTGATACCGATGTCTTTTGCCAGCGTAACCGACGCCTGTTCACTAGCTGGCGGTCCCCGGCGGAGAAGCAAGTATGGGTAGTAGAGGTATGCCCGAATTGGGTGGCGGCAGTGAAGGAGTGCAGCCCAGGCCAGCTAGAATCGGTAACTTTCGCCTGGGACATTTCGGGGCTACAGAACGTTGGCATTGATCTCTTCATTTATCCGCCCGATGGGGGGAGGATAAAAATGCCAAAGGGATTTGTAAAAGGGCCAACGAGGGCCTTCGAGGTGACTTTTGAGGGGCGCACAAACCCGGTAGTAACATTTGAGATATGCAGCCAGGTCAAAGGCGTAGACCGGTGCCCTTAGAGGTTTTGAGCAAACGCCTTCATAAGCATCCCACGTATTGGCAAATTGATGGCGTAGCGATATTATAAGGGCAAGGAAGGAGGTGAAGTTTGGAGCTGGAGAGGCTTATTCGAGAGCTTTCGGGGCTTGAGCAGATGCTCTGGGTAATCGGTGGCGGAGAGGTGGTGAGCGAGAACACCGCCAGGGGGATGAAGGAGCCCACGTTCAACAATGGCTACTCTACGGTGGAGGCTGATAGCTGGCATTTCCACCTGAAAATAGACTCGGTTGCTGGCGTCCAGTTCGTAGAGGCGGAGGACCACGGAGTCCCCTACCTCTACTATGTCAGGTTCTCCGACGCCAGGGAGGAGACCCTATTGCGGGTCTACTTCCCCAACCCTTACCTGGACGAGAACGACAAGCTGACGGAGTTTCAACCGGAGAGGCTGAAGCTGTTCGAGGACTTTCGAGACAGGTACGTGGGCCAGAAAGGTATCACCTTCCTCAGGAGGTCAAGGCAAAAGGTATAGCCCTCACCCCTTAATCCCCTCAGCCTCCCATCTGCCCATACCCCACCACCCAATCAGTGTTTCCATTCCCACGTGTGGGAATCGAAAGCGTGCGAGGGGGCAGGGAAAGGGTGGAGCAACACGAGGGGACGGAGATGAGGGTGTTGACCAAGACGAGGACTTGTCGTAGAATGCTGCGTGGTAAGCTTTATTACAAGGAGGGGAGGATGCCAACGTACGATAAGCCAATGGTAGACAGGTTGTTTGCCGACCTGCGGAGTAGATATGGAAACGACCCGGACTGGGAGCTGATTCTCAGGGACGCCCACCTGGGTGTTGCCCGGCACGACGCAGGCGTGGATATGGGGCAGATTGATCCCCGTGCCAAAGAGGCCATCTTGAAGTATGGAGGACCGTAGGAAAGTTTTCGTAATAAACTCGAAACAAAGTATAGGAACACAGCCAACTTTTCCCTTGACAAACCTAGCTAAAAGGAGTAGATTGGCAAAGAATAGGCTGTGTGAAAGCAGCCTCAGAATAAGGGAGGAGGAATATGCTAAAAATCGGCCACACCGCTAAAGTCCCAAAGACAATGATGGGACCGAACCCCAGCGAGGCGTACGAAATTAACGTACCTGAGGAGTTGGAGAGGGTTCCCGGGATCCCCAGGGATGCAGATACAGAGACCTTCTACGCCAGGCACTACCCCATAGAGAGCCACAACGTAGAGAACTTCGTCTACCGCGGATGGTCGCGTTCCGTCAGTGATATTAAAGAGGTCCGTGACGAGCATGAGAGGCTTTTCAAGCCCATCCTAAAGGCAACCAAGGTATCAGGCGATATAGAGCCCACCGCTGAGCCTGCTAACAGGGACGTTACCCAGGATATTAAGGAGAAGGCTCTTGAGTTGGGTTTCGCTATGGTAGGGATGACGGCCTATGATACCCGCTACACTTATAAGAGCAAGCGGGATTGGATAAAGCCCTTCCCCAATGCCATCTGCCTGGCCATGGAGCAGCCCTACGAGGAGACCCAGACCATTCCAAGCGAGCCAGCCGAGGCCGCGGTGTTTGCCACCTACAGGCGCATGAACCGGGTAGCGCTGGACCTGGCAGACTATGTCCGCTCTTTGGGGTATCATGCCCAGATCCACAGCACCGGCGACTCGGCCGGCGCAGTGCACCCCATGTTCGTACAGGCTGGGTTGGGCCAGATGGGCGCAATGGGTTATCTGCTGTCACCCCACTTTGGCTCTCGCCACAGGCTGATGCTCATCACCACCGACGCTCCAGTGACCCACGATCAGCCGGTAGACTACGGCATCCACGCCTTCTGCAATATCTGCCAGGTGTGCGTGAACCGCTGCCCTGGCAGAGCCCTGATGAGGGAGCAGGTGTGGTGGCGCGGCGTGCAGAAGTTCAAGATAATCGCCAAGCGGTGCCGACCAGTGATGGCCCGCTATGCTGCCTGTGGTGTCTGCATGAGGGTCTGCCCTGTCCAGAGGTACGGCCTTAAGCCGGTGTTGGATCACTACGCGGCCACCGGGCAGGTGCTGGGCAAGGGCACCCACAACCTGGAAGGCTACGAGATGCACGGTCTGGGCTACTTCGGCCCTGGTGAGCTGCCCAGATTCGACTCCGAGTTCTTCCACGTCCCCGAGGGCACTGCTGACCAGTACGCTCTTGAGCAGATGAAGGAGAAGATTGCCTCTGGTGAGGAAGAAGAGGTATGGGAGGATTTCAAGGGGCAGCTGGTGTCGGCGGTAAAGGGGCCCAAGGACGCTATGACAGCCGACTGGTTGAAGGAAGACCAGGACGAGTTCTAAAAAAACCTTCAACCCCATCCCTCCTCCTATTGGGAGAGGGGTTTAGGTAAGACGGTATCAGTAGGGGCAGGTTTGAAACCTGTCCCTACTTTTTTAATTTCCTCTACTCAGTAGTACCAGAGTACAGGACGAAACCTTCGCTTTCAAAGTCAGGGTCGAAGGCCAGTACAAGCTTCACCTCATGCTGACGCATCACCACAAAGCTCACGCAGTCTACCAGGCTGAGCTCCCTCTTCCCTCGCTCCTCTAATAGACCCACTGCGCGCCGATGGTCCTCAGGGCTTATCCAATGGACCTGAAAGCCCTCAGCCTCCTTGAGGAACTGAAGGGCGCTCGCCAGCCCCGAGCGGTGCTGCAAAAGGGCGGCAGCTTCTACCAGGACATAGTTATGGGTCAAAATCGCCTCACCGCCCTCAAGAGCCTGACGAAAAAGCTCCAGGGCCCGGTTATGGTTTGGGTCACGGGCATCGGCCAGGGCGTAAATGGCTGAGGTGTCCAGGAAGATCACCTGGCGAAGTCCTCCGCCAGAGCATCGTCATGCTGTTCCGAGATGGCCTCAAGGCCACTCCTTTCGGAGTACCCAGAGCCGATGAATTGGAAGTCCTCAAGACGTTTGGGCTGTGGTGGGCCTGCCCCCAGGTATTCCCCCAGCGCCCGTCGGACCAGGGCTGCCATCGGAATTCCTAGCTCAAAGGCCCTCTTGCGCAGGAGCTGATACGTTGCCTCGTCCAACTGAACTTGTGTGCGTTTCATATCCTCTGCCTCTAGTTTTCTTCTGTAACAGCATAGCAGTATGCTTACATTACATCAATGGCTTCCCCAAATAAGGCGTGGGAGTGTGAACCGAGGTAAAGGGTTAAGGGAGCTTTATGACCGAAGGGTAGGCCGTGGTGTCGTAGGCGAACCACATATCGCTACCAAGCACAGAACTCCAGATGACCTTGGCCTCTAGCTGGTGGCCCAGTGGGATTGTATAGTTGAGGCCTGATATGGTGATGGTCTTCTTGGTGAAGGCGATGGGCCACGCCAGGTCGGACACGGAGCCATTGCCTATCTCGGTGTAGCTGCTGACTCCGTCGTAGTCCCTGAGGTAGATGGTGACTGTGACTTGCACATCAGCGTTGGCCCTGGACCAGAAGTCTATGGAGACATCCCCTGATATGGTCAAAGCGCGCTCTAGCGAGGCCGTCCTCCAGACCTGGTGCTTGGTAGGGTCGGTCTCGCCGGCGCCACTTCCTCCCTTTTTGATAAGCAACCCAGGGTTGGTGTCCCGGTTGGTGTTGTAATTGTAGAGGGTGATTGCTGATGGCTTAGCTCCGCCCATGGGCAGCACCAGGTGGGAAAGGGTGTCGCCGGTGGGAGGAGTGGGATCGTTATGCCAGTAAAGCTGGCAGCCTCCGGTAGATGCCGAGTCAAAATAAGCCGAGTCGGTGATGCCCTGTGGGACGGCCAGGGCAACGGTGCCTTTGTTCCCCGCCTTGGGCTTCGGATTCAAACTGAAGGAAAAGTTAGCTGTCTCCCCCGGGTCCCACATGTTGGGGTTGAAGTCATCACCGGTGATGCTGGAAACAGTCCACTCAGAGGGATAGGCCAGGCGCTTGGCGATGGTAAATTCACACGCGTCACTGTAGCGTGCGAACACATCTATCTTCCCGAAGTCCCCGAAAGATACCCTTTTGCTCTGGTTGCGTACTGCCGTTATATACCCGTCACCGGAGGAAGTAGTGGAGCTGATAGACACGAGGGTCCGCAGGCGCTCAGCCTGGCGTTCGCGCGCTTGCTGAAGGGCCTCGGTCTGGTCTGTGGTAACACCTAGAAACCCGCTGAAGATGCTCCAGGTGGTCAACAGAAA
>CAYWGG010000086.1:0-10057 GCA_964457285.1 uncultured Dehalococcoidia bacterium
CCTCAAGCTGAGACATGTCCAGGTGCATCCCCTGGCCCGTCCGCCTGCGGTAGTCCATGGCCGCCAGGATGGAGGCCACGGCGAAGCGGGGAACGATGAAGTCGGTGTAGGCGCCGTAAGGGTTTACCGGGTCCCTGTCGGGCCAGCCGGTGATATGGGTAAGCCCCGACAGGGAAGCCATCACCGGCCCGAAGCCGGGCTGGCTCTCCATGGGGCCGCCCCGGCCCAGCATGGAAGTGCTGAACATGATTATCCGGGGATTTACCTCCTTCAGCTCCTTGTATCCCAGTCCCCAGCTTTCCATAGTGCCGGGAGTAAAATTCTCGGTGACCAGGTCTGCCCAGGAGACCATGCGCAGCACCAGGTCTCTGGCCCTGGGGTGGCGCATGTCAATGGTGATGCCGTACTTGTTGGGGTTGTAGTTGGCAAAATAGCCGCTGCGGTTCAAGCCCGGGATGCCGTCCTTGAATGGGGCGGCCCTTCGGAGCGTCTCTGGCCTCTTTGACGACTCCACCCTCACGACGGTAGCCCCGTGCTCCGCCAGGTATCTGGTGGTCATGGGCCCCACCGCCACCCAGCAGAAATCCAGTACGTTGGTCCCCTCCAGAGGATTCCTCGCCATCAGATCACCCCCTCTGCCTTCAGCATCGCCAACTCTTCCAGGGTGAGACCTAGCTCCCCCTGATAAATCTCCTGATTGTGCTCCCCTATCAGCGGAGGCCGCCTGCGCAGCCCTACTCGCTCCCTCTCTAGGTCCTTCACAAAGGCACCTGGATAGGTCACCCAGGTGTTAAGCTCAGGATGGGACAACTCCCTGAAGTAGTGGCGGGCTTTCAACTGGGGATGGCTGAGGAGGTCACCCTGCGTGGCCACAGGGAACAGGAGGATTCGACGCTCCAGGCTCCCCCTGACGAGTTCCTCCCTGGTATGGGTGGCAAAGAAGCGTTCCAGGGGACCTACCATCCTCTCCATGACCTCAGCTCGCACCTGGCCGTAGCCCAGCTCCTCCCAGTTAACCGCCTTCAGTTCCTCATCCCCTAAGCCTTCCTCATCCATCCACTTCAGCAGGGCACGGGTGCTGCTGGCGACGGTTCCTCCCTGTGGCATGTAGTTAACGTAGCCGTCCTTGCAGCGCCAGTTGACACGCACCACCGTATCTCCAGAAGTCTGGCGATAAGCTCCCATGCGCTTGATAATTACGCCTTCGAGGTCCCAGCTCTGGGGGGCGTGGGCCAGCGCTTTTGCCACGGCCTGCTGGCAGGAGACATCCACGTGCTGGCCTTCGCCGGTGAGGGCGCGGTGAGTGTGGGCGAGCATTGCACCCGCGGCGCCAGCGGCGGCGCCGTGGAGGTAGAAGTGGGGGAAGCTAACCCGCAGGGGAGGCCGATCACTGTCGCCGGTGAGGTACATGAAGCCCCCCATAGCCATGCCTACGATGTCGGGGGCTTTGTAGTGAGCGTAGGGGCCGTCCTGTCCGAAGGGGGTTATGGACACCATTACCAGGGCTGGATTGATGCTGGCCAGGTGTTTATGGCCGAGTCCCAGGCCGTCCAGGTAGTCAGGAGGGTAGGACTCGATGAGGAAATGGGCATCTTTGACCAACCTCTTAAGAAGCTCCCTGCCGTCGGCAGTATGGAGGTTCAGGGTAATGGCCCGCTTGTTGGCGGTGTAGGCCCACCAGAAGAGACTCTTCTCCGGCTGGACCTCATCTTTGTAGAAGGGACCTATGTTCCTTGCGGTGCTGCCGCCAGGAGGCTCTACCTGGATGACGTCGGCCCCCAGGTCGGCCAGAATCTTGCCGCAGAGGAGCCCCCGCTCGTCGGTGAGGTCCAGGACACGGTAGGGGCTGAGGAGGAGTTCTTGATTAGCTCCGGCCATTTGAGAACCTCCGGAGAAGGGATGAGGTCTGACTTCGCCTGAGTGCTATTTTAGCTGCTAATTGGGCTGAGTCAAGTCAAATGAGATATATCCCCTCAGCTTGACACTCCTGGAAGCGAATGGTAGAATCCCCCTAACAACACGGGCGCTATATTTTTCTGGCGTCCTATCAAGTAAGAGTCTGCCTTGCACCTAAGCTCTCTTGGGTGTGGCCCCTCTATGTGGCAGGCTGGCTTGTCCTTCTGATGCATCTCGTGAAGGAATCGGGTCCTGGAAGGAGGAGTGGTTATGGCATCCCAGGGTGCAGACATCAAGCGTGGGTTGATGGGCGTCTATTTAGATACTACAGAGTCTAGCTTTATAGACGGGCAGGTAGGAAAGCTCCTCTATCGCGGCTATGACATCCACGATCTGGCCGAGAAGTCCACTTTCGAGGAGGTTATCTACTTACTCCTGTATGAAAACTTGCCCACCAGAAAGCAGCTGGACGAATTTGACGCCACCCTCCGGGCCAATAGGAATATTCCTGACGAGATAGTCCAGGTGCTGAGGCTGATAAAGAACAGCCATCCTATGGACGCTCTGCGTACCGGCATCTCTGCCCTCTCGGCTTTTGACCCGGAAGTGAGCGACAACTCCATTGAGGCGACCATCCGGAAGGGTGTGCGCCTTACAGCGCAGGCTCCCACCATCGTCGCAGCTCACCACCGTGTCAGGAATGGTCTCGATCCTGTACCACCGAATCCAGACCTGAACCACGCCGCCAACTTTCTCTACATGCTCTTTGGGGAGGAGCCTGACCAGGAGACCCGGAAGCTGATGGATGTGGACTTCATCCTCCACGCCGAGCACGGCGCCAATGCCTCAGCTTTCGGTGCCAGAGTGACGGCCTCGACCCTTTCCGACCTGCACTCTGCCGTGGTCACAGGCATCGGTGTCCTGAAGGGGCCGTGGCATGGTGGCGCCGCGGAGGAGACCATGAAAATGGCCATAGAGATAGGACAGCCGGAGAACGCAGAGGAGTATGCCAGGAAGGTGCTGGGTAGTGGAGGCAGGATTATGGGCTTTGGACACCGAGTGTACAAGGCCGAGGACCCCCGCGCACGCCACCTGCGGGAGCGCTCTCGGAATCTGGGTGAGGAGAAGGGCCAGCCCCACTGGTTCCAGATACTAAGGTACATGGAGGAGAAGGTCATGCTACCTTACAGGAACAGGGGTATATATGTAAACGTAGACTTCTTTGCTGGCTCCATTTACTACCTGCTGGACATTCCAGAGGACATATTCATTCCTATCTTTGCTTTGGGCCGGATACCAGGCTGGACCCTTCAGTGCGTTGAGCAGTACAAAAACAACATCCTGATCCGGCCTCTTCTCGATTACAGAGGCCCCATGGACTTGGAGTATGTGCCAATCGAGCAGCGCGGTTAGTGTGCGGGACCAGGTCGGCTGGGTGATGGTTCAAGATTGAAAGGGGGCCTTGTGGCCCCCTTGTTTTTTCCCTGAGGGCTGCATCAGTGGATGTGGAGTCAGAAATACGTAAGAGAATACAGGAGCGAGGCAGGATAACCTTCGCCGAGTTCATGGAGTTGGCCCTTTTCTGGCCCAGGGGTGGCTATTACACTAATCCGGATAATATAGGACCCAGAGGCGACTTCTACACCGCCCCAAGCGCTCATCCCACCTTCGGAGCTCTACTTTGTGTCCAGGTGTTCCAGATGTGGCGGCTGCTAGACTGCCCTCCCACCTTCTGGCTGGTTGAGATGGGAGCGGGTGATGGCCTCCTGTGCCACGACCTGGTCAGCTACAGCGTACACCTGCCCCAAGGTTTCCAGGACGCCCTCCGCTACCTGTGTCTTGACCGCCGTGTTGCTCTACTTGAGGATAGAAGAAGGGTGGAGCGCCTTGCCGCTCATGGCATTCCCTTGCGCCGGATAGAAGGCTGCTTCTTCTCCAATGAGCTAGTGGACTCCTTTCTAGTCCATAGAGTGACAATGACGAATGGCGCACTTAAGGAGGTTTACCTGACGCTGAAGGATGGAAAGCTGGTAGAGGTATTGGACTCTCCATCTACTCCTGCCCTGGAGGAGAGACTGGCCTCCCTGGGCGTGTCCCTCACGGAGGGATTCAGCGCCGAGATAAACCTGGCTATGGGGCCCTGGATGGAGGAGACCTCTTCCGCACTGAAGCGCGGCTTTCTGCTCACCATAGACTACGGCCATCCTGCAACGGAGCTATACTCCCAACGCCGCAGGCGAGGCACTCTCACCTGTTTCCATAGACATGCCCAGACCGACAACCCTTACGTGCGTATTGGCAGGCAGGATATAACAGCTCAGGTGGACTTCACATCGCTGATAGAAGAGGGGAGGCGACGCGGCCTGGAACCTCTGGGCTTCAACACTCAGCGGGAGTTCCTCCACAATCTTGGCCTTCGGGAACTCATGGCCCGTCTCCCGGCTATGGGTCTTAATCAACGAGAGGTGGAGGCCAACCGGCTGGGGATGCTGGATATTGTAAGGCCGGGAGGCATGGGCGAGTTTAAGGTCCTGGCCCAGGGCAAGGGCGTGGGAACGCCACCACTATGGGGTTTTGGGCCTGCCGCTGCAGGGGCGCAGCACGCTGCACCCCTACTTGAGGCTGTGCTGGAGGGACTGCCTGTGCCCCTGCTGACGCCACGCCACATGCCCCTTCTGGAGGGCCGCTACCCCCACCTGGCCTCTTTTGACCTGGAGAGGCTATGGCCCGAGCAAGACCACAAATTCGCCAGGTGACCACCAATTACAAAATAACCATGCCATCCCCAAAGGAATAAAACCGGTACTCCCTGGCTATAGCCTCCCGGTAGGCATCCAGAACCAGCTCTCGCCCGGCGAAGGCGCTCACCAGCATCAGCAGGGTGGTGCGAGGCAGGTGGAAGTTGGTTATCATGGCGTCTACCAAGCGGAACCGGTGTCTTGGCAGGATGTAAAGCTCTGCCCAACCAGAGACAGGCAGAAGCTCAGAGGAACCCTTTCCCTCTGCATAGAGAGAGGCCTGCTCCAGGAGGCGCACCGAGGTGGTGCCCACGGCGATGACCCTACGCCCCTCCCTGCGGGCAGCGTTAATCTGGGCGGCGGCATCTTTATCCAGCTCAAAATATTCGCCGTGGAGCCTGTGTTCCACTGGGTCCTCCTCACGGACGGGCCGGAAGGTGTCCAGCCCCACGTGGAGAGTGACGTACACCTGCTGCACCCCCTTAGCTTTTAGGGTTTCCAGAAGACCAGTGGTGAAGTGCAGCCCCGCCGTCGGGGCGGCCACGCTTCCCAGGACTCTAGCGTAGACCGTCTGGTACCTTTCCGGATCGTCCAGGAGCGTATGAATGTAAGGTGGCAGGGGTATCTGGCCTACTCTCTCTATCCCCTCCTCCGAAGATAGACGCACAGTCCTCACCCCATCCTCAGTAGCTTCCAGCACCTCTATCCATAGCTCGCTACCGGAATCGCCCTCTATTCGGGAGCGGCTGCCCGGCTTGAGGCGACGCCCCGGTTTTCCCACCGCTCTCCAGACCCCTGGCTTGAGCCGCAGTAGCAGCAGAAACTCTACCCTTCCGCCGGTGCCCTCCCGCCTGCCATAAAGTCTGGCTGGGATGACGCGGCTGTCGTTGAAGACCAGCACATCTCCTTCTCGCAGGTGGTCTCCCAACTCGTAAAAGCGCCGGTGCTCCATATGGCCGGTGTCTCGATAGATCACCAGGAGGCGTGAGGAGTCCCTCGGCTCAACGGGGGTCTGGGCTATGAGATGGGGTGGAAGGTAGTAATCAAAGTCGCTGGTTCGCATATATCAGGCTGTCGGCTATCAGTCTTCAGCTTTTAGCTAATAGCTTAAAGCTACCTCATTCATCTGAAGAGCCTCAAGACCACATTGAGAATAATAGTGAGCGCGATACTGAGTAGTATGGAGGTCATCAGGGGAAAGTAGAAGCTGAAATTGCCCCTCTGGAAGAGCACGTCCCCCAGCAACCTGCCGACGTGAGGTATGCGGCCCGATCCCAGGAACAGCAGGCCCAGGAACACCAGGATGCCTCCAAAAATAAGCAGCATTTTGCCGATGGACTCAAAGCCGGTCATATAGAAGTCTCCCAATTACTTTGGTATGGGTCATCTGCCATGGATGCTTATGCGGGCGGCAGTGAGGGTGTTGACCAGCAGCAGGGCGATGGTCATGGGGCCCACGCCGCCGGGAACAGGTGTGATGGCCTCCGCCTTCTCCGACACCGCCTCGAAGTCCACGTCACCCACCAGCCGGTAGCCAGTCTTGCGGGTAGGGTCCGGCACCTGGTTCAGGCCCACATCCACCACGATGGCTCCCTCCTTCACGATGTCCGCGGTGATGATCCTGGGGCGTCCCATAGCAGCCACCAGAATGTCAGCCTGGCGTGTCAGCTCGCCGAGGTCGCGAGTGCCCGTGTGACACACTGTCACCGTGGCGTTGGCCCCCGACCGTTTCTGCATTAGCAGCATTGCCAGGGGCTTGCCCACAATATTGCTCCGGCCGCAGATGACTACATGCTTCCCGCCGGGGTCGTAACCATTTCTCAGAAGGAGTTGCTGGACCCCGCCTGGAGTGGCGGGCAGATAGTCGGCGTTACCCTGGGCGAGCTTGCCCGTATTCACCGGGTGTAAGGCATCAACATCCTTCTCGGGGCTTACGGCCATCAGCACCCTTCCCTCATCCATGTGCTGGGGCAAGGGTAGCTGCACCAGGATACCGTGAAAACGGGGGTCGCTGTTGAGGCTACCTATCAGCTTCAGAAGCTCTTCTTGAGAGGTGCTGCCAGGGAGATGAAAGGTCTGGCTAAAGATACCAACGTCCTGGCAGGCGCGGCCTTTATTGCGCACATAGATGGCCGAGGCGGGGTCATCTCCGACCATGATAGCTGCCAGGCCGGGGGTCACGCCGTGCCTCTGCTGCATCTCTACAACGCCCTGAGCTACCTCAGAGCGAATCTCTTTGGATGTAGCCGTACCGTCTAATATCTTTACCATGCTTCCGTCCTGCGACGACGTGTTGCTCCGCCCTTACCCCCGACCCTGCCCACGCACACTTTCGACGTCGTTTACCTCAGATATGATAGCACGACGCCCTCACACGAACAATTGCACGGCGTCCGAGTATCAGGGTGCTGTGAAAATAGGTTTACACCCTGCTCCCTTGCCTCAGGGGCTTTTACAGGCCCTTGCCTGATCTCCATGCAGGTATATAATGAAGGAGATTTCCAGAAAGAGAAGCGGAGGTTAGAGTGATGGGTGCTACTGAGACTACTGCTCGGTGGATAGTAAATACTTCTTATGAGGATATTCCTCCCGAGGCTATCACGGTAGCCAGGGAGTCTTGTTTCGACTGCCTGGGCGTGATACTGGCGGGCTCCGTGCAGCCAGTGGGGCAGATAATTCAGAGCTACGTTGCGGAGCAGGGGGGTACCCCAGAGGCCACAGTCCTGGCCTCGGGCTTGAAGACGTCCCTGTCCAACGCGGCTTTAGCCAACGGCACTATGGGCCATGCCCTTGACTACGACGACTTCGGAGGCTTCGGCCATCCCACTGTGGCTATCTTTCCTTCACTGCTGGCCCTTGGAGAGAAGATAGGGGCGTCGGGGCGGGACCTCCTGGAAGCCTACGTCGTGGGATGCGAGCTGGGGATTGCTCTGGACAAAGGCACCAAGTACAACCAGATGAAGCGGGGCTTCCACAGCACAGCTGTCATAGGGCGCATGGCTTCGGCCGCCGCCTGCGCCAAGCTCCTGAAATTGGACCAGCGCAAGGCCGCTATGGCCCTTGGCATCGCGGGTTCTATGGCTAGTGGCCTCATTCACAACTTCGGCACCATGACCAAGCCCCTCCATGCGGGCCTCACAGCAAGGGATGGAGTAATGGCAGCGCAACTGGCCAATATGGGCCTGACGGCGGGGGACCGCATCTTAGAGCACCCCGTTGGCTTCGCTACTACCATCATCGGAGAGGGCACCTACGACCTGAACGAGATGGCCGACAGCCTGGGCAAACCCTTCCGCATCCACGAGTCTCTGATAATCAAGAAGTACCCCTCCTGCGGCGGGAATCACGGCATGCTGGACAGCATCCTGGGCCTGATGCAAGAGCACAAGTTCGATTACCGGGATGTGGAGAGCGTAGAAGTGGGCCAGTCCTATCTCTCGGTGGTGATGCTCTACACTCAGCCTGATGATGAGCTAAAAGGCAAGTTCAGTGCCCTCTACAACACCGCTGCCGCTCTGGTGGATGGCAACGTGTGGATTGACACTTTCACCATAGAAAAGATAAACGACCCCAGAGTCCAGGAGACCATGAGCAAGGTCCGCCTCAACGTCCAGTCCAAGTGGGAGGAGGGCTCAGGGGAATACCGCGGTGGGACACCAGTCAGGATACGCCTGAAGGATGGCCGTGTGCTTGAGCGCACCACGTCAAGGGACCAAATCCTGGGCAGCCAGAAGAATCCCTGGGGATTTGACAACATCTCGGGCAAGTTCCAGGTAAACGCCCGCCTGGCCCTGCCGCCGGACAGGGTAAACCAGGCTATAGAGGTGTGGTCTGCAATGGAGGAAATTAAAGACGTGGGCCAGGCCATCAAGACCCTGGTGGCCGATATGCAGTAGAGTCTAATCGCCCAGAGTAACTAAGCTCGACTTTATCCATCAAGCAGCATAACATAGGGTGTCGGTCAAGCGAGCAAATAAAGTCCTGGGGATTTTCACCATCTCAGTCTGGGAATGGGACATGGGAAAATGGGCCTGACTCCACAAATACCACCGTACATGCGCCAGCGCATCCGCGAAGGTAGGCCAGGCTTTCTGGTACCACGCGGCTTGACGTACAGGCAATCCTTCCTCTGCCCCCAGCCGATGGGCCAGCAAAGTAATCAGGGAAACCAGCCCCAGCAGGGCTGGGGTGGTACGGGCGATGGCCAGGTCCGACCATTGGCGTTGGGTCTCCAGCCCCAGGTGCCCTCGCACTTCCTCAAAAGTCACCTCCAGTCGCCAGCGCAGCACGAACCAGCTCAGAATCTGCCCTGGCTCCACCGTCAGGTCAGTACACAGCAAGGCCTGTGGGCGGAATTTACCCAGGGGGTCACGCACCAGCACCCAACGAATGGGCACCGCTGGCAGGCCAGTGTGATACCATACGGCCGTATCCGAGGCGATTTCCACCTCTCGTTCCCCCTCCCCATACCACTCATGCACCTGCACCCTGGTCCACTGGGTCTGGGGATTGGCCAACACCTGGCTGAGGGTAGGCAACCGCTTCCCTTTCAGGCGTGGTCGGCCCATCTGCCCAGGCTGGCGAGGTGGCACTGGTCGGTACAGGGCGGCATCCAGCCGCAGTCGGGTGATAAGGCACAAGGGTTGGGGCATGCATACCACACTCCACAAAAGCTCAAGGGCAGCAAAGCTGCTATCGGCCACGACGACCAGGGCCCGTTTGGGGCACCAGCGTCTGACCTGAAGGAGCATCTGACGGGCCCAATCTGTCAGCTTCTTGTGGGGCTGCCCTCGCTCCTGATGATAGCGCTCCGAGGGGGCCAACACTGTCAGGAAGGGCAAGGCCCAGACCTGTCCAGCCCAGGGGATAGGCACCACCAGCATCAGACACAGCCAGCGCAGGCCGCTGGCCTTGACGAAATGGCTATGGCTGGAGCGGACCGGGTCCCTGTAGATACCCTTAGCTTTGATCCGCGCCCCACGGCGACGCTCCAGGGTGTCGTCCAGGCCCATCACCAGAGGGCCAGAGGGAGCGAAGACTTGTACCAGCAAGAGGAGCAGCAAACGACTGGCGTGGCGGCTGGACCAGACCGCCCGGTTCAAGACCCGGTGATAGTTCTGGAAGTGCTGGCTCTGGCTCAAGCCCATGACCCGCAAGGTGGCGGTGACGGTGCGCTTGCCTGGGGCCAGGATGGCACCTACCGCCAGGACTTGAGCATGTTGCCAGACTCGCCAGGAGAAAAGTGGCGCAAAGGTTATCATCAAACTGGTAAACTCAACTGGCAGGGTGAGCATCGGTGACCTCTCTTGACAGGATTGGTCACTAGCTTACCCTGCTTTTCGCTTTTAGACAAATGGATAAAGTCGAGCTAAGAGCCTATCCGAATAATCCCGCCGCACGGAAGGCAATCAGGGCACAGGCGA
>CAYWGG010000087.1:0-10052 GCA_964457285.1 uncultured Dehalococcoidia bacterium
GGGATAAGGCTCCTATCCATCAAAGACCCCTTTGAGGGAGCTCGTGCTCTCGCTAAGGAGCTAAGTAAAGTCTGGCCTGAAGGAGTGACTGCCGAAGAAGCCATCCGTGAACAAAGGGAATAAATGGAGGATATAGTTTTAGATTCTAACCTTTTACTAGGCTATTTTCTCCCTCAAGACCCGCACCATCAACGAGGCCAGTCATATGTCAATGGACTTGAGAATGGGGATTATCGTTTTCACTTGCCAATGCTTGTCCTGGTAGAGGTGACATCTGTAATTAGCAGGCAGGCTCAGAAGGACCGCTTAGCCCTGCTGGCGAGGTGGAGAAAAATCTTTGAAGACTGGGAAAGGGATGGCAGAATAGCGTTGTATGAACTTGATAGGCAGCGTATGGTCAATGCCCAGAATGTAGCTGAGCAGTATCGCTTGAAAGGAGCGGATTCAGTTATAGCAGCCCTAGCTGGGGAACTTAACATCTCGCTGAGGACTTCTGATGCTGAAATCCTCGCACGCTTTTTAGGGTCATCGGTATGAGCACGGGAGCTGAACTATACAAAATCGAGGCAATTACAGCCTTAAAGTACGGCCTTAGCGGACTACTCACCCCCAACATCCGCGCTTTTGAGGAAGCTGGCCTGAAGTACATTGACATCCTGGAGAAGGCGCAGCGGGATGGCATGGGCCAGGTGGTGGAGGATGCGCTGGCCCAGTTTAAGGCGAGTCTGAAGAAAAAGAAGGAGCGAAGGGCCTTCGATGAGCTAGAGGTTTTCATCAATCTCATGAAGATAAAGGACCCCTTTGAAGGATGGCGGGCAATAGGCAAAGTGGTCAGCGAAAGGTGGCCCAAGGGCCTGGACTGTGTAAAGGCTGTGAGGGAGATGCGAAGAAGGTGATAGAGGAGATAGTTATAGACACCAATGTGTTCATAGTCACTCTCATAGAGGAATATTTCAAAACAGTCTCTCTCAGGGCGGTGATTCCCGTATGAGCACAGAGCGCATACCTGCTGCTGCGCCTCCTCTGGCCCGCCTTATAGAGGAGCTGAACAAGCTGCCTGGCATAGGGCCCAAGAGCGCCCAGCGCCTGGCTTATTACATCATCCGCCTCCCTGGCGAAGAAGCCCACGCTCTGGCCGAGGCTATCCTGGCGGTCAAGGAGAAGATCATCTTCTGCTCCCTGTGCCAGAACCTGACCGACATTGACCCTTGCTCCCTTTGCACCGACCTCCGACGGGATACGAGCCAGATATGTGTAGTGGAGGAGCCTCTGGACGTGCTGGCCCTGGAGCGGACCCGCTGCTACAGGGGGCTCTACCATGTCCTTCATGGTGTCATATCTCCCATGAATGGCATCGGGCCAGACGATCTGAGGTTGAAGGAGTTGCTTCCACGCCTGGCAGATGCTTCGGTGAAGGAGGTTATCGTCGCCACCAACCCCACTCTGGAAGGCGAAGCCACCGCCATGTACATCCGGCGGCTGATTGTTTCCCTGGGAGTAAAGGTAACTCACCTCGCCCGTGGCTTGCCTGTGGGGGGAGACCTGGAATACGCTGATGAGCTGACCCTGAGCCGGGCTTTCCAGGGCAGGCGGGAGCTCTAGGTCATGGCGCGGCCCAGGTCGTACCGTAGCGAGGCCCTGGTGCTCAAGTCCGCTCCCATGGGCGAGGGCGGGCTTATAGTCACCCTCTATACCAGGAACACAGGTAAGCTCAGGGCCGTCGTCCGCGGGGTACGCAAGCCCACCAGCAAGATGGTGGGGCACCTGGAACCCCTTAACAGGGTGGAGTTGGCCCTGGCCAGCCCCCGACCTGAGGGAATAGACACCATCACCCAGGCCCAGATACTTGAGGGCTTCAGTTCGTTGAAGGCCAGTCTGGAGGCCGTCTCCAGAGGCATATACCTGGCCGAGCTGGTGGACGGGTTTGGCGCGGAGGGCAGCGCCAACCCTGAGCTATACTCCCTCATGTTAGATACCCTGCGTTTTCTTAACGTCAAGGTAGGAAGCCGGGAGACCGAGGAGAGCATCGCAGACATGCCAGCCACCACGAACCCACATCTGGAGACGGAGCTTGCTCTCCGCTACTTCGAGCTTCATCTGCTCAAGTGCTCCGGCTTCATGCCAGAGCTATACCGATGTGTGGAGTGCAGGGAGGAGCTTTCCCCTGGCAAGCACCTCTTCAGCCCAGAGGCAGGAGGCACCCTTTGCCCCCGGTGTCACCCGACTGGCGCTCGCATAATGCGTCTATCGTTGCAGGCCCTTAAGGTCCTGCGATTCCTCGATAGGACCTATCTGGCGGAACTCCCCAACCTCCACATAGATAGAAGCCTGGGAGAGGAGCTTAAGACCCTCCTGTCGGCCACACTGAAGTACTGGCTGGACAAAGAAGTCCAGTCTCAGAAGTTTATGGAGCACCTGGAGAACTCCCGGAAGAGCGGAGTATATACAGGGGGCGGCTAGGTCTCCCTTGATCCTACCCACAGAAGGGGTCTACCGTGTTTAGCAAGGTATTGATAGCCAACCGTGGAGAAATAGCTTGTCGGATCATACGCGCCTGTCAGAAGCTAGGCATAAAGACCGTCGCCGTCTACTCCGAGGCGGACCAGGACACCCTGCACGTAAGGATGGCTGACGAAGCGTACCTGCTGGGAGGAGCCTCTCCCCATGAGAGCTACCTTAACGCATCTCGGATTATATCCATCGCCCAGATGTCGGGCGCAGAGGCTATCCACCCCGGCTATGGCTTCCTGTCTCAGAACCCCGCCTTCGCAAGGGCGTGCCAGTCAGAGGATATACGTTTCATCGGCCCCTACGCCTACGTTATGGAGAATATGGGAGACAAGGTCAAGGCAAAGAACCTGGCCCGTAAGGCTGGCCTTCCAGTGCTGCCCGGCACCGACGAGGCCGTAGCTGACTCCAGCGCCACCGCTGCGGCCTGGGAACTGGGGTTCCCGTTGATGGTAAAAGCTGCCCAGGGTGGGGGTGGCATCGGAATACGCATCATAAACTCCCTTGATGAGCTTAAGTCTGTAATGCAGCAGCAGCGGACCCTGGCCAGCCGCGCCTTCGGGAGTTCTCAGCTGTACTTTGAACGCTACATGCAAGGCGCTTCTCATATAGAGATCCAGGTCCTGGGAGACGAGCACGGCAACTTAGTCCACCTTTTCGAGAGGGATTGCTCGATCCAGAGACGCAATCAAAAAATACTGGAGGAGAGCCCAGCCGCAAAGCTCACTCCGGAACAGCGGTCTCGCCTGTGGGAGTACGCACTCAGGCTTGCCAGAAGAATCGGATATACCAACGCGGGGACTGTAGAGTTCCTGGTCTCCCAGGAGGGGAATATATACTTCCTGGAAATGAACACCCGCCTCCAGGTAGAGCATGGCGTCACCGAGATGGTCACGGGACTAGACCTGGTGGAGCTACAGCTACGGGTGGCTGCTGGAGAGCCTCTGCCCTTCACTCAAAGCGACATCCACGCCCGCGGACACGCCATAGAAGCCCGCATCTACCCCGAAGACCCGGAGACATTCATACCCTCGGCAGGCATCATTCATAGCTTCCGCCAGCCTGCTGGGAAGCATATCCGCGTAGATAGCGCCCTCATCCCTGGCTACCAGGTGAGTACATACTACGAGTCCCTTCTGGCAAAGCTAATCTGCTGGGGTGAGACCAGGGAGGAGGCTAGAAAGCGCTTGTCAGGAGCCCTGGATATGTTCCGCGTCGAGGGCGTTAAGTGCAATATCCCCGCCCTCAAGGGAGTGGTAGACCATACTAGCTTTATAGATGGCACCTATCACACAGGCTCCTTGTCATCCATGATAGCTGATACTGCCAGGCGAGATATTGAGGATGAAGCGCACCCCTTGAGCGAGAACGGGAGAAAGGAAAAGGAGCTAGCCGCGGCCATCGGAGTGGCTTTGATGCTGTCCACGAACGCTCATTCCGAGCTTGATGCCAGCCTCCAGAGCAAAGGGGCTAGCCCCTGGAAGACTTACGGCTTGAGAGAGCAGATGCTCTCCCGCAAGCTGGGGAGTGGGAGTTGGCGGCAAAGAGCATCCGGGTCAAGGTAGGGGACCGGTGGTACACCGTCGAGGTAGAGGACCTTTCCACCTCGCCCATCACGGTCACCGTTGAAGGGGAGACCTTCTACGTGGAGGTAGAGGGTCTGCCGAGGTCAAGGCCGACCTATGAGAGAGCTACCCTACCCAGGGCTCCTCGGTCAGCGCCGCCTCCTGCCAGGTCTCCTGCATCCAGACTCTCCGAGAAGGTCATACGCTCACCTATGCCCGGCCGGGTGATGGCGGTGATGGTCAGGCCAGGCGATACGGTCTCTCCGGGGCAGGAGGTGTGCGTAGTAGAGGCCATGAAGATGGAGCAGAGCATCCGCGCCTCTCGTGGAGGGATCATTAAGGCGGTGCACGTCAAGCCCCTACAGCAGGTGGGCGCCGATGACCCGCTGGTGGAGCTTGAGTGAGTAGCTGTGGGCTTAACCCTCACCCCGGCCCTTCGGCAAGCTCAGGGCTACCCCTCTCCCAGTGGGAGAGGGAGCGGGGGTGAGGGCTATACCGCACGGAAGTCCGAAGAGGCGACAGCTAAACGACCCTGCCACATGGGGAGAACGATGGTAAAACGGGAGATGAAAGAGGTGTAGCTGTGGGCTTTGCCGACCATGTGGAGAAGAAAGCGGGACCTCTACGCCGGGCCATCCTCAGCCATCCCTTCGTGACCGGCATCGGGGATGGCACCCTGGACGTGGAGAGGTTCAGGTTCTACGTTCGGCAGGACTATATCTATCTGATAGACTACAGCCGCGTCCTGGCCCTGGCCTCGGCCCGCGCTCCAGACCTGGACGCGCAGCTCCAGTTCGCCCACTTGCTCCACGAGACGCTGAACACGGAGATGAGGTTGCACCGCGAGTATTGCGCCCAGCTCGGCATCACCGAGAGGGAGCTGGAGGAGACCGCAGCGGCTCCCACTACCGTGGCCTATACCAGCTTCTTGCTAAAAGTAGCCTACCAGGGCTCTTACCCGGAGCTGGCGGCCTCCTTTCTGCCCTGCCAATGGGGCTACTGGGAGATAGGTGACCACCTGGCCCGCAAGGGAGAGCCCAGAGGGGCGCCTCTGTACTGCCAGTGGATAAGGATGTACGCTTCCCAGGAGTACAAGGCCCTCGCCGACTGGGCGCGCTCCCTGGCGAACAGGCTAGCGGAAAAGGCCAGCCCTTCGGAGATAGCTCGAATGGAGGAGGCTTACCTGACCAGCCTGAGGTACGAGTACCTGTTCTGGGACATGGCCTATAACCTGGAAGTCTGGCCGGCGTAATCCTGATGAGGGAAGGCCCCCGCAACCTGGAGGGACTGAGCTGCGGGGGCCTTGAGGGATAGGGGGGTAGCGCCTCTTACCGGTGGAATGGCCGCGGGAAGGGCTGCTCGAAGGGGCTCCCTGGAACATCGTCATCATCTTCAGGTAGTGGGAAGAAGCGCCTGAAGTGGTCCCTGGGAGACTCGTCGTCATCGTCGGGTCCCGGGAAGAAGCGCCTGAAGTAGTCCTTGGGTAACTTGTGCTCATCGGGCTTGGGCCTGCGCTCAAAGCGAGGCCGTTCCATCATATCCTGCTGCTCGGGCCATTCTTTCAGGGTCACCACCACTTCAAGGATTGCGCCATCACGGATAACGGTGAGGGTGACCGCATCGCCGGGCTTCCTGGTGTTAAGCTGGGCTATCAGACCAGCAGTGGAGTCTACGGCGGCGCCATCCACAGCCGTGATGATGTCGCCTCCGGAGGTGGGCCTGCCTCTGGAACCCAACCCCGACTCCATCAGGCCGGCCTCCTCTGCCGGGCTGTTGGGCATTACCCCAACGACGTAGACGCCTTTGTCCACAGGCAGTCCCAGACGTTCGGCCAGTTCAGCGTCTATGTCATTGGCCTGGACTCCCAGCCACACGGGCCTGACAACGGCCTCTGCTTTCAACCTGGGCAGGAGATTCGTGAGGGTGTTGACAGGCACCGCAAAACCTATGCCCCTGGAGTTCCCATCGGGCGATACCTGGATGGCAGTGTTGATGCCCACTACATTCCCATTGGAGTCAAGAAGCGGCCCTCCAGAGTTGCCCGGATTGATGAGGGCGTCGGTCTGAACTATGTCCGTTATGGCCCGTCCCAACTGGCTGGGGAGGCTGCGCCCAACCTGGCTGATTACCCCTACCGTCACAGAGCCCTCCAGTCCAAAGGGATTGCCGATTGCTATAGCCATCTGGCCGGGTTTTAGCTGGGAGGAATCGCCAAGGATAATTGGCTGTATTCCCCCTACCAGGGAGGCGTCTACCTTTAGAAGGGCAAGGTCGTTGGCCGGGCTCCTGCCAACTATGGTAGCATCGGCGGCAGTGCCGTTATTGAACTTGACCTTCACGGTCCCGGCATCCTCTATCACGTGATTGTTGGTCACAATATAGCCCTCGTTATCTATAAGGAACCCAGAGCCCGTACCCATACGCAACAGGTCACGCCCGGACCCGTGTCCGGCGTTTATCTCTACCACCGCAGGACTCACCCGCTCGTAAATGCTCACCACCCCTTGCTCATCGTAGAGGGCGGAAGCCGATGTAGTGCCGAGAAAGGACTGCACTCCAGGGCCCACCCATAGAAAGGCGACCACCACGATCACCGCCACGGCAACGGTGGTCACCCCCAGGCCCATGCCTTTGACCAGGTTAGTCACGCCACACCTCCTGCTATCGCGATGTATGAGGTAATTGTAGAGGGGGATTCTTAATTTCCTGTTAAGGCTGCTATGAAAATAGACCTCACCCCCGGCCCCTCTCCCAGTGGGAGAGGGGTGGCCGAAGGCCGGGGTGAGGTGCGCCCCTACAGTAACGGCATTTATTATTTAAAGTTCATCAGGGTGAGGCACTCTTCTCTCTCAGAGGCCGTGCTCAACCTCACCGCAGGAAGCCTAGCTGGTATTCAGCTATCAAGACCAGCACAGATATGCCAAGGCTGAGCACGGTCACCGCCAGCCCCACTCTGAAGAACTCGCCGAACCTCAACTCCACCCCCTGGCGCTGAGCGCCCTCGGCCACGATGATATTGGCCACAGCGCCGATAATGGTAGCGTTTCCGCCTAGCGTGGAACCCGCAGCAAGGCTTATCCACAGAACGTCTCCAGGTACGTCCTCTATAGCTGGTATTACCAGTATAGTCAGCGGCACATTGCTCACTATCTGGGACACTGCGGCGCTTACAAGGTGCATGGAAACGATTCCCTTGACATCGGCTGTGGGTATAACTTTATCCAGGAAGAAGTCCAGCACTCCAGCCTGTCGTGCACCGCCGATAACGACGAAGAGGCCGCCGAAGAACAGCAGCAGCACCCAGTCCACACCCCTTATAATCTCCGAAGGCCGGATGCCGCTGACGAGAAGCATTAAGGCCCCGGCAGATAGGGCTATCAAGGGCACCTCTACGTCAATGGCAGAGCTGAGGAAGAAGCCCATGATAGTAAGGACCAGGATGGGCAAGACCTTTTTTATGGTCGCAGGATTGGGCCTGTGCTCCTCCTTTAGAAGCTCCATATCTGTTCTGAATGTACTACGGAACTCACGGCGGTAAAAAATGAGAACCATCAGAATCAGCACGATGGCAGAGAGCGCAGCTACTGGCAGGAGGTACATGAAAAAGCGAGTGAAGGAGATGCCAGAGCTGACGCCGATAAGCATATTCTGAGGATTGCCTACGATGGTAGCGGTGGAGCCCACGTTGGAGGCCATGGCCTCGGCGATGAGATAGGGGACTGGGTTAGCCCCCAGCAACTGGCAGGCCCTTATCACCACGGGAGTAAAAAAGAGCACCACGGCGTCGTTGACCAGGAAGGCGCTGAGGACAGCAGTGGATACTACTACCGCCACCAGCAGATGCCTGGGACTCCTGCCAATGGAAAGAAACCTGCCAGCCACATAGGTGAGGAGTCCGGCCCTGTCCAGCACCACTACCAGGATCATCATTCCCAGCAGCAGGGCAAGGGTATTGAAATCAACGGCCTCCACTGCCTCCTGAAAGCTGAGGACCCCCAGAAGCACCATAAGAACGGCGCCGGTAAAGGCTGCAGCGGGTCGGTCTATGTTGATACGGGGCAGCCTGGTGAAGGCCACACCGATATAGGTCAGTACCAGGATAATAGAAGCGGTGATCAATTGCTACGTTCGTAGCTGGGGAGGTAGAAGGTTGGGTATAGAGCCTTCTATAGGGTAGCTTTCGTTACACTCGCCACAAAGGAGGGCCCCTCGTATGACATCGTCTCCCTCCTCTGTCTCCACCTTTAGCTCCAGGCTGCCTTTGCACACAGGGCAGGCTAGAATCTCCATCAGGTCTTTCCTCACGTGTACGTCCTCCTGGAGGATGAGTGCGAATCCCCCCTATTCTTTAATCCCTAGCTCGACAAGGGCGCGGAGTATATCAGCCAGAAGAAATACTATCACCCCAAGCACAAGCACTGTGGTAGCGTTCGTAAAGAGGCCCGTGAGTCGCTGGAGCCTCTTGTGTTTCACGGCAGCCTCCGCCGGATAGGTGCCGGACCTGAGGAACCGCACCAGGTAGAACATATAAAGCGCCAGACCGATCTTGATGACGAGCACGATGATGTAGGGCAAACCTACGTAGTCGGAGGTCAATCGGCTCAGCGTCAGAATGGCGCCGGTAACCAGCAGGACCGCTATGGCAGTATTGACCAGATGCCTGAACTGCTCGCCCAGCCTCCTTATGGCGGCCCCTTCGGAATCGCCAGGTGAGCCACTCAGACTGGGACGCAGCACCAGCAGATAGAAAATCCCTCCCCCTATCCATGCCACTGCCGCCAGGGCATGAAGCCACCGTATGACGAGAAGGAGTACATCGGCGAAGCTCATTTATTATATAAGTGTGTACGATTCCTGTAGTAGGAATTCTAGGTTGGACGGTTTGTAGAGTCAATACAGAAAGTCATGTTTTAAGCCCAGCTCAACCAGTTGACAGATACACGAAATGTCCATACAATCTGTCAGCAACTCTCTCACAAGGCGTTTCTGGAGGGGCGGATGAGGGTCACAAGAGTGGGTGAACTTTTAGCCATAGAACACCCCATCTTACAGGCGGGTGTGCCCTGGGTCTCTAATCCCGAGCTGGTAGCCGCCGTATCTGACGCGGGAGGCCTGGGTATCCTGCACCCCTCAGCAGGAATGGCCCCTGGTGGAAATATGGTGGATAACCTTCGTGAGAACATACGCCAAGTACGCCGGTTGACCAGCAACCCCTTTGGGGTATGTTTTTACCTGGCTAATCCCCAGGCATCAGAGCTTATTGATACGGCCCTGGAAGAGGGCATGAGGATAGCGGTGACCTACAGTGGCAGCCCTGCCCTTTACACAGGAGTCCTCAAGAACAACAACGTGACGGTGCTTCACCAGGTATCTACAGTGAGACATGCCAGGGGTGCTGAGGCCCAGGGAGTAGATGCGATCATCGCCGAGGGTTACGAGGGTGGTGGAATGCGGGGCCCCGATGAGACTCCTAACCTTGCGCTGATACCTCAGGTTGTTGACGCCGTGTCTATTCCGGTTATCGCCTCCGGAGGCATCATGGACGCCAGGGGTTACGTGGCGGCCCTGACACTGGGGGCACAGGGGGTGCAGATGGGGACTCGATTCGTTGCCACCCGCGAGTGCATTGCCCACCCCAGGTACAAAGAAGCGTTGCTGGGCGCTATAGACACAGGCACAGTGATTGCCGGAAGGTATCACAGGCCGACACGTATACTACGAAGCGACGTGGCCCTCAGGCTAAAGGACAGCGCCCCTCCCCCGGGAGTTGACCCATCCAGCTATTGGGAGTCTGAGCTGGGGCCAGCTAGAGAGCGAGCGGCCTTGCTAGAAGGGGACCTGAGCAATAGCATGGCCTACTGCGGCGCGGGCGTGGGCCTGGTCTCGGAGATATTGGGAGCAGAGGAGGTCATACGCCGTCTGGTCGAAGGGGCAGAGGCCATCATAGCGAACCTGCGCTAGCTTCAATCCTCTTTGTAG
>CAYWGG010000088.1:0-10019 GCA_964457285.1 uncultured Dehalococcoidia bacterium
AAGGCCGGGGTGAGGTTGCTGATGGCATTTTCATCCCTCCGTGGTGCCCGAAAAGGGCATGGGCAAGTCTTTTTACTGCTTCGCCTATGACCTCGAGCTGGCGGATTACGCCGTCCTGGACCAGAGCGTTATCACGAAACATTTCTTGGTCTATATCGCTGAGGTAAGACTCTATGCGCCCGATGGCATCCAGTATATGGCTGAGGTAGAGAGAATCATCCCGCTCGCTCATACAGGACCACCGCACTGTTTATGACTCGGTCTCTAAGATAGGGGCTGAGGGATGCCTCTGTGACCAGATCAACTCTGCGACCAAGCTCCTTCGAAAGCTCCCGCTCGATGCGAACGAGGTCCAGAAGACTCTTCCGTCTGGCGAAGCGAACAAGGAGGTCCAGGTCGCTATCCTCCGTATCTTCGCCTCTCGCCACCGATCCAAAGAGCCGGAGCAACTCGATATCATTTCTCTCACATATCTGCGCTAACTTCTGGGAATTAATTAACACCATGACTTTAACCCTGTCTTCATGCCCTCTCCTGTTGAGATGGGATGTTCATCTTAATGATACCATACCGTTGTAAATATCTACTCACGGTGGTCCCCCGGGGTGCCGCCGTAGCAGCCTCACCTTGACTCTCACCTTCCGACTCCTGCAACTATGAGAGGTTATCCGCAGGGTAGGGTGAGGGCCACTTTTCTGAACAGGCGCGATTGAGCACCAGATATGATATACTAAGGCCAGACTCTAGGCAGGGGTTGATATATGATTGACTGGCGACAGTATCTCACCAGTGACCCGCAGGTCTGCCAGGGACAGCTATGTGCGAAAGGGACCCGTGTCCTGGTTACCAACATCCTGGATAGCCTGGCCGAGGGGGCGAGTCGAGAAGAAATTCTGAGAAGTTACCCTTCCCTCAGACCTGAACACATTGATGCCTCTATCGCCTATGCAGCGGAACTGGCGCGCGAGGAGAGCCTTCTTCCACTTCTGCCCCAATGAGGTTCAAAGTAGATGAAAACCTTCCCTCTGAGCTTCTTGACGACCTGCGTGCAGCAGGACACGAAGCTGAGACTGTACCTGACGAAGGTATGGCCGGAGCAGCCGATTCTATATTACTTGAGAGGGTGCGGACTGAGGGCCGAGTCCTGCTAACAATGGACAAGGGAATTGGGGATGTCCGCATCTATCCTCCAGAAGACTACGCAGGTATCATCTTGTTCCGTCCTCCAACCTCTGGCCGAGGCGCAGTCCTGGCTTTTATCCGCCGCCATTTGCCCACCATCTTACAGGCCGACCTGGATGGCCATCTCCTGGTCGTTACCGAGGGGAGCATACGGATACGTTGACCCCTTTCACGGGCAACGCCGACGGCTCCAACCAGACCAATCTCACCAATAACTCTGCCAACGATGCCTTCCCCGCCTGGTCCCCCGGCGTGGTGCCGCCGTAGGGGGGAAAACCCTGGAGAGCACGCTAGTAACCCCCCTGCTATCCCCTCCTTGGCAAGGGGAGATATAGGGGGGTTAAGAAACGGTGCCATACTATTTCAGGGGCTGAACATTGAGGAAACAGCAGAGCAATTACACCCAGCGAGGCTCCACGTCTCTGGGTAGGCCGAAGGCGTGCTTGCCTATCATCTCCAGGGCGTCGAAGCCGCCGACAGGGTGCATGGGTCCGGCGCGCACGTCCCGGTAGTAGCGCTCCAGGGGCAGCCGTTTTGCCAGGGCAGCGCCGCCTACCATGTCTACGGCTTTGTCCACCACATCCACCGCAGTGTGCATGCAGAAGTACTGCATGGCGAAGGCATCTACTATGGTCTGGTCGTCCCTGGCCTGTGGGTCGGTGAGGCGGGTGGCCATCTGAGTCTGGAAGGCCCAGGCAGCCTTGAGGCCGATGTCCATCTCCGCCGCCAGGAACTGCTGGCCGGGGTGATAGCTCTCTGGAAGCCGGTTGGGTAGCCTGGTCCTGTTCCTGGTGTGCTCTATGGCGAAGTCCCGGGCCGCTCGTGCGATGCCGATATATATGGTGGAGAAGGTGCCGCCGTGCCAGGCCCAGAGGAGTCGCGTCCACTTGTCCCACTCCCAGGGCTTGTGGCGTATGACCGACTCGTCAGGGACAAACATGTTGTCGAACGTCCAGCTATGGCTGGAGCTGGACCTCATCCCCATGGTGTTCCAGTCGTTCAGGATTTTGTGGCCGGGAGTGTCCTTTGGGAAGAAGAACATAAGCCCTACCTCGCCCTCGTTGGGGTCGTTGTAGATGGCCGAACTGGCGCAGAGGTTGGCTGCGGGGCTGTTGGTGCCGAAGGCCTTGCGGCCGTTGATGCGAAAACCACCACTGGCCCGCTCGGCCTTGACGATTGTGTAGCCCAGGCCGGTGATGGCCTTGAGGCTATCTACGGCTGGGTCAGTGAAAGCGCCAGATACTACCGTGCGGTTCCTGGCTAAGTCCTCCAGAAGCGGGCGCACGGTCTCGTCGCCAGTCCGCCACAGGTCGGCCATGAACCAGGGCAGCCCAAGGTGCATGTTGACTGCCAGCGCTGTCGCACCATCGCCACGGGCCAGCCGCTCCTGGGCTATGCAGATGTCCAGCAGTGAGGCTCCTCCTCCGCCCATCTCTTCCGGGATGGGCATGGTGACGTACCCCGATTCTTTCATGGCCTCGTAGTTCTCGAAAGGGAAGCTGTTCTCCTGGTCGTGCTGGGCCGCCCGGGCCGCGAATTCGTCGGCGTGCTTGGCGGCTATGTCGTACCATCGTTGCTGGGATTCTGTAAGTTGCTCAGCCATAGGTCTCTCCTCTCTGCGTTTACCGCTATTGTATTGCCACGTGTGGAACTTTTCAATGAGGCGACGCAAATACAACCCGGAGCGGTCAGTTCCTCGAGAACCCCGCCCCTTCGCCACTCGTCTGTTCATTGACCAGAAAAGTAGCGTTATCCTCGCCATAAGCAGTCTCTAGCTTCGCATCAAAGCGTTGTCCTCCAAGCTCACCTAAAAGCTCGTACCGCCTTTCGGTGTACAGCTTGCCCTGGAAATTCGCACTTCTTACAACCCTCTCGTCCTCGCCCGTGAGGTACATTTCAGTGGCTTGTAACATCAGCTCGGTCAGCTCTTCATAGGACACATGAGAGGTAGTACGCAGGAAGGTGTAACCCCACCGTATTCCCATATGTTCTAGCATCGTAATATCACCGCGCACGTCACTGGTCTGATTCTTATGAGGGACCGGTATTACTGAGAAGCTGAAAGAGTCTCTAGCTGCTCTAGCCGAGGTCGCCGATGGTAAGCCAATAATACACTATGTATGCGCCAGCTACTATCATCATAACAGCGCTGAATGGCTGGATATAGGGAAGGAGCTTTCGGAGCGCACCGACCATAGCCCCTCTGAACAACGCCATCCCCTGCGTCAGCACCATTATGACCAGTCCCATACCCAGAGCATAGAGGATAAATTGACCCACTGCTGCCAGGATACCCGACACCGCCAGAGTGGTGCCTACTACCACCAGGAAGATGGGAAGGGAGCAGCTCAGGGACGCGGTCCCGTAGCTCAGTCCGAACAAGAGGTAGCCTCGCATGCTGACCTGGTTTGGATTCCCCATGCGGGAAGCCGCCCTCGCAGCAAGGCCCACATACAGTTTGCCGCCTCCTAGCAGCCAGGAGCCCGCGACGGTCAGCAGGACGCCAACGGCCATGCCAAGCCACGGAAGGACATCTACCACGAACCGTGCCCCCACACCTATGACCAGACCTACTATGCTAAACAGCAGGACGAAACCGAGGGTGACTACCAGCCCGACCAGTTGCGCCCTGGCTAGCTGCCGGGCGGGGTGCATATGGTCACCAGCCTTGGGATTGGAGCCCAGGTAGAGGCCAAGGTAGGCAGGTAGCATAGCAAAGCCACAGGGGTTGACGGCGGACGTCATACCGGCCACAAAGGCGAAGCCCAGAGGGGCCAGCCCTACACCTCCCAGGAACGTGCTAGAACGCCCTGACAGAGCTTCCACAAATGCATTGACTCCACCTGTGCTGTTAGTATCTCCGGTGAGTGTCGCCCCGATAACCGCTATGGCCAGGGCCAGGCCACCGGTGAGACCCGGGAGGACGAAGCCCCTCCACGATTTAGCCCCTTCTATCGCTATAGACATGCTTTCCACAACTCAGTGCTCGCTACTATAGATGTTCAGAAAAACATTCGGGGTTTGTAGGGGCAGACCTGCGTGTCTGCCCTGCGTTGGGCGAACACACAGGTTCGCCCCTACTGCCCTATACTTACGATGCGTCCCTGGAGCCTTCTCCGGCCTCACCCAGGGCGGGCTGCGCCGCGAGCATCTCCTCTGTGATTTCCACCAGCTTGGCCCTGTTCAAAATTCCCGTCCACTTACGGAAGATTTTACCATTGGCGGTGATGAAGAAGGTAGATGGCATGCCCAGGATTTCGTATTTTCTCACCACAGTCTCGTCCAGGGTAGACCCTGCCGGATAGCTGATGCTCAGCTCTTGAAGCAGCTCTTTGCCATTCTGCCGGGAGCCCAAGCCGGTGAAGGGGCCTACATCTATTCCAACAAGGGTTAGCCTGTCGCGGTACTCGTTATAGAACTTCTGCAAATCGGGCATCTCGGCGCGGCATGGGGGGCAGGCTCCAGCCCAGAAGTTGAGTACCAGCGGCTTACCCTGTAAGTCGGAGAGACTCAACTCCTTTGCCCCCAGCACCTCCTCCCCCTGGTAAAGGCTGAGCTGGAAGTTCGGAGCCAGGGCCAGGTTGGCTGTAGGACCGCTCTTTTGCCCAGCGTCACTGTCCGCTGACTGGGAAGTCCCGCAAGCGATAAGGGCGAGGATGCTGAAGACGACGGCCCATAGAGAAAACCCAGGTACTCTCATCGCGACTCCTCTGCCATGATACTACGGCCCACAGGACGGGACGGTTTCTCCCCTCGGCCGCCAAGATGGGTAGTGGTGAGGCATGCCTCGCACCTATCTCCCTTTTATAGCAGACACCTCGCTGAAGTACTTCACAAGGGCTTTTATGCCGCCCGAGGCCTGTCCCCAATCGTAGAACTCGTTTGGGCCATGATAGCTATGCTCAGGCAGGCTCAGGCCGATGAACATAATGGGCGTTCGCAGGTACTTTTGCATGGTGACCACAGCGCCTATAGACCCACCTTCGCGGATGAAGGCGGGCTCCTTGCCGAAGGCGAACTGTATGGCGCGCCGCGCCGCATCAGCATAGGCCCCGCGAAACTCGCCCTGGTAGGGGTGCAGGGAACCAGCGGTTTCCACTCGCACGTCGTGGTTGATCTCTTTGACGAAGTCTCGCAGCAGGCGCAGCTTTTCCAGGGGGTCCTGCCTGGGGACGAGGCGCATGCTTACCTTTGCCTCGGCCCTCGGCGGCACCACCGTTTTGATCCCCGGCCCCACGTATCCACCGGAGATGCCGTGGACCTCAAAGGTGGGTTGGCACCATATCCTCTGAATAACCTCTCTCTTGTCCTGGGTGCGAAGGCTATTGAGGCCATGAGCCTTCATGAACTTGTCCACGTCGAAGCCCGAGGAGAGGAAACTACCCATCTCTTCCTCGCTCACCGGGACCACATCATCGTAGAAACCAGGGATATTCACTCTGCCCGTAAGGGCATCGTAGCACCGGCCGATAACCTGGCATAGCTCACCGATGGGGTTGCGGGCTGCGCCTCCTGTGAGCCCCGAATGGGCATCTTTCTGGGCCGTCTCCAGGACCAGCCGGGCCCCCTGCAAGCCCCGCAGGCCATAAGGGATGGCGGGAGTGTCGCGAGATAGCCAAACCGTGTCGGACACCAGCACGGAATCGGTCTTTAGTCCATCACCCGTGCTCTGTACGAAGTGCTCAAAGTGGAGGCTGCCGATCTCCTCCTCCAGCTCCCAGATGAAATGGATGTTGATGGGGATTCCGCTCTCTACAGCGTAACGGGCGGCGAACAGGGCCGTCAGAGCGGGGCCTTTGTCATCGGTACAGCCTCGACCCTGGTAGCGGCCATCCTCTACGTGAAAGGTGAAGGGATTTCGCATCCACTCGGGCTCCTGGGCAGGCTGCACGTCCAGGTGATTGTATATGCTGATCGTTTGATTGGCCGGGCCTGTCAGCAGCTTCCCCATGACCACGGGATTGCCAGGGGTCTCTACAAGCTCCGCCGAAGCGCCGAAGGCTCGCAGGTACTGGAGGGCCAGATCGGCCCCTCTCCCTATGTCTCCTTTATGCTCCGAGTCTGCGCTGATAGTGGGGATTTCCACCAGCCCGCCCAGCATCCGCTCGTACTCTGGGCGGATGCTGGCGACGTAGACATCCAGTCGCTCCAACGACAATGCCGGGTCAGCCATAGCTATCCTCCTTGCTTCCAAGGGGGTTTACCTATGGTGGAGCATAGCAGATACCGATGGCGGTGTCCAGTAAGCTGAGGGTGTTGTGGTGCCTGGTTGACGGTGTCGCGGGATGCTTCTACAATCGCCTCGTCGGGGATAGGTTTTAACATGGGCGATTGCTGATGAGGTTGACTATGAGGCGTGCCATCATGTGGGGTATACCGATCATCGTGATACTCGTCATCGTCATCCTTTACGGGCTCATCGCTTTCTTGATAGCCCAGGGGGTTGCCTCGGCTGAGCGGAAGCCTCAAGAGGACCACCCATCGGCTCACGGCCTCCAGTTTGAGGATGTGGAGTTTGTCTCGCGAAGGGGAGACGTGACTTTGAGCGGCTGGTATATTAACCCGGACAGCGGGAAGCCAACCCTCATATTCGTTCATGGGATGGGTAGCAGGCGTTCAGGGGACAGAGCGGTTGAGCTTGCCGCACGGCTCGTAGGCCGGGGGTTCAGCGTTCTCCTGTTCGACCTGCGGGGCCACGGCAGCTCCGGGGGAGATAAGGCGTCGGGTGGCTACTACGAGCGGTGGGACCTGCTAGGCGCTTTCGACTTCCTGGTGGGGCGAGGCGTGCCACGGGAGCGCATCGGCGTAGTGGGCTTTTCTATGGGGGCGGGCACCGCTCTGCTGGCGGCGGCTGAGGAGCCTGCCATCCGTGCCCTGGTGGCCGACAGCCCTTTCGCAAACGCCTCTGACCGGATCGCTGACGAAGCAGCACGTAAGACTATCTTTCCAAGGTGGATAATGCCTATCTTCCTACCTACCGCCAGGCTGATGGCGAGTCAAATCTATGGCATTGACATTGGGGCGGTTGTGCCCGAAGATGCCGCCAAACGCCTCTCCTACCCTATCCTGGTGATTCACGGGATGGCGGATACTCGCATCCCCTTTGAACAGGCTGTACGGGTGCACAAGGCCGCCCACCCCCAGAGCGACATATGGCTAGTGCCGGAGGTTGACCACGTGGACGCCTTTCTCACCCATCCGGAGGAGTACGTTGAAAGGATGGCAAGCTACTTTGAGGGGCGGCTAGGCGTCCAGTAGGGGCCTAGCGCGCCTCGCTGCCCCTACTAAACTAAAGCCAATCGGATAGTTTCTAGGCCGTGACTGCCTTGCTCTGGATGGACTTCCTGGCCTGGACACGTCGAAAGAAGTCCAGCACCAGCTTGTTGAATATCTCCGGCTGCTCGAAGTAGACCGAGTGGCCGGCGTCTGGCACCACCTCCAGGCGCGAGCCAGGAATGAGCTTGTGGGAAAGCTCCATTGCAAAAGGCGGCATGACCACGTCCTCTTCCCCCACGATAAGCAGGGTGGGCGTTTTCATCTGGGCCAGCTCCGGCGCCTTTGGGCCTTCCCCGCTGGTGAAACCGTTGGGCTCCAGCTCCCTGGGTGGGTTCATCAGGTTGATCTCCCGGTAGAGAAAGGCCCTGGCTGGCGCTCTCTCTCGGAAGCCGGGGCCTACGGCCCGCAGCATCACGTCGTCGGGAGCCTGGCGCTGCCTCATCGCCTGCACCACGCTCCATTCGCCGATGCCTCCGGTGGTGTCTGCCAGCACCAGCCCCTTAGTCCTGTGAGGGTAGGCGAGGGCGAAACCCAGGCAGGTCAGACCGCCCATAGACTGGGCCACCAGGAAGGTCTCCTCGATCTCAAGGTGGTCTAACAGGGCCAGCAGGTCATCCACAAAGGCGTCGCGTCCCGGCTCGCCGGGTGGGTTGAAGGACTGCCCGAATCCCCTGTGGTCGAAGGTTATGCACCTGTAGCTCTTGGAGAAAACAGGCACTTGCTGCCACCAGCTCAGGTGGTTGCCCCCTCTACCGTGGGCGAATACCACTGCCTGGCCTGCCCCTGTGCTCTCATAGTACAACTCGATGCCGTTAACGGCTGCCCTGGGCATCGTATACCTCCTGGAAATATATCTACGGGTGTTGATCCACCCTTTCCCTGCCCCCTTCGCACACTCTCCATGCCCTTGTCGCCAGGACTCGACTACAGATGAGTCTTCAGGGTTGAGGGGTCCCTCTGTTTGAAGTAATCGTAGTTCAGCTTGATGTAGTATTCGGTCCACTGTTCTGGTACGGCATCTTCGGCGAAGATGGCTGTCACAGGGCAGACCGGCTCGCAGGCGGCGCAATCTATGCATTCATCGGGGTTGATGTAGAACATATCGTCTTCGTCGGTGGTGTAGATGCAGTCCACAGGGCACACATCAACGCAGGCGCTATCCCTTACTCCTACGCAGGGTTCGGCGATTATGTATGTCATGAGCTAATGCTCCTCCTTTTTGTGAAACTATCTCTGCTTTTCTCCAATATCTTCTATCCTCTATAAAATGGCTTTCGGTGTCAAGATAGACAAAGGGATTCCAAAGGTCTAGCTCTTTTTCCAGAACTTCCATCCCGATCTTCCGGTCTGTCGCTCTTCCTGGGCAGGCTGGCCGGATTCATCCTCTGCCTGGGCAGGAGCCTCGGCTGAACCCTGGTTTGCAATATGCTGTACCTCCGGCTCCACTTTCAAGTCCCAATCGCCCCCGAACAGGTCCCACGGGTGGAAGGACTCCACGAAGGCTTTAGCCTCCTCTATCGTGACAAATCCTTTCTTGGCACGTCCTGGGTCATAGGTGTTGGTTTTGGCGAGAGCATCAAACCCGCGAGGAGTTTGCCTGACGGCCCCTACCTCGACCTCGGTCTCACCATCCGGGGAGAAAACGAGGCGCTGTCCCGATCTACGCTCGCGCCAGTAGACTTTCACGGTCTGCTATCTCCTTTGTTTATTCCTGGTTGACATCGCCGTATAGCATCATTTGCCGATGCACCAACCAGCAGTCTCCCCCTCTATGAGATGCTTCGCTACGCCGGAGGGACAGCGTGAAGTCGCTGTCCCTTCTGGTTGAACCCTGGCTATGGCGAAGGAAGACCTGCTGCACCACAGGGCTAGAGTGGCTCGGCAGCGTCCAGGTTGAGGAGGTACTTGCTGCCCTCTCCAGGCCCCTCCACTATGACCACCTCATGAACGTATAGATTATGAGACTCAACGCGCTGAGTATTCCCCGTCGTTTCCACCACCAGCCCACTCCGCGTCTTGAAACGTAGTCCTGCCTCCACGGATCCCATCTCTACGTAAGCCAACGGTATCATCTCCTTTGTGGTGTGCAGTGGTTATTATAGCACTGTATTCCTCGTCTGTGACCCCTCCGATTCTCCCTCTGCTAAAAAGGGGTTAGGAGGGGGTCTAAGCCGGTCCAGGTATTCCTGAAGTATCACTGTCGCCGCGGCCGCGTCCACCTCACCCTTATGGCGGGAAGGGCGGCGGCCTGCCTGGCGAAGCAGGCGCTCTGCCTCGGCTGTGGAGAAGCGCTCGTCTACAGTGTGAACGGGCAGGTCCGTACGTCGCCTGAGGGCCTTCAGGAAGGCTTCCACCTTTGCCGCCTGGGGGCCAGGTTTGCCGTTCAGCGACAAAGGGATGCCCACCACGATGCCCTCAGCCTGCCTCTCCAGAGCATAGTCAAGGATGCGGGCGATGTCCTCCTGTAGCCGGGTACGCTCGACGAACCCCAGAGGAGTGGCTACCACCCCTGTGGGGTCGCTTATGGCGAGGCCGATACGGCGGTCTCCCACGTCAAGGCA
>CAYWGG010000089.1:0-9903 GCA_964457285.1 uncultured Dehalococcoidia bacterium
CTTGGGAAGCAAACACTCTACCGCTGAGTTACACCCGCTCTCTGATTAACGATAATAAGCCCAATGCAGCCGTCTGTCAACTGACTTCTTGCCCGATTGCCCAATGTCCTTATTGACTACTGTTCGAGCGGATGGTAGCCTGTCAGGTGTCCCTAGAAGCACAAATCTACCAGGGAGGCGGAAGATGTCTGAGATGCGAGAGAACCGGGTCAAAGGGAAGCTTCAAGAGGGGAAATGCGCTACGGTCCTGGGAGGTCTCAATAACCCGGAGATCGTGGACTTTATGGGCCAGTTTGGCTTCGATGGCATGTGGATCGAGACCGAGCATGGCCCCATTACCTGGGAGCAGGTGGCGCACATGTCGAGGGCCTGCGACCTGTGGGGCATGACATCGGTGTGCCGTGTGAATAGCAATGAACCCTGGCTTATCACCCGTACCCTGGACGTGGGAGCGACGGGCATCGTGGTGCCCCACGTCAGCACCAGAGAAGAGGCGGAGCAGGCTGCCAAGTCGGCCAAGTACGGCCCCATCGGCTACCGGGGCATGGCCTCGGGACGGCAGTCCTACGGTGTTACCGACTATTATCCCAAAGCCAATGAGGAGAGCCTGGTGGTAGTGCTTATCGAAGAGATGAAAGCGGTCCACAACCTCCAGGATATATTGACGGTGGACAACATAGACGTATTCTTCATGGCCCCTTCCGACCTGGCCCAGACTATGGGCTACACTGGCCAGCCCAACCACCCAGAAGTTCAGAAGGTGGTGGACAGGTGTATAGCCCAGGTCCTGGCGGCGGGCAAAGTCCCCGGTGCTCTGGTGAACGAGGACACCGTCGGCAGCTATATAGAGAAGGGCGCAAGATTCTTCTTGACCAGCTGGCAGTCATGGATCGCCAGGGGCGCTACTCAGTATCTGTCCAGAGTAGCTGCCAAGGTGGGATAAGGGCTTGGCCTTTATTGGCACTAGACCAAAAAACCGAAGGACCTGACCAGCGTTCGATACCTCTTGACATATGGACTCTGAACGTGCTACTATACTTAACAAGATTGAGTAAGTAAGTTAAGTATTGCTATATCATTTCTTAATTTGGTGGGGCTGGAGGTAGTGACGCGAGACAGGGGGCTAGGATGCAGAACGAAGCATACTGGGAAAACCTGATCAAGCGGGGTCTGTGCCGCTTCTTGCTCTTGTCTGAGCTGGCCAAGGGGCCAGCGCACGGCTACCGCATCGGCCAGGCCATCCGGGAGGCCTGCCAGGGTTGCTGTGAGCCCACTGAGGCCATGATTTACTCGACCATTAAGGAGCTGACGGACGGCGGCTATCTAGAGTGTGAGATAGAGAGGCATGGCAGCGGCCACAAGCGCCGTGTATGCCGACTAACACCGGCTGGTGTGGAGTCCTTCAGAGCTGCGGCGCGCGTGTGGTCGAAGATGCTGCCCAGAGTCCACGAAGCTGTCGCGCAGGCGCTCAGTATGCCAGAAGATACTACGGGAGCTAACCAAGTTTGCTCGTGTCAAGGGGGTAGATGATGGCAAACAATCCGGAAGAGATCAAGCGGCTGGTGCGAGAGAGATACGGAGCCAGGGCCAGAGGAGTGATTGAGCTTACGGTGGTCCAGGATACCAGGAGCGGCGACTCAGGCTGCTGCGGCCCGGCAGACCTGGACCGAGCGCTACGAATCTACACCGAGGGCCAGCTGGACGGGCTGCCCGTAGAGGCGGTGGCGGCGTCGGCAGGGTGTGGCAACCCGACAGCCCTGGCTGGCCTTCGACCGGGAGAAAGGGTGCTAGACCTGGGTTCTGGAGGCGGCATAGACTGCTTCATAGCAGCGCAGCAGGTGGGTGAAGGCGGCCATGTCATCGGGCTGGATATGACTTCCGACATGCTGGAGCTGGCCCGAAAGAACCAGGCCAGGCTGGGGCTGACCAATGTGGAGTTCATCCAGGGCGAGATGGAGGATATACCCCTCCCTGACGCCAGCATAGATGTGATTATCTCCAACTGTGTTGTCTGCCTGTCCCCGGATAAGGATGCCGTTTTCCGGGAGGCCTTCCGCTTGCTGGCCCCTGGGGGGCGGGTGCATATCTCTGACATGATGGCCCTGAGCCCCGAAGGGCCGACACTCACTGACCCAGAAGCCTGGGCGTCGTGCATCGCCGGGGCCGAAGACCGGAAAGTGTACCTGGGCCGCTTGCGCAAGGCCGGGTTTGTGGATATAGAGATCACTGATGAGAAGGTCCGGCTCAATGGCGAAGGCGTCCCCCAGAACGTGGCCAGCGTGAAGGTTGTGGCCCACAAGCCAGCATAGGCGGCCCTTTTGGGCCCGATCATTGAGATTGGTCTTCTTGAAGACCTGGTTGTCCTGAAAACTGGTCTGGCATCCAGGGTGAAAACATGGGACCGGACAAGACGTCACCCCAGGCCCTTTCCTATTCCCAGTTGCCCCCACTTTACCACCTGTGGAAATGGCGGGTGCTGCTGGCCTTTGCCGTCTTTTACCTGTTCGTCTATATGGGCCGCTTCAACTTCTGGCCGGCCGCCCCTCTGGTCAAAGAGGAGCTACACCTGAGCCACATAGAGATTGGCCTGATAACGGCCCTTCTTTTGTGGGGCTTCGGCCTGGGCGACCTGGTCCACGGGAGACTTGGTGAGGCCTATGGCCTGCGCCTGTGGGTGATGTTGGGAGCTTGTCTCACCACCGCCTTGAACTGGGCCACCAGCTTCGGGACATCGGTCTTGACCCTGGCTATCCCCTGGGGTATCAACGGCTTCGTCAACGCCGCCTGCTGGAGCCCGGCCATCGGCCTCATATCTCAGTGGTGGCCCAGGCGCGACCGTGGGAAGGCTATGGGCATAGCCGGTATGGCCTCTGGTGGGGCCATGCTGGTGATGTGGCTGGTCACCGGCTGGGTAGTGATTGAGTTTGGCTGGCGGGCTGGGTTCCGCTACCCTCCCTTGATTATCGCGGTCCTGGGCATTATCTTCTACCTGGTCACCCGCGACCGCCCATCGGATGTGGGACTGCCGGAGTACATCGAAGAGGACGAGGTGTCCGCCAGGGCGGAGGCGGTGGATAAAGAGCGCCTGCGGGGCCTGGGCACCTACAAGCGGCTGCTGACCAATCCCCAGTTCCAGCTTGCTTGCCACGTCAAGGGGCTGGAGAACGTGGTGCGCTATGGCCTGACCACCTGGGTGCCCATATACTATTTTGAGAAAGCCCAGCTAGACATCGCCTCGACGATGCTGGTGACCGTGGCGCTGCCAGTGGGCTACGCCACGGCTCCGGTGGTTGCTGGCGTCATCTCAGACAATCTGCTGCGCAGCGCACGCCGCCCTATGGTGATGGCATCCTGTGGCATTAGCGCCCTGGCGCTGGTATTTATAGCCCTATCCCCGGCGACGAACCTGTACCTCGGCGCTTCCCTTCTGCTGGTGGGAGGCTTTGCCATGGGCCTGTCCCCTATGGCAGCGCTGGCCGTTGACATGGCTGGCCGCCGTATGGCTGGCACCTCCTCAGGTGTGCTGGACGCCCACGGCTATTTCTACGCCGGATTGCAGGCGGTCGCTTTCAGCGTGGTGCTAGATATGACGGGCAGCCCCTGGCCTGTGGTATTTCTCGCCATGGCCTTTACCCGGGTGCTGTCTGCTGTCATGGTCGCCTTCGTGAGGGTATAATATACGAGATGCGAAGCAAGAAGGAGGCAGTATGTACGCACTGGTCGTTACCATTCAAATACAGCCTGAGCATCGGGAAGAGTTTATAGAGGCGATGCTGGACGATGCCCGTGGCTCGGTGCATAACGAGCCAGGTTGCCTGCGCTTCGATGTGCTCCAGGACCAGAACAACCCGAACCAGATCTATCTATACGAGGTATACCGGGACCAGGCCGCCTTTGAGGCACACCTTAGAGCACCACACTTGATTCGCTGGCGCGAGACGGTGAAGGACTGGTATGCTGCTCCTACGGTGGTCCATCGGGCCACCAGTGTCTTCCCGGCTGACAATGCCTGGAGGAAGTAGACGTCGGGCAGCGAGGGTGAAAGGGGGCGTTATGGCGACTCTGGTCACTGGCGGCACGGGCTTCGTCGGCAGCAACATCGTCAAGACCCTGGCGCAGCAGGGGCATGAGGTAGTCTGCTTCGACCTGGTGGCTCCCGATACCCTTGTCCGAAAATACTTAGAGCCCTGGGCGGAGCAGGTGACTTTCGTCCAGGGCGATATTCTCGATATGGGCGACCTGGAGCGAGCAGCCGCAACCCAAAACATTACCAGAATAGTCCACGCCGCCGTTTTCACCGCCATCCGCCCAGATATAGAAGTGGAGCGGAGCCGTTCCATAGTGGACGTTAACGTAGTGGGGACGGCGAACCTTCTGGACCTGGCGCAGAGGCTATCCCCTTCGGCTCGCTCAGAGCAGGCTCTGGAGCGATTCCTCTACGTAAGCTCAGGGTCCGTCTATGGGGAAGGCCGAAGCGCTGACGAGGTGTTGCGCGAGGATACTATCCTCTACCCCCATAGCCTCTACGCCACCACCAAGTATGCCAGCGAGCTTCTGACCCGCAGGTACGGGGAGCTGCATGGCTTTCAGACAGTCAGCGTGCGGCTAAGCTCTCCCTATGGCCCCATGGAGCGGGTTACCGGGCATCGAGCCCTCATGTCCGTGCTTTACGAGTGGACTGGCAACGTAGCCAGAGGCGAGCCAGTCCGAGTGGGAGACCGCAGCCTGGGCCGGGACTACACCTACGTGGCTGACACCGCCGCCGGAATCTGCGCCGTCCTGAATGCGCCGTCTCTGTCTTACGATGTGTACAATATCTCCACGGGAACCTGGATAACGCTGGGGGATGTGATCGAGGCGCTACAAGAGCTGCGGCCATCTCTCCAGGTAGTGGATGACCCTTCCGTAGAGTTCGGGATCCTGCGCTCCGGCGTTGGCCGGGGGCCGATGGACGTGACCCGGCTACGAGAGGACGTGGGATTTGCCACCAGCTTCGACCTCGTCGCCGGCCTCGGGGACTACTTGCAGTGGCGGGAGGCTTTCTCCTTCAGGCGCTAAGAGCCTATCCGACAAGGGATCATATGTGTCCCTTTCACAGCTAATCGGGCAGATAAGCCAGGAGGTGATGGTGTCTACTCCCAACGTGACTGGCCTCACCGTGGTGCCAGCATATCGGGTAGTAGCCCATTTGGTGAAGCAGGCCAGGAAATTGTCAGAGGCCAACGCTCCTTCGGCTGGCCCAGGTCAGGCCCTGGATTCCCTGGAGCAGAAGGTCCGGCAGTACGTTCGCAGCGCTCTATCATCCCTTCACGGCGCTTACTCCGAGATTGGGGAGCGATGGGCCGTAGCCCAGCTAGGCGACCCGGCCCTGGATACCCTGGCCGAGGCCCTTGAGGTGGCGGATAAGGCTGCGCCCAAAAGGACTGTGGCGGAGGCCCTGCGCAGGTGCACCCAGCTCTTACCTCAGCCAGACTTATCCGCCCGCTTTCTGCTGTTTCCTGGAGATGGTGAGAGCAGGCTGCTGACGCAGGCGATGAATGGAGTAACAGGAGTCACTCTAGGGGACCAGGCTACTCTCCTGTTCTTCTGGCCTGTAGGCGAGTGGCTCTCCTGGCTGGCTTACACGGCTGCCCACGAATATACTCACCTTGTCCGCAACCACCTGTTTCCCAGGGGGTTCGCCGGTGGGAGGATTGTATATCTCAAGACCCAGAAGGCAGAGACGTTGCTAGACGCTATGGTGGCCGAGGGAATGGCCGATGTCGTTGCCCAGCAGGTTTACCCTCAAATGGAGCCCAGGTGGGTCCGGCCACTGGAAGATGAGACCCGCATCTGGCCCAGGGTGCGGCGTCGCCTCAGGGTTACCGACCCCAACGAAATACGACGATTCATCTTTGGGGACGGGGACCGCGTCCCCCAGTGGACCGGGTATAGCCTGGGCTGCTGCATTGTGCGGTCTTACCTGCAGCGGCGGCCCTTCGACTGCGCGGCTGACCTGGTGGGCATGGAGGCCGAGGCCATCTTCCGAGAGAGTGGATATGATGGCGAGGAGCTATAGCCTCCCGCGAATAATGTACGAACTCATCCCAAAAGCCAATCTTTACCCCAGCCTGATGAAGATTAACAAATTAATCCTGTAACCCGAGAACGTAGGGGCAGACCTATGTGTCTGCCCTGGGCGCACACATAGGTGCGCCCCTACAGTAACGGCGTTAATTATTTAAAGTTCATCAGGCTGCGGTGTCCTTGAGAATTTTGGGATAGCTTCACTTGAGCTACATAAGGTTGTGGTACATCGCTTCTTAATAACCAGTGGCTTTCACCTGCTCTGGGTGAAGCCAGGAGGGAAGGAATGCTAGTTGGAATCGGGTTTGGGCTGATGGCCGTGTTCTTCATGGCGGGGCTCTACGTGGCCGGCGCCCTGGGGGCCCTGGCGTTGGTCATGATGCACTTCTTCTCCGACGCCTCCCTGTGGAACATCATGAGTAACAGAGCATGGAGCACCCACACTGAGTTCATCCTGGTGACCATCCCTCTCTTCATTCTGATGGGAGAGCTGGTGCTGCGCAGTGGCATTGCTGAGCGAATGTATGAGGCCTTCAATCGCTGGATGATATTCCTGCCAGGGGGCCTGATACACACCAATATCGCATCATGCGCGGTGTTCGCTGCCTGTTCGGGCCACAGCGTTGCCACCGCGGCTACCATCGGCAGGGTATCGTTGCCCGCGTTCAGGGCGCGGGGCTACGATGAGCGGCTGGTCCTCGGCTCCCTGGCCGCAGGAGGCACCCTTGGCATCCTTATCCCGCCCAGCATAGCCATGGTCCTCTACGCTTTGACGGCAGGCGGGTCCATCGGCAGGCTGTTCCTGGCCGGTTTTATCCCGGGCTTTTTGCTCGCCGGTGTCTTTGTGCTAGTGATTGTCATTATCTCCCTGATATGGAAAGACACGGCCCCGCGCGAGCGAGTGCCCAGTCTTTTTGATGTGCAGGGGTGGCGGGACCGAATTGCCGCAATAGTGCCAATGGTCCCCATCTTCCTGCTAATCTTTGCGGTGCTGGGCAGTATATATCTAGGTCTGGCAACCCCTACCGAAGCGGCGGCCTTTGGCGTTACTGGCTCATTGATCCTGGGCTTCATGAATAACTCGCCGCCAGTGGCCCAGGCGGTGTTCTTGAGGGCCCTCAACAATTCCGGAGCTACCCTCCTTTTACCCAAAGACCTCAGGGCCAGGCTTCAAGCGATGCATCGAGGGAGGACGTTGGAACCCTATCAGGTGAGGGAGGCGGTGCGGGTCAACATGAAGGTGCTCCGGGAAGCCTTCCAGGCCACGGCGCGCACAACGGCGATGATATTCCTGATACTCATGACCGCCTTCACCGTGCAATTCGCTTTCGCATATCTCAGGATATCCACCGAGATGGCCAGCTGGATAACCGGGTTTGAACTTAGCCAGCTAGAGTTGATTATCCTCCTGATCGTCTTCTACCTGCTCCTGGGCACCTTCATGGAGGAGTTTACAATGATGCTGACCACCCTTCCTATCCTGCTCCCGACCCTTATCGCGGCCCAGATAGACCTCTTGTGGTTCGGCATTATCATGGTCTTACTCATACAGGTGGCCCAGATCAGCCCGCCCCAGGGCTTAACCCTCTACGTCATCCATGGCGCCCGCCAGGACGTAGATGCTGAGACGCCGGCTACCCAGCTAAGGCGAAGGGGCAGTGGCACCATTAACGATATATATGTCGGGGTGCTTCCCTTCGCGGTCTGCATGTTAGTAGTCATCGGCCTTTTAATAGCCTTCCCGGAGATTGCCCTGTGGCTGCCTGATCAGGTAAAGGGTCCAAGATAAGTAGATGCGTTTATCGAGGGCCTGTACATTCAGAAAACGTCTCAGTTATACTGGATGTACAGGGCCCTGTACATTTATTTTGTGGAACTTTAAGTGCAGGCCTGGGGTGATGGTCCTGCCCGCAGGGATTGAAAATCCAGGCAGGGAGTCCGCTCGTATACTCTACTGGATGGGTTAGCCTGCGGGAAGCCGAAGGGACTATCGTCTCCGGGAGTAGAGGGGCGTGGGTGCTTAACTACAACGACCTGCGAGATGAGCAGCTCATTACCTTGATAGCTCACGGCGAAAAGGAGGCTCTGGAGGTCTTTTACAATCGCTACGCCGCTCCTGTCTTTTCCCTGGCTAAGTACATGTTGAGGGAGAATGGCACGGCGGAAGAGGTGACCCAGGACATATTTCTGAACCTATGGCTCAAGGCCTCCAGCTATAACCCTCAGCGTGGCACCCCCCGGGCGTGGTTCATGAGCGTAGCCCATCACCGGATTATAGACGTGATAAAGTCCCGCAAACGAGCCGCTCAGTCCACGAACCAGGTGCCCCATGAGCTGCTCGACCTTTACCCTAGCTCTCATATAAGCACTGAAGAGGAGGCACACCGTAACCTGGACCGGGAACAGATAATCACGGCCCTGGCTTCTTTGCCTGAAGAACAGCGCGAAGTCATTATACTGGCCTACTTTGAGGGATATTCCCAGTCTGAGATCGCTAGCAAGCTAGGCCAGCCGCTGGGCACGGTAAAGACCAGGGTACGCCTGGCGATGCAGAAGCTGCGCGCTGCTTTGAAGTATAGGGAGGTGGAGTAGACATTGGACTGCAAAGAAGCTGAAGAACTCCTCCCCGCTTATGCCCTGA
Organism: uncultured Dehalococcoidia bacterium; assembly: GCA_964457285.1. Classification (GTDB taxonomy): domain Bacteria; phylum Chloroflexota; class Dehalococcoidia; order Lucifugimonadales; family JAGWBF01; genus CAYWGG01. The sequence goes on from CAYWGG010000089.1 coordinate 8,708, forward strand.
ATGCCCTGAGTCCCCAGGAGGCAGCCTCGGTAGAGGCCCATCTGGACACCTGCCCTTGGTGCGCTGCACTCTTCCTGGAACACGTACAGGTGGCGGCAGCCCTTGCCCAGGCAGCCGAGCGCTTCCAGCCGCCTCAGCGACTCAAAGATATCACCTTGAGGGCGGTGAGAGGACATCCTCGCCAGCGCGAGAGAAGCAGACGGTCCTTCCTCTGGAAGGGCTGGCGGTCCCTTACCGCAGGCCATCTGGCCGTCGGTACGGCGTCTATAGCTGTCCTCCTCATCGTGATAGGTTTAGTGCTCGGCCTTCGTATGTCCAACGAAATAGATGACCTCCGCCAGGAGAACTTAGAGCTGGTTACCCAGGTATCTCAGCTTGCTGAGGATGAGGAGAAGCTCACCGATATGTTCATTGAACAGCGCTTCGTGAGCTATGTCATAGCCTCGCCGGACAAGCAAGTGTTGCCGCTTCAAGGGAGCGGAACGGTGCCCGGGGCCCAGGGCATGTTACTGGTCGCTGCACGAGGTGGCACGGGCATCCTGATGGCGCGGGGCCTGGAACCTTCCTCAGGCGATGAAGCCTACTATGTCTGGCTCAGGAAAGATGGTCAGCCAGTCACCGTGGGCCGCCTTTCAGTGGATGAGGAGGGCTGGGGCGTCCTCACACTCTGGCCTGACCAACCCATCACCCTTTTCCAGCAGGTGTGGGTAACAGCGGAGCCCGCCGCCCCGGAGAGCCCCAGCCCCACTGGCAGGCCTGTCCTGTGGGGTACGATAGCCCCCAGATAGTCAAGCCAACGCAACGTACCCCTTGACACAGAGACAAGGAGATAGTATTATGGTTATGAAACCCCTATCCCCTGGGTAGGGGTTAAGCGCCAAAAAAGCGAGGATGCTATGTTGCCCCAGGTGAAGAGCGAGACCCTGAAAAGGCTTAACTATATTGAGGGCCACCTTTCGGGGGTGAAGCGGATGGTGGAGGAGGACAAGTACTGCGTGGACATCCTCAAGCAGACCTTCGCCATCCGGCGCGCCATAGAAAAGGTAGAGGCTGCGCTCCTGAAGGGACACCTGGACACCTGCGTGGTCGAGGGCATACGCAGCGGCCGGGACAAGGAGGTACTGGGAGAGCTTATGGAGCTTTATAATCTGGCCGATAAATAAGAAAACTGCACTCGAAGGTGTGACAAGATGGTA
>CAYWGG010000090.1:0-9896 GCA_964457285.1 uncultured Dehalococcoidia bacterium
AGGAGGGAAGTTCATGGCTTACGACTTGCTGGTAAAGAATGGCGTGGTGGTTGATGGCTCCGGTATGCCCTCGTTCCGTGGGGACGTGGCGGTGAAAAACGGTAAAATCGTGGAGATAGGCAAACTGAGCGGCCCAGCAACGCGGGTCATAGATGCTGATGGCCTGGTCATATCTCCAGGGTTTGTGGACAACCACTGCCACTACGACGCCCAGGTGCTCTGGGACCCACTGTGTAGCTTCTCCTGTTACCACGGCGCTACTACGGTGATCATCGGGAACTGCTCCCTGTCCCTGGCGCCCGTAAGGCCAGGGACAGAGGAACGGCTCTCCGAGTTCCTGTCATACGTGGAAGCCATTCCTATGGAGGTCCTGAAAACGGTGGACTTCTCCTGGGAGACGACCTCCCAGTATATGGACACCCTGGACCGGCGTCTGGGAGTGAACGTAGGAACGCTCATCGGGCACTCTGCTGTCAGACACTATGTCATGGGCGATGAGTGCCAGAGCCGACCGGCTACAGGAGAAGAGATTGAGGCGGAGCGAGGGATAGTCCGCGATTCCATAGCCGCTGGCGCTCTGGGCCTCTCTGTCTCTCGGAACAGGGGCCATTTCGACCCTCAAGGCGTGTTGATTCCAGCTATCTGGGCTACTGAGGAGGAGATTTTCGCCCTGGCCGATGTGCTCCGAGAGCTTGGTACGGGCATCATCCAGAGTGGCGGCGGGCGAGGCGCAGAAATCAGCAACCGCTTGATGAGCAGGCTCTCGGAAGCCACGGGCCGACAGGTGGTGTACAACAATCTGGGCCAGACCGCCCGCAGGCCCAACGAGTGGAAGGAGCTCATGGCCATCGTGGAGGAGACCTCCAGGGCTGGCATACGGGCCTATCCCCTGTGCACCCCCAACAGCACCACTCAGCGCTTCACCATGAGGAACTGCCAGCAGTTCAGAGGCATACCCACCTGGCACCCCATTCTGCTGGCCTCGGACGAGGAGAAGCTACGGGCTTACAGCGACCCCGAGGTTCGCAAGAAGCTGCACGCCGAAGCGGTGGAGTGGAGCGGTGACATGGGTGATGCCAACGTCGCCCGCACCTGGTATGACTATATGTGGGTGGACGAGCCCGTGCTGGAGAAGAACAAGGGGCTGAAGGGCAAGACTGTTAGTCAAATCGCCAGGGAGCAGGGGAAGGGCATTATTGACGCCCTCCTGGACCTGGTAGTGGAGGAGGACCTGGATACAGCCTTCGTATACGGCGAAAACAACACGGACAAAGAAGCTGTGTTCCAGATCCTCAACTACCCCAGCGCCATCGTGGGCCTCTCCGACGGTGGGGCCCATGTGCAGTTCCACGGAGGCTATGGCTACAGCACGCGCCTCCTTGGATACTGGGTGAGAGAGCAGCAGATAATGTCACTGGAAAAGGCCATCCGGCGGTTGACCTTCGAGTCGGCCTCGACCTTTGGCATCTACGATCGCGGGCTACTCCGTCCGGGCATGGCTGCCGACATAACCATCTTCGATCCCGAGACCGTCAGGCCTCTGCCCGAGGACATAGCGCAGGATTTCCCCGCCGGCGGGTGGCGCATCAGAGAGCTGGCGGAGGGGATTAAGTGCACCATCGTTAACGGCGAGGTGCTCATTGAGGATGGGAAGCATACCGGGGCCCTGCCGGGCCGAGTCATGCGAAACGCCCTTTACCACGCCAATCACGGGTAACAGACGCTGATTGGATAATAATATGTAGGGGCGCTCTCGTGTGGCTGCTCGCAGCAGCACGAGAGCGCTCTTTATTTCTGGACGCCTATAGCTATGAGGGGCCTTCCTCTCAAGGTAAGATTGGTTACTTGAAGTGGGGAATCACCTTCTCTGTCAATAGCCGCAGGCATTTGACCTGGCGTTCATAGGGTATCAGATTCCCGAAGTTCACTTCGTAGATGATCTGAGTCAGGCCCAGGTCCTCTTGCAACTGGCGCAGCCGCTCCACCACCATCTCAGGAGTGCCATACACCACCTTGTCTCGCAGCCAATCGTCGTAGCTCATGCTCTGAATCCGTTCTGCCTGGGCTTGCCAGTCTCCGGTTGTGCCTGCGTGGGATGCAGAGACGGCGATCCTATCTCCCAGGCGACGCACCGAGGACATGGTGCTCTCTTCGGGCTCGGAGTAGGCACGCTCTGCGGTCTCGGCCGCGTACACCGGAATCCTCAGGCCCACCTGGGTCTCTCCCTGATGGCCTGCCTCTTGCCATGCCTGGCGATACTGCTGGATATAAGGCCCCAGCTCCGGCAGGGCAAACACCCGGGAGGGGTTGATGATGATAGGGTAGCCCATGCGTCCTATTATAGGGAAGGTATCTTCCGAGGTGATGCCCACCCGGATGGGAGGGTGAGGGGTCTGCAATGGTTTGGGCTCAACGCTCAGGTCACGGCAACTGTAGTATTTGCCCTCAAAGGAGAAGCTCTCCGTCGTCCACGCCTTCAGGATGACCTCCAGGAACTCATCGAACCGGCCTCGGCTCTCGGCGAAGGGAGTGCAGAATCCCTCGTGAACGTTGGGGAAGGTGCCGCGTCCTACCCCAAACTCCAGGCGGCCTCCGCTGATGTGGTCCAGGGTAGCAACCTCCTCAGCCATGCGCACTGGCTGCCCCAGGGGCAAGAGAAGCACTGCCAGGCCGATCCTCATCCTTCTGGTGCGAGCAGCGATGGCGCTGGCGATGGTGATGGGGGCGGAGAGGACGCGGCCCGGGTTGAAATGGTACTCTGCTAGCCACGCCGAGTCTACTCCCAGCGCCTCCGCTTCGTCCACCAGGGCAAATGACTCTTCAAAGGCCTCCTTTTGAGTCGCCCCTTCCCGGCGTGGGAACTCCAAAAACAGCCCGAAGTCCATAGGTGACCTCCTTTCCTCCGCCTTCCCTCAGCACGAACAAGTCTACTCCCGACCCGGGCTCGGTCTGCCACGGGCCTGGCTATAACTTATGATATTACATGAATACGTTCCAGCGTCAAGGAGCCCTGATAAAAGCGTAGGGCCTTAGCGCCGGAACTCGACTTTCCGGAAGGCTTCAGCGTACTGAAAACCTGAACCTTCGGCAGACTGCCTTGCTCTCTCCCGCACCCACTCTGCGGCGTCTCTATCAGGGTTCTTCGATACTTGGCTGTCGTGGCAGAGGAGAGACTCTATCTTCATATCAATGGTCTCACCTATATCTATGAAGGTATCGGGGACGTCGGGGGCCCAGAACAAGATCATACCCGCCTTATGGGGCGCAAGCCCTTCGTCCTTAAAAAGCTCATGGAAGTGGAGATGGTCCCTGGCGTAGGGGAAGGTGGCATCAGCGGCGACCTGGCCGGTGATACGGTGGTCCCTGTGCCAGTAGGAGTTGCGTCGGTAGGGGTCGGGGCACAGCACCACGTCGGGGCGGAAGCGCCTTATGGCTCGCACGATCTCTTTGCGGAACTCTCTGGTATCCTCAAGCTCTCCATCAGGGTGGCGCAGCAGCACCACTTCTTTAACCCCCAGGGTAGCAGCGGCCTCGATCTGCTCCTTCTCCCTTATAACGGCCAGGCGATCAGGGGTCATCTCCAGGTCATTGGAGCCTTTTCCTCCGTCGGTACACAGGACGTAGTACACCTCCGCCCCCTCTTTTATCCATCGGGCCACGGTGCCGCCACACCAACCCTCGCCATCATCGGGGTGGGGTATAACTACAAGAGCGCTGCCAGGTGTCTCTACCATCTCTTACCTCCAGAACCTATGGCTTGTACACGAAAAGATACTCTGCTACAATCAGGCTCAGGTGTCAAGCCCCTTATCTTGGTACACCATTCCCTTATCTTTTACGCTGAGTATCAGAATGAGCCTCTGGAAGGCTCGTTTTTCAGCTAGGCCGGGCCGCTGCTCAAGCTGAAAGAGGGAGCCTGGTTTTGATAACACGCAACTTCACCTGGGCTGACCTTCCAGCCCTCACCGAGTTTATTAGCCTGGTGCGCAGAGCGGAGGGAGACGAGCGCACTGTGAGTACATCGTCCCTGAGAGAATACCTGGCCCGCCCCGGCCTTGCTCCAGAGGAGAATTGCTCCTTTTTCGTCAGTGATGAGGCGGAACTGAGGGCCTTCTTCATTCTCCATCCCGAGTTGCGAATAGGCCGCACCGTTCTGGAACTGGGCATCCATCCCTCCTACACTGAGACGGGCATCGCAAGACAGGTTATAAGGTCTGCCCTGGACCGGGCTAAAAGGCTGGGAGCACGGGTACTCCATATATGTCTATCTCCTTCTGAGTTCTGGAGAGTTCTGCTGGAGGAGGAAGGTTTCTCCCGTGTACGGGTCTATTGGGCTATGCAGTGGCATGAGGCTGCAACGCCCAGGGTGGCTTTACCTCAGGGGTTCGCCATCGAGAGCTTTCGGCCTGGGGATGAGGAGAGGCTGACACAGGTGCAGAATGCCTCCTTTGGCGGCAGCTGGGGCTTCTGCCCCAACACGGTCGAGGAGGTGCGCTACGGGGCGAGCATGAGCATCTGCCCACCAGAGGGCATCCTTTTCCTCACCGATCGTACTGCGAATGGCGATGTCACCGCCGGATACTGCTGGACCTGCGTTCTGCCTGGAGCCGGGACCCGCTCTCTGGCCCCTTCGCCAGACTCAGGGGAGTCTTCTATCGGCGTCATAGGGATGATCGGCATTACCCCTCCTTATCGTGGGAGAGGGCTGAGCGCGCCTATCCTTCTGGCGGGGATGGAGTACCTGCACTCCAGAGGCGTGAAGTACATAAGGCTTGATGTAGATGGGGGGAACACTCCTGCTATAAAGCTCTACACTTCGGTAGGGTTCAAAAATGCCCAGGACCTTCACTGGTTCGAGGCCCGCCTCTGAGAGGAATTATCGGAGGAGTGGTCCTGGCCCGCCCGACCCTGGGCCTGGAATGGGAAGCCGATGGTAGTAGGAGCGGCTTTGAAGGGAGCCTGGCCTGGCACTGAGTCAGCCGGAGGGTTGGGGTAGGAGTTTATCCTATCAGGGGCTATAATCCCCGCCGACAGGATGAGTTTCATGGCGTCGTCCACGGTCATGTCGGTGTAGGTTATCATGCTCTCAGGCAGAAACACCAGAAAGCCCGAGGTGGGAAAAGGTGTTGTAGGAAGGTACACGGCTATCAGAGGGTTTCCATCCTGGTCCTTCATCCTGGCCGTCACCAGCCCGATGGATTTCAGTCCATTGCCGGGAAAATCCACCAACACCACAGTATTGAGGTTACCGTTGGGGTTGGATGTTGAGAACACATCGGCAGCCTGTCGGGCCGTCTTGTACACGACATTCACCACAGGTATCCGTTCTACAAGGTTATTGGCCAGCCGTACAATGCGCTTACCCACAACATGAGCAGCCACCAACCCCACCAGATATATGATGATCAGCAGCGCAGCGATTCCCATGCCCGGCGTATAGCGACTTATGCCCTCCTCAAAGACGGGTTTTAGCAAAGGGTCGAGGAAGTCAAACACGAACTTGAGGATCAGGAAGGTGACCCCAACGGGGACAATGACCAGCAGTCCAGCTACCAGGGTAGTCCTGAAGTGCCGGCCTGTGGCTTTTAATCTGTTCCCTATCCAGAGCACGTGTTACGCACCCACCACTGGCCCAGTGTATTCCCCTTCTCCCTGAGCTTCCGGGAGGAGGGAGTTGTAGAGCCGACAGGTCTCGGTTGCTACCATTTCCCATCCCATCCCCTCAGCCCGTTTACGGGCTGCCCGGCTCATACTCTTCTGCAACCCTTTACTCGAGAGGATCACTTCGAGAGAGTCGGCAAAGGGCTCAGGGCAACGCCAGGGCAACAGGTAGCCGGTACGTCCATGCTGTACCACGGCAGGCAGACCTCCTACCCTGGAGGCCACCACAGGTGTTCCACACGCCAGGGCCTCAAGGGCTACCAGCCCAAAGCTCTCGTAGTAAGAGGGCACCACACATACATCGGCGGCGCTATAGTAGAGGGGAAGGAGCTTCTGGTCCACTATACCCACGAATTCCATCACATGCTCTATCCCCAGGTCTTCTGCCATCTCTTTGAGGCGTTTTATCTCTCCCTCACGCGTGGGGTCGCCACCTATTATCAGGACTTTCAGCGGCTCATTTACCTCTATTATAGCAGCGCTTCTCAGAAGAAGCTCCAGCCCCTTGATAGGCTCTATTCTGCCCACGCAGACTATGACCTTCTCGCCGTTCAAGCCCAGCTTTTTTCTGGCCTCTCCGATGTCCAGTGGCTTGAAAAGGGAGAGGTCAACCCCACAAGGCACAACCCTGATGCGCTCCCCTGGGGCATCGTAAAGGCGCACCATTGCGTCTTTCTCGTGAGCGCTGGATGCGATTATCAGTTGGGCCGACGCCATCAGCTCCCTCTCTACTTGAGACCTGATGGCGGGCTCCCTTTCCCCCACCCTGGCCTGCATCTTTATCTCCGCCAGGGTGTGGAAAGTCACCGCGTGGGGCGCACCCCAGCTTTCGGCGGCTTTCCTGCCTATCCATCCCGAAAGCCAGTAGTGGGAGTGCACTATCTGATATGGGGAAGCGGAAGGATGAGGGGTGGGGTCGGTTGGAATGGTAGAGGAATCACCACCTCGCGCTGCTTCCAATCCCTTGCCTTCTTCATACTCCTGAGCCCCTTCTTTTCTGCTGAAGTTGTGAAGCTCCTCCAGGAAAGAAGGCAAGTATGAGTAGAGCGTATCCAGATTTGCCTCTGGAGGGCCCCCTTTCAGATGTACCAACCGGACCTGGCTGTCCAGTTCTACTATGTTATCCTCGTGGCCGATATGGGAGCGAGTGAAAATATCTACTTTTATCCCCATACTTCCCAGATGCCTGGAAAGCTCCCTTACGTATACATTCATCCCTCCAGCCTTTCCCTCTCCTAGTTGGGCCAGAGGACAGGTGTGAAAGCTGATCAACGCTACTTTCTCTGTTTTCAACTTCGCTTCACCACCATCTGATAGACAGTCCTGTTCTTGCCACCAAGGTCGTACTTGTATGGCTCAGAGCCTCGAAGAAAGTCGAAGTACGCTTTACCCTCCTCAATGGCGTCTTTGATGCAAAGGGCCTTGAGGAGGAGTCCCACGCTGTAGTAACCGTGTGCTGGGTTAAAACCGCTGTTGTACAGAAGCCGCCCTGGACCGTAGTCGAAGCACATTGCTGCTGCCACCCGCTCTCCTTTCAGCTCCAGGAAGAAAAGCTTAAAAACGCCGATGCCGGACATTTCCCTGGCGATGTTCCGGAAGAACTGCTCCCGTGGCGGAGTGAGGAATCGGTGTTTGGTCTCGCGGCTGGACCTCATAAGGGCGAAGAAGTCTTCCAGGCTACTTTCCACCTCAGCGGGGTCGGAGAGCTTGTAGCATCGTACTCCGTGTGGGGTCTCAGGGGGAGAAAGGGGGGTCACCTCCTCGGCCCACTCCCCACCTCCTATTTGACCAAGGCGGCGCAGCTTACGTCGGAGTTCGTGGCGGTCTTTCTTGGAGAGTGTGCCTAGATAGGCATCCCAGCTATCTGGGAGGCTTAAGGCTGGGGCCACATCCTCCTCTTTAAGCTCCACTGAGTATCCGCGCTGCCGCGCCAGGTCCGGCAGGTAAGCCAGGGTTGGAGAACTCTCCGGCAGAGACGAGAGCTCAAGGGTTTCCCACTCCTCTCCATCCAGGTGACCCAGGAGGCAGGGATAGAAACGAGCCTCTGCGCCTCGGGAGACCAGAAAGTCATTATAGTCGCACACGTCCTGGCTTCCAATAAAAGAGATTGTGCCGTTGCGGCGCGCCAGGGGAGCGATAGCCTCAATACTATTCTCACCTTTGAGACAGAGGAGGAGCTTCTCCGCTCCATCGCCGAACTGCTCCCACCATACCTTCTGCCAGCCGGGCGTAATAAACAGGGTATCTGCCGCACAGGAAGAAAGGAGGTCATGCCACTGTTGCTCAGTCCCTTGATAAGGTTCGAGGCAGGTCACATGCGCCTGCCCTGAGTTTACCAAACGGGTCACTTTACCCTCCTCTGCAACAGTGTCAGGAACTCGCCTCTGCTTATGCCACGTCCGGCAAACAGGCCACGGGTAGCCGAGGTTACGATGAGACTGCCATCCTTCTTGACCCCTCTCATGGACATGCACAGGTGTTCGGCTTCGATCACTACTGCCGCTCCATCTGGCCTCAGGACATCGTAGATGGCGTCGGCAAGCTGGCTGGTCATACGCTCCTGTAGCTGAGGGCGGCGGGCAACTACCTCCAGGGCCCTGGCCAGCTTGCTCGCCCCCGCTATTTTACCGTCTGGGATATATCCCATGTGGGCCTGGCCAAAGAAGGGCAACAGGTGGTGCTCACACATGGCAAAGAAGGGCACATCCCGCACGATCACCACTCCCTCCTGGTGCCCTTCTTCTTCAAAAATGGTATCGAGGGCCGACCTGGGGTCTACGCCGATTCCTGAGAAAAGCTCAGCGTACATACGGGCTACCCGCCCTGGAGTACCTCTCAGGCCCTCCCTGAGCGGGTCCTCGCCTGTGGCCTCCAGGATGGCGGCCACAGCCGATTTGATACGCTCCTCATCCACTATCTGTGACCTTCCTTTACAGTCCAACCAGCTTACCCTGCAGCGCTGCTTCCATCTCGGCTATGTCGGGGCTTACCTCGATAAGCTCCGCCTGAGCGGACTGGGCCGCTAGCTCCGGGTCTTTGAGGCCCGTCCCAGTTATTATACACACAACCCGCCCGTTGGCTAGAGCTTTGTTTGAGCGTGAGTCTCGGCGGCAGAGCTTCATCAACCCCGCGAAGGCGGCGGCGGAGGCGGGTTCACAGAAGATGCCTTCACGCGACGCCAGCAGACGGTAGGCATGGAGTATCTCATCGTCGCTGACCATATCAATAACGCCGCCCGACTCGTCCCTGGCGGCCAGGGCGCCCTTCCAGCTAGCAGGATTGCCTATGCGGATGGCTGACGCCACGGTTTTGGGGTTGTTCACCGGATGGCCCAGCACTATGGGTGCCGCGCCCTCTGCCTGGAAGCCCATCATTCTAGGGGTCTTGAGTGCCAGCCCACGGCTACGATACTCCACGAAGCCCTTCCAGTAGGCAGTGATGTTGCCTGCGTTGCCCACGGGTATGAAGACATGGTCGGGAGCGTCCCCCAGATCGTCCACAATCTCGAAGGCGGCAGTCTTCTGTCCTTCCAATCTGTAAGGGTTTACGGAGTTGACCAAAGTTATCGGATGTCTGCTGCTGAAGGTGCGTACCATGGATAGGGCCTGATCGAAGGAGCCGTTGACCGCCACGATTTGGGCACCATAGGCCATCGCCTGGGCTAGCTTTCCTCGGGCTATGTCGCCTTTGGGCACCAGCACTATAGTAAAAAGATTGCAGCGGCCACCATAGGCCGCTGCAGACGCGCTAGTGTTGCCGGTTGAAGCGCACATTATAGCCTTGCTGCCAGCTTCAAGGGCCTTGGCTACCGCCACCACCATGCCTCTATCCTTGAAAGAGCCGGTGGGGTTGCATCCCTCTAGCTTGAAGTACAACTCTTCGCAGCCCAGTTCCTTTCCCAGTCTGGTGGACTTGACCAGAGGGGTATTGCCCTCCCCCAGGGTTACCATCGGGGTGGCTTCATTGACTGGCAGGAACTCCTTGTACTCTCTTAGAATACCCTCGCCCATAGGTTCTCTTTCACATACCAGACTCATTTGGAGGACCAGTCTTCTATCCGTACCAGGTTATTGACCTCCCGAACCGCCTTCAGGCGTTCCATGCGTTTAAGGGACTCCTGCATCGCATCCTCCCGCGCTGGGTGAGTAGTTACGACGATCTCTGCGGTCTGAGTGGCTGGATCTGTATCCTTCTGAATTACCGAGGCGATGCTTATGTTCAAATCTCCTAGAATC
>CAYWGG010000091.1:0-9772 GCA_964457285.1 uncultured Dehalococcoidia bacterium
CCATTGTCTATCCAGAAGTCGTAAGAGGTGCTCATCCCCTGGAACACCCGGTTCAGCTCGCGAGATGTGGGAGTGTCATCTTGCCCTTTGAAGCCGACGCGCGTCTTGACAATCCTTTCCGCGACGACTTTGCGCGACGTCAAGAGAGGTCTTTCCGCTTCCGCTCTGGCGATCTCGTCGGTCTCGGCGACGTGGACCGCGCGCATCAGGAAGGTGCGGGGCATCGGCCCCTGGTGGGCGCACTCTCGCCACAGCCGTCGCCATAGCTCAAACTTCTCGGCAACCATCTGGTCCACGTCCAGGTTCTGGGACACGTGAAAGTTACCTTTCGCCGCGTATTGGAAAGCGGCAGGGCTGTGAGCGGCTATCCAGACGGGAGGATATGGCTTCTGATAGGGTTTTGGCACTGGCAGGGCCTCGTCGAACTGCCAGTATTTGCCTTTGTAGGTGACGCTCTCCTCAGTCCAGGCCTTCAATATGATCTCCAGGGCTTCGCTGCCCATCTCCCGCCGTTCAGAGAAAGGCAAGTTCCAGCGAGTGAACTCGTGCTCAAGGACTCCAATGCCAGTGCCAAACTCCAGTCGTCCCCTGGACAGGTGGTCCAGCATGGCCGCTTCCTGCGCCAGGCGCACCGGGTTGTAAAAAGGCAACTGATAGATCATGGTGCCGATTCTTATTTTGCTGGTGTGCTGCGCTACGGCGCAGAGGTAGACGCTAGGGGCTGTGATATGGCTCACGTCAGAGTTCTGGTGTTCAATAATAAAATACGAGTGGTAGCCCAGTTCCTCAGCTAGCTGCACCTCACGGATGTGCTGCTCATAGACATCGGCAGCCGTGGGGAACATAGCTATGTCATGCGCCTGGAAGGCATCCCAGACGCCGAACTCCAGCTTTGCCATGCCTCACCTCTTCTTCTGGACTTCCAGGCTGGTAGGGGCGACCCTATGCAGGGCCACAAGACAGCCCACAAGGATCTCCCCGCTGCGGCTCCAGACATCACACTAGAACGTGTCTGACAGAATACACCACGAAGACACTAAGAACACAAAGGGATTCTATTTGTTTTTGCCCTTGTGCTCTTCGTGTCTTTGTGGTTTTGTTAGGCGCTCTCAGTCTTGACGTGGTTGTCTCGGCTAGCTCCAGCCACCACACTAGTCGGCCGGAACTTCGTCCAGCACCAGCTCTTTGTTCTTCCGGATGGGACTGCGCATCAACGCCAGGCCCTCTTCGGCGGTGGCAGTTGTATTGCAGAAGTACTCCACCCTGATCCCATCGGGGTCGGTGAAGTATACGCTGGCCGTCATGCCGTGGTCTGTCAAGCCGGTGATGGGCACTCCATGTTCGTTCAGGCGCTGGTAAATGTTTCTCAGCGCGTCCATGTCTTCCACCTGGACGGCGAAGTGGTTCAGCCCTACCTGCCCTTCGGAGACAGGCGGAGAGTCTTCCGCCGCCTTGAACAGCGCCAGGTCGTGGTGGATTTTTCCGCAGGTCAAAAAGGTTGCGGTAGGCCGCCTTATGGCGATCTCAAAGCCCAGTACCTCGGTATAAAACCTGGTAGACGCCTCCACATCCCGGACGTTTATGACGAGGTGCCCTACTCTCTTGGGTTTTACCATATCCGTCTCTCCTCTTACTTCCAAGTTTTGACGTGGTTGTCTCAACTGGCCCAACTGTCACTCTAATCAGCGGGGACCTCTTCCAGCACCAGCGGCGTGTTCCGCACCCAGTTGTTGTACATCATCGCCAGGCCCTCTTCGGCTGTGGCAGTCTTATTGAAGAAGAATTCTATCCTGTTGCCATCGGGGTCGAAGAAGTAGAGGCTGGCGGTCACGTTGTGGTCTACCGCGCGGTCAACCTGGACCCCATTGTCCTTGAGGACCTGATAAAGCTCCTTCAACTCATCAAGGTCCGCTATCTGGACAGCGAAGTGGTTCAGTCCCAACTGCCCTGCCTTAACGGGCTCGGCACCTTGCGGCGCCTGGAACAGGGCCAGGTCATGGTGGATTTTCCCGCAGGTCAGGAAGGTGGCATGGGGCTGCTGCATCTTCATGGCGACCTGGAAGCCAAGTAGCTCAGTGTAGAACCTCTCCGAGACCTCCACATCCCGGACGTTCAGCACCAGATGGCCTACCCTTTTGGGTTTTACCATAGCTCCTCCTTGTGCCTAGCTATTCCCCAGGATGCCTCAGAATACATGAGATACAGGTTTGGCGTCCTGACAAGTATTAATATAATCCGCCATTTTGGAAATAGCAAGAGTCCCTGACAAGCCTCCACAGCCATCTTGACTGGAACCCGTTCAGAGGGGATACTTCTCTCAACGAGCAACCATTGCCGGCCGGAGACCCCACCAGTAGGGGCACCCCTGTGTGGGTGCCCAGTGGGCGGCCACATAGGGCCGCCCCTACTCTATGGGTCTGCTTCGGGTCTCAGGGCAAAAGGGATAAATGATAAGGAGGACGCCCGTGCAAATTGGAGTCACCGTACCTATCACTGAGTTTGAAGCCGATCTTGGAGCGCTCAGGGACTTTGTGCAGGCGGCAGAAGACCTGGGATACGCTCACATTCGCATCTTGGACCATGTCCTGGGCGCTGATCCCCAGTTCCATCCAGAGGTGCCCGTGTTCCCTTATACCCACAAGAGCTATATGCACGAGCCTTTTACACTGATGGGCTATCTAGCCGCCATCACCGAAAGGCTGCAACTGGTGACGGCGATCCTGATCCTTCCTCAGCGACAGACGGCCCTGGTGGCCAAGCAAGCGGCAGAGGTGGATGTCCTCAGTGGCGGCCGGCTGCGGCTGGGGATAGGCGTTGGCTGGAACTCGGTAGAGTATGAGGCCCTGGGCCAGGACTTTAACAATCGGGGCAGGCGAAGCGAGGAGCAGATCGCTGTGCTGCGGGCGCTGTGGACCCAGGAGGTGGTAGATTTCAAGGGCCGCTGGCACCAGATAACCCACGCCGGCTTGAACCCACTTCCGGTCCAGCGCCCTATCCCGGTATGGATAGGGGCAGGCAGGGGTAATAGCCCAATGCCCCCGGAGTCGGCCCTACGCAGGATCGGCCGCCTGGCCGACGGCTGGTTCCCCATCTTTTCTCCAGGTGAAGCTGGCCGAGAGGTCATTGCCCGCGTGCATAGCTACGCCAGGGAGTCGGGACGCGACCCATCGGCCATAGGCATGGAATGCGGAGTCAGGATAGCAGATAAAGGGCCGGAGGACTGGCTCGCCGATGTAAAAGCGTGGGAGGAGATGGGGGCCACGCATCTGTCTGTGGGGACCGGCGGAGGGGGGCTGGGGTCCCCTGAGAAGCACATCGAAGCCATCCAGCGCTTCAAGGAAGTGATGGAGGGGTGATTATTTCTCACCCCTCCTCTACCAGCGGCATCCCCTCCTGTCGGCGTATGTCGTTGATGATCTCCAGGACCCGCCTGCGAAAGGGCGGAAACTCCATCTCGAACTCCGTGAGCAGGCGGCTATTATCCACCAGATAGTTTCCTGACTCCTCAAGGCCACCCTCGCTATCGAAGGCTATCCTGGCGTCGGAAATGTACTCCCCCACCAGGTCAGCCAGCTCGCCCATGCTTATAGGCGTACCACCCGAGTTGTAGATGTGGTAGCGGGGGGCATCGGCCAGACTGACGCGGACAAAGGCCTCCGCTATGTCCTCCACGTGGATGGGGAGGCGCATCAGGGACTTCCAGGGGAAGCGGGCGGGCCGTCCGCTTGCAGGCAGGGTTACGCACTGCACGTGGTCCGTAGAGCCCCTCACTTTGTCGGGGCCGGTTACGTTGGCCGGGCGGATGCCGGTAATGGACATACCGTAGTTCTTGATATATTGATCGGCCTGGAACTCGTTGAACATCTTGCAGACAGCGTACTGGCTTGTGCCGTATTTGGGATCCTCCTCGTTCGCCAGCCTGTCCCCAAAGTTACTCTGCTTGCCACTGACGGCAATAGAGCTGGCGTACACCACTCTCTTGACGCCGCAAACTCGCGCCGCCTCAAAGCAGTTGTCCATCCCCAGAATGTTCAGCCGAATGGCATGATGCGGGTTCCCCTCGCCTCCTCCCAAGCGGTAGGCCAGGTTTATCAGGCGGTCCGCCTTTGCCTCTATGGTAGCCCTCGCCACGTCTTCAAACTGAGTCACGTCACCCTGGACCACCTTCACCCTGTCCTCCATGCCTGTAAACGAGGCTGTCCCGGGGTTGAGGTCCATACAGACTACCTCCTCGCCCCTCTCTACCAGCCTTCTGATGACCCTTGGGCCAATGAAGCCAGTGCCACCGACCACCAGTATAGCCATTTCGCCCTCCTTCTAGCTACTACTCTACTTGCGCCCGATATTTCGTACAATTATACTCTCAACAAGGGCTATCCAGGGAGCTGAGGTAAATGAAACCTGCCAATTTCGAGTACTTCGCCCCAACGAGTCTGGCAGAGGCACTGGCCTTGCTGGAGCAACACGGCGACGAAGCAAAAGTCCTTGCGGGTGGGCAAAGCCTGATGCCCCTTATGAATATGCGGCTGGTGCGCCCCAAAGTGGTCGTTGACATCAACCGGCTCTCCGAGCTTGCCTATATCTCGCCTGGGGATTCAGGTGAACGACTTGCCCCTTAGCCCCAACAGGATAAGGGAACTCATCAGAGAGAAGTCGAAGGGGTAGTTTCCTGGTGGCGGAAGCTCGCCACCCTGATGCAGATGCGCGACTGATATGTTGACATGAGGAGGAACAGGCCCGTGCGAAGGTCGAGACTGCCACAAGGCGGTGAGAATGTGTTGCAGACCATCAGGGCGAAACGCGCAGAGGCAGAGGCGGCAGGTATTAAGCTGATTGACCTTTCCATCGGGGAGCCCAAAGGCCCCGCGCTCCTCAGCGCTCGAAAGGCGGCTGCGGCGGCGGTCATGAGCGAGGCGGAGGCGATGCACGCGTACCAGTACAATGGAAGCCCAGGCGTGCCCAACTTTGCTCAGCGCTTCATCCAGGCCCATGTGCAACGGCCTTTCGAGCCCAGGGAGGTTGACTACTTGCCCATCCCCGGCATTAAGCCGATGCTTGGCCTGGTGCCTCTGGCTTGCGGCTGCGCAGAGCGCAGGATAACCGTCGCTACAACTACCAGCCCAGGGTATCCGATCCCGGCGGACTGGTGCGATTATCACGTTCTGACAAACCACTATGCCCTTCCCCTTAACCCTGAGAACGAGTTCCGTTTCTCTCCCCATGATATTGCAGAAGGAACAGACCTGGTCATGATGAACTACCCCCATAACCCCTCGGGCCAGGTGGCGACGCAGGGCTGGCTACGTGAGCTCTGCGGATACTGTAGCGAGGGTAACGTACGGCTCTTCAACGATGCGGCTTACTACGTACTCAGTCACGGCGCAGAGAGCCTCACCTTATCCGAGGTTGCCCCCGACTTCCCGGAGCTTTCATGGGCAGAGGCATTCACGGCGGCCAAGCTCATTGGAAACGGCACCGGCTGGCATGTGGGAGCTATGGTCGGTTCCCCCGACTTCATCGGCGACCTTAAAGTAGTCAAGGGCAAGGCTGATGCCGGGTTCGTTGCGCCTATGGCAGCGGGCGTTGTGGCAACCTTTGAGACCGACCAGGAAGGTATTGCCCGGTACAGGGAAATGTACCGCTCTAGGCTGGGCCTCCTTATTAAACTCCTGAGGGGACATGGGATGCGCCTCGCCATAGAGCCATCGGCGGGGTTCTTCACCCTCTGGATGGTGCCGACCCACGCATTCGGGAGAAGGATCGAGAGCGCGGAACAGTTCAATTTCATGATGATTGACGAGACGGGCGTTGTGGGCGTCCACTTCCCCTCGGCAAGCCTTCGGGCTGAGGCCCTCAAGGCCGAAGGCTCAGGGCAGGCTCCTGGCTACGTTCGCTACGCCGTCTGTGGGGACATCGAGACAATGGCGGGAGATATTGATAGCGCCTTCAGAAAGGCAAAGGTCTCCTATGGGTAAGGATTGACAGACAGTGGGGCTGTGATTACACTCAAATCTGAAGCGGGGGAGCAGGTTACTAACTACAGGAGGAGGTTGACATGGCCCTTGCGACGAAGTACAGCCTCGTGAACGGGCTGGTGGATATGGAGAAGGGGCAAATCAGCCGGGAGATATTTGTAAACGAGGAGATCTACCAGCGTGAGCAAGAGCAGGTGTTCACCCGGGCCTGGCTCTTTGTGGGCCATGAGAGCCAAATCCCCAAGCCGGGCGACTACTTTGTCTCGTGCATGGGAGAGGAGTCGGTCATCCTCTGTAGAGACCGGGAGGGCCAGGTCCACGTATTTCTGAACTCCTGCCGCCACAGGGGCATGAAGGTGTGCCGCTACGACGAGGGCAACACCCCCGTTTTCACCTGCCCTTATCACGGTTGGAGCTACGCCACCGACGGCAAGCTGGTGGGTGTTCCCTTCTACAAAGACGCCTACCGCGGGAAGCTGGACAAGTCCATGTGGGGCCTCGTTGAAGTAGCCCAGATATGCAACTACAAGGGGGCCATCTGGGCTACCTGGGACGAGTCGGCACCTCCCTTTCTGGAATACCTTGGGGACTTCAAGCTGTTCCTGGACCTGTCTCTGGACTCCTGGGATGGGCGGGAGGGTGGCACAGAGGTGCTTGGAGGTATCCAGAAGTGGCTGATACCCTGTAACTGGAAGTTCCCCGCGGAGAACTTCAGTGGGGACAGCTACCATAATATCAGCCACCGGTCGGTGGACCTGGTGGGTATCGGCCCCAGCGGCACGGGACGCCGGGATATGCGAGAGTTGCAGATGTCTCGGCGGCTTCACGTCAGCCTACCCGAGAGAGGCCACCAGACTGGGGTCTATGTGCTACCCGGGGATGCCTCGACTCCCCCAGCTTACCAGCACGCTCCCATCGTCTCGGAGTACTTCAGGCATTGTGAGGAGGAGCGGAGGCGGCGCAGGGGGAAGTGGGGCCGGCTGATAGGTAGCCCCGGCGAGATCTTCCCCAACACGGCCCTCCATCCGAGGCAGCCTCGCTCCATCGCCGTCTGGCACCCAAGGGGGCCCCATCGGACGGAGGTGTGGCGCTGGTATCTGGTGGA
Organism: uncultured Dehalococcoidia bacterium; assembly: GCA_964457285.1. Lineage (GTDB taxonomy): Bacteria > Chloroflexota > Dehalococcoidia > Lucifugimonadales > JAGWBF01 > CAYWGG01. The sequence continues at coordinate 7,081 of CAYWGG010000091.1, forward strand.
CAGGGACTCTCCCCCGGAGGTGAAGGACTTCCTGCGGCTGTACTACATCCGGTATTCAGGACCGGGTGGGATGACCGAGCAGGATGATATGGAGAACTGGAACTACGCCCACGCCGCAAGCCGAGGGATTATCGCCCGGCGCCACCCCTACAGCTACGAGCAGGGCCTGGGCTATGAGCGAGCCAACTTTGAGTGTGATGGACTCAGGTTCCCCGGTATGGTGACGGACCTGACGGAGGTCAGGTCCAGCGAGGACAACCTGCGCAACTTCTACAAACGCTGGTCAGAGTTCATGGACGCCGATAGCTGGGATGCTCTCGCCACCTGGAGGAACGGCAAGGAAGACTATACTGCACCCTGAAGGGTGAGGCACGTCATCTCTTACTGCGCCGTTCTGCCTCCATCAATCACCAGCTCGGACCCGGTGACGAAGGATGACTCGTCGGAGGCCAGATAAAGGACGCCATAGGCGATCTCTTCCGGAGTCCCTATCCTGCCTAGAGGTATGCGTTGTAGCCGCGCCTCCTGACTGGACGGATCGGATGTAGCCGCCTGGAGCATGGGTGTATCAATGGGCCCAGGATGAACCGAGTTGCACCTTATCCTGTCTTTGGCGTGCTGGACTGCCGTCGTCTTGGTGAATATGCGGACGGCTCCTTTGGAGGCGCTGTAAGCAGCGGAGGTATCGGGGCTGGGCGCGATGCCCGCACCGGAGGAGATGTTCACGATAGAGCCGCCCCCGGCCCGGCGCATAGCAGGAAGGGCGTGTTTGGTGCCCAGAAACACGCCCTTGGCGTTGATTGCCATGATGCGGTCCCAGTCCCCTTCGCTGGTCTCCTCTATGCTACCTCGGATGACGATGCCTGCGTTATTCACCAGTATATCCAGCTTCCCGTACTTGCTCTCTGCAATCTGTACGGCCCTCCTCCAGTCCTGCTCTCTGGTCACATCCAGGCGTGAGTAGGTAGACTCGCCGCCAAGCTCCCTTATCTCAGCCTCCACCCTTCTCCCCTCGTCGTCCAGGATGTCGCCAAAGACCACTCTGGCGCCTTCCCTTGCAAAGAGCTTAGCTTCCGTGGCCCCCATGCCCCTGGCGCCGCCGCTGATAAGCGCTACTTTCCCATCTAACCTACCCATTGCTGCCTCCTTACACGGGATTATGAAGGTCGTCTACGACAAGCCGTAGAGCCTGGCGCAGTTGTCCCATAGAATCTTGCGTTTGGCTTCGTCGGTGAGAGGCTGCTTCAAGAAGCTGTCCACCGAGCGGGGAAACTCGGAGTCGAAATGAGGGTAGTCGGTGCTGAAGACGATGTTGTCACCCCCTAAAGCCTCCACCACCCATCTGGCTTCTTCCTCCTCGGCCTCTACGCTCACCCAGCAGTTTCGCAGGTAGTAGTCCCTGGGCCTCCGCTTCAGCCAGGGGGCGTCCCAGGGGCCAAAGTTCTTATACTCCCTCTCCATACGCGACACCCAGAAGGGCGCCCACCCGCAGTTGGCCTCCAGAAAGGCCGCCCTGAGACCAGGGAAATGCTCGAAGACGCCCCCACAGATCATGCTCATCATTGTCCTCATGACCTCTGAGGGGTTGGCATAGGCGTGCCTCATGAGCTTGCTGTTGCCGAAGTCGGGCTCCAGCAGGTATTCATCGGCCTCTGGATGCCAGCCGATAGGTATATTCATCTCTTCAAGCTCAGCCCAGAGAGGGTCGAAGTACCTGGAGTGCCAGGGCCTGCTATTGACCACCCCAGGATGGAGGAATACTCCTATGGCTCCTAGCCTGGTGACCGCCCGCCGGGCCTCTTTCACGGCCTCGTGTATCTCATGGGCGGGGATAATGGCGCACAGCTTGAGGCGTTTGGGGTCCGCCTGGCAGAACTCGTAAAGCCAGTTATTGTAGGCGCGGCACATAGCCGCTGCCAGGGAGCCATCAACGCCATCGTAGCTGTTCGGAAGGTTGAGGCAGACAGTGGGGAAGAGGATAGCCACATCAATGCCCTCTATATTCATGGCCTCTAGCTGAGAGATGGCATTATACCCCTGCTCTCTCATGGGAGCCGTGGCGTCGCGCATCCGAAGGGTGCTGCCCAGCAGCCGCTCCCTATCTTCCGCGTATCGAGCCCGCCGAGCTTTGACCTGCCAGTCCACCATCAACGTGAAGCGGCCCCCGAACCTGGCGGGCATCGCTGTGAGCTTGGGAGCCCACGGCAGGTACTGGGGCTCCATGAACTTCTCGTAAAGGTCTTCGGGCTCAAGAATATGCATATCCGAGTCCATCACTCGGAAACCGTTCTTAGCCATACAATCCTCCCTGGTGGCATTCTTTCTTTACCCTCATCCCCCTGACCCCCTTCTCCTTCTGGGAGGAAGAGGGGATAAAAAGCTTGGGGGGACACCCTCAAGCCCCTGGCAGAAAACCGCAGGGTTTCCTGCACCCTCCCTTGACGAGAGCAATTGTAGTGACACCCCTGAGCCAAGTCAACTGATGGCTATAGCATCATCCATCTCTGATGCTAGACCCCACGGCAGTGTGATATGATTGAGTCACCAAATACTTCAATGGAGGTGTTTTTATGCCATTCGGAGGCAATGACTGGCTCGCTTTAACCTCGGAGCCTACTCTGGAGCCGGAGGTTCCCATCTGCGATCCCCATCACCACTTCTGGGACTTTCGGACCGAGCGCATTCCCTACCA
>CAYWGG010000092.1:0-9669 GCA_964457285.1 uncultured Dehalococcoidia bacterium
ATGGAAAACTGGTTTGCGTCACACTGATTAGCGGGGCCTCCACCGAATTGGACTGAGCAGGCAGGATGAAAGCCACTGATCTCTTGCCCTTCGCTCCAGTTAATCCCGTCGTCCGAGGTAGACACCATAATGGGCGAGCGGAAGAAGGGCGACTGGCCCAGGAAGAACTCCTGAAAGCTGGTCCAGGTAACATAGGCCCGGTTACGGAAGGGGCTTGTGGGGCTCGTGTCTACTGCGATGTATTCCTTGTCTTGAAAGATCAAAGGGCCAGTTGCTCCACCAGCTAGAGCGCCTTGTCCTTCAGCAACAGTGACGGGATTCGACCAGGTTAGCCCCCCATCATCAGAGTGGGCTACGACTACACTGGGGGCAGTGAAGCCACCACTCTGGCCCTCATGGTCGGCGATGTTAGCGAAGTAGACACGGCCGTTGGCGTCGAAAGCCAGCGCTGGGTCACCTGAGAACTGGTATGGAGTAATAGGGGGTACGACTTCTTGCCACGTTTTGCCCCTATCGAAAGTTACAGACGTGGTGCCAATGATGCGAGCTATAAACGTCGCCCCTCTGAAACTGAGCTGGTAAGAGTGATAACCACCGATGGCGTGGTCAGGATTATTGGGGTTCACGGCAATGGTAGTCTCGTTGTGGGGCACCTCACCATCGCAGTCAATGAGCATGTTTCCGGCATATACAGAAGGCTGGGTCTGCTCACCGACGGTACAGGATAATTTGGACACGTTTCCAACTCCGATCTCGAACTCAGAGCTTGCATCCCAGAAGGAGTAGAATCCCGACTTCTGTGGTCCCGGCTTCTCGGTCGCTTCCTTCGGCTGCGCGAAGAGGACAGTGCTGGAGCCCAGCAACAACAGGCATACACTGAGTAATACTGAAATTAAAATCCATCTCATCCTAGTACCTCCTTAGCATTATCTAATGGCACACCACATCGAGCACCCATTACTCAGGGTCTTTTAGTTGTCATCCCTTCGGCAGGCTCAGGGCGGGCTTTTGGGGGCCAACTGAGTTATTATGTCGTTGAGGGCTGCCCTGGCCACCTCTTCCACCTGCTCAGGAGACACGTACTCGGTGAGTTCAGTCCGGGGCAGCACCACCATAGGCGCTGAGGGTATACCGTTGCCTTTCATCGCCACCTTCGCCAGGTTTACGAACCGTTCGGTAACCAGGACCGTGGAAGGGATACCGTGCTTAATCAGGTTGATGCTGTCGTGGACACTCCACGCTGTGCAGGAGCCTCAGTTGGCCAGTCCTACAATAGCGAGCTGAGCCCTTGTTACCACCTCATCGAAGACGCTTTTGGGTGGCGGCGAGGATATGGGCACATCCTTCTGGAAAACCTGGGCTACGCCGTACTCCTCCTTGAGCAGGCGGGTCAGGTAATCCGCCATTATATCCATACTGCTCCACCGGTTATTGAGGATAGCCACCGTCTTTCCTGCCAGGCCATCCACCACAGGCGTCGTCTCTACAGTGGGACGCCAGGCTTCGGCGGCCGGGCTCAAAATCTCGATCTGCTTCGCCATTCTCTCCACTCCCGTTCATCTCGGTTATTAGCGTTGCCTTTTCACCAGCATAAAGTTTACACTCACGCCTGGTGCGGTGCAATGTAAGGGGAAAAGATTCCCTCGAGAAGGTCTGCGGCATCATGGATGCATACAACTGTTATAATATAATGGGCAAGTGTGGAAGTAGTCCGTTCAGGTAGGTGAGATATGGACTCTGCCGGTAAAGGCAAGTATGAGGTCTCGTGGGAGCAGGTCTGCTGGCATTGCAACACCGCCGATTTTAGTTTCGACTGTACTGACGAGCTTACTCCACTACAGGGCCTTATCGGTCAGGACAGGGCGCTGAGGGCCATCAGGTTCGGCCTGGAGGTGGATAGGCCAGGCTATAATCTCTTTGTCACCGGCCTTACGGGCACAGGCAAAGCCTCAGCTATCAAGAGGCACCTTCAGGCGATTATAGATGAGCGCAAAGCACAGGGAGTACAGTTCCCCGTATACGACTGGTGCTATGTCTACAACTTTGGCGATCCTGATAGGCCGCGGATGTTACGGTTGCCCCCTGGACATGGCAGGCTGCTGCGCCGCGGACTGGACGAGCTGCTGAAGACGTTGCGAGAAGAGTTGCCCAAGCTGTTTTCCAGCGAGGAGTACACTTCCCGACGAAGGGAGATGGAGGAGAAGGGCAGGGCCAGCTATCAGAGCGTGTTGCAAGGGCTAGAAAGGGAAGCAAGGGCCGGAGGCTTCGGCCTCCAGTTCTCTCAAATGGGCGTAAACCTGTTCCCTCTGAAGGAGGATGGCGGGCCCATGTCCCCCGAGGAGTTTATGAAGCTAGGCGAGGGGAAAAGACACGACATCGAGGAGAAACGGGGGAAGCTCTTGCAGCGGGTGCAGGAGACTATGGAGAGGCTGAGAGCCATCGAAAAGGATACCCAGGACAAGGTAAGTGCGCTAGGTAGGGATGTAGGAGATCTGAGGCTTTCTGACCTGTTTCACAGGTTTGTGTCGGACTTCGGAGGGCTGCCGGAGGTAACCGGCTACCTTGATGTCCTCAGAGAGTACACCCTGGACAACCTGAACCTTTTCACCACCTCCCAAAGCTCTGATGGAGCCCAGCCACCTGCTACGCCCGTCCAGGGAGGGCCGCAGGTTTTCACCGCAGCTCAGCGTAGCCCAATCATGCCCTTTGAGGTAAACGTCCTGGTGGACACCTCCGGCAGTCAGGCTGCCCCTATCGTCATTGAGTCTAACCCTACCTGGGGCAACCTGTTCGGCAGGATAGAGCGACGAGCTGTCATGGGGGCCTATTTCAGCGATCACACGATGCTCAGGGCCGGCTCCATCCATCAGGCCAACGGCGGTTATCTGGTGCTCAACGTGCGAGACTTGCTCATGAACCCTGGCGTGTGGGAGGGGCTCAAGCGTGCTATTCGTGACAAAGAGGTGAGCCTGGAGGACCCTGCAGTGCAGTTTGGCCTCATAGCTCCTCAGGGCCTCAGGCCCCAGTCCATACCCTGGAATGCCAAAGTGATCGTAACTGGGGATGAGGGCCTCTACAGGCTCTTTTCCACCTATGACCGGGAAGACTTCTGGGAGATGTTCAAGGTAAAGGCCGAGTTCGACTCTCAGATAGACCTGACGCCGGAGAGCGTGGATGGTTACTGCGCCTTTATCTGTGGCGTCTGCCAGGCCGAGAGGCTGCTCCACTGCGACCGTAGTGGCGTAGCCCGAGTCGTGGAGCATAGCGCAAGGCTGGTAGCTGACCAGACAAAGCTCTCCACTCGTTTCGGCCAGATACAGGAGCTGCTCATCGAGGCCGACTACTGGGCTCGCAAAGGGGCCAGTCCCCTCATTACGGGCGCGTATGTTAAGAAGGCGCTGGACGAGAAGGTCTATCGCCTGAACCTGGTGGAGGAGAAGCTACGCAGGCTCACATCCGAGGGTACGCTTATGGTAGATGTGAGTGGGGAAGTGGTGGGACAGGTGAACGGCCTGGTAGTCTATGATATGGGAGACTTCACCTTCGGACGCCCGTCTCGCATCACTGCCAGGACTTTCGCCGGAAGGCAGGGCGTTATTAACATCGAGCGGGAAGCCCAGCTAAGCGGTAGAATCCACGATAAGGGTGTCCTCATCCTCAGTGGATACCTGGGGTGGAAGTTCGCCCAGGACAAGCCTCTGTCCCTCTCTGCTAGCCTATCCTTTGAGCAGTCCTATGAAGGAGTGGAGGGAGATAGTGCCTCCTCAGCAGAGCTTTACGCCATACTATCCAGCCTCTCAGAGCTACCCATAAAGCAGAGCATCGCCGTCACAGGCTCTGTGAACCAGAAGGGTGAGATACAGCCCATTGGTGGTGCGAACCAGAAGGTGGAGGGCTTCTTTGATTTATGTCGCATCGTGGACCTGACAGGGGACCAGGGGGTCGTTATACCCCATCAGAACGTCAAGAATCTGATGCTCCGGGATGACGTGGTGAAGGCGGTACAAGAGGGCAGGTTCCACATATACGCTGTGAAGAGCGTAGACGAAGGGATCGAGGTCCTCACCGGTGTGCCCGCAGGAGAGCGCCAGCCCGACGGCTCCTATCCTCAAGAAACGGTGAACTACCTGGTAGATAAACGCCTGGAGGAGATGGCTAAGTCCCTTCAGGGATTCTACTCAGAGATGGTCGGACGCGGGGCAGGGTAGGAGAATGGCTGGGTGGTCACCAAGCGTGGCCCTATTTATGAAAGGTGCTAACGATGACTCCGGCCCAGACCTGGATACTCGCGGATTTCCAGCAGCCAGGCTGTGCGCTGCACGAGGGCTGCCACCTCATCCTTAGCCAGCAGGCGCAACAGTTCCAGCACCCTTCCCCTGGGGTGTATTAGTTCCTTCAGGAAGGCTGACAGAGCGCTCAGAAGCTGGTCCGGGATTGGCTCGCCACCGAAGTCCCAGATCACCGTCCTGACCTTAATCACTGAGTTAAAGGTGAGGCCGTGGTCTATGCCCCATATCTTCCCGTCTGGCCCCTGGATGCAGTGGATCGCTTTGCGGTCGGCGTTGTTAGCTACCAGGTCGAAACAGGCCATCACTCGCAGGACATCGCTGTGGGATTCTCTGATGGTGAAGTAGTTGACTCGCGGGTCATGCGGAACGTAAAGCTGCAAGGAGCCCACGCCACGAGGCCCATCCCGTATTATGGTCAGGGGGATGAGGTCCCAGCCCAAAATCTGGCTCAGGAGGTAAGCCGCATACTCGCGTTTGTAGAGGGTGCCATTGGGAAAATCCCAGAGGGGCACTTCACCAGCCCTGGGCTTATATACCGCTCGACATTCCCGGGAGCCGTTACTGACCTTGACCAGGAAGGTGTAATTGGAGCCCCAATTAGACAACTCCAGCGAGGTGATATCTCCCTGCTGGAGTAGCTGTAGGGTCTCTTGGTGTGAGCGCACGGGAGTGTTTTTTCAATCTTCAGGCTTGTAGAGGAGCGTGGCCATTGGCCCGAGGACACATGTGGCCCTCTGGGTTAATGGGTTGCCCGCAGAGGAAGCACTGGGGCCTGCCAGCCGCACATACTTTCAACGCCTCCTCCGCCAGTTCCTCACCCTGCCTCAAAGGGAGCCAGAAGCTCAGCGTAGCAACATTATCATCCGGTTTCTCGATGTCATGGGTCAGAAACAGCAGGCAGTTGCTTCCACTGTCGTGGCCTAAGGCCAGCCTGCCGATCTTGAAGTCTATGTTTGTGACTCCCCCGCTCCACTGAGGCTCTGGGGGCTGGCCTTCCCTGGCTTTGCTATCGCTGGGCAGAGAGGCGCTGATCTCCTGGATATATAGAGCAAGCTGATGAAGCTGCTCTTTCTCCAGCCATAAAGATGCCGATGCGGCGCCTGACTCCAGTACCAGACGGAAAGTCCTCTTGCCGGGGACCCCTATAGCCTCTGCTTTGACCTGGGATGGAACGCCGAAAGCGTATTTTGCTCTGCTTGTAGCCATGACTGTTCCATAATATTCTTTGTGGCCTCGTTTTACAAGTCTTCACTTGGGGGCTAGGGTTTTATCCCAAGCCACGCCTGTGAGATGCGGCCGTCTCCTCAGAGGTGATGAACTCCAGCAAGGCCGCTCGCCCGTCCTCCGTCGCCCTGCGGGCGCGCCGGATGGCCGATGCGATCTCCGCCGGGCTCTCCACCCTCTCAGCATAGCCACCCATAGCTCCGGCCATGTCCGCGTAGTTACCGCCTATGTCCCTGGTGTGGTAAAGGCCGTGGGAAACGTTCATAGCGCGGACCTCCGCAGCCATGGTGGAGTTGTTGGATACGATGGCCAGGATAGGTATGCCACACCGCACCGCCGTCTCGAAGTCCAGCCCTACCATGCCGAAGGCAGCGTCCCCCATCCAGTGGATGCACAGCTTGTCCGGCGCAGCCAGCTTCGCCCCTATGGTGAGGCCGAGGCCAGTGCCAAGGCCGTGGGACTTGCCCCAGCCCAGATAGCCCCTGGGCGCTGTAGCACGGTAGAAAGGCACCATCTGGTCGCGGGGGCTGCCCGAGTCGTGGGTGACGATAGCGTCGGCGGGGTCCACCGTCTGCATGAGCTCCCAGATGACCCGGTAAGGGGTTATGGGCACCTCGTCGGAGGTTAGCTTGGGCATCCACTCCCTCAGCCACGCCTCCCTTGCCGCACTGATCTCCTGCGCCACAGCGCCGTCGCCAGCACGTCCCCTGCCGCCCAGGCGGTCTTTAACTGCCTCGATGAGCTGTCGCAACACTAGCTTGGCGTCCCCAATGATGGGGTATTCTATGGCGTAGTCCTTGTTTATGTCCCTGGGGTCGTTGGTGGCCTGGATCATCACCTTCCCAGGGGGCATGACGGCGCTCATATAGGGAGTGAAGCTGGTGCCGATGCCAAAGATCACGTCGGAGTTACGCAAGAAGTGTACGACAGGGCCGGTCATGGTGTTCCCACCGGTGCCCAGGGACAGGGGGTGGTTCTCAGGGAATGCGCTCTTACCCACCAGGGTGGTGCTCACAGGAGCCTGTAGCAACTCCGCCAGCTGTACCAGTTCCTCTGTGGCCTCGGCGTACATCACTCCCTGCCCGGCATGGATCACCGGCCTTCGGGCCTCCACCAGCGCTCTGGCCGCCTCATCCACATCTCTGGGGTCGCCAGCAGAGCGAGTGGGCTTCACTGGCTGATAGGCTGCCAGGACCGACTCGTCCACCTCCTCCAGGGCTACGTCCTGAAGAATCTCCACCATCACTGGGCCTGGTCTGCCCATCTTCAAGTTGCTGAAGGCCCGGCGCATGATCTGAGTCACGCGCTCTCCGGCGTTGAGCGCTTCCACCGACTTAGTCACCGGCTCGTAGGCGCGGACAGAGCTAAAGTGGGGCAGGATTCCTGCCCGCTCCCTGGGGTAGCCCTGGGGAAGCACAAGGATCGGCACCGAGTCGGAGTAGGCCGTTGCCACCCCAGAAAAGGCGTTCTCAGCCCCTGGCCCCTGCTGCATGGCGAACACACCAACGGGCCGCCCGTTGGAGACGCGGCTGAAGCCGTCGGCGATGCCCACCCCGACGCGCTCCTGTCGGCAAAGAATGGGCCTTATTCCTGCCTGGGCAGCGGCCTCTATCATGCTGTTGGTGGGATAGCAGGAAAGGTACTGTACCCCCTCGCGCTTCAGTATCTCTGCAACAGCGTCAATTACTCTCATAATGTATCCCCCTCTCTCTGTTAGCTTTCAGCTTCATCTACACCCATATTCGGCTTCCTATGTCCCTGCGGCTCCGTGACCCTCTGGGGCAAATCCTACGCTGCCGTCCTCTGGCCGAGGTAGCTCTTCAAGTGGTTGATGATAGTCCTGTAAGCGGCCTCCCTATCCTGGTTGAGGAACTGGTGTCCTCCCTCGAACATGTACAGCTTAGCGCCCGCAATAGCGGCCGCCAGGCGCTCCTGGTTCTCCGGCGGCGCTTGCCCATCGTATATGCCGCCCATGACCAGGGTTGGCACCCTTATCTGGCCCAGGCGGTCGTAGGTGTTATGGCTCTGCCGGGCCTCGTACAGCCTGGCCGAGCCCAAAGGGTCAGGTCCCCGCTTATACTGGTCTACCAGCCTCTGTATCTCCTCTGGGTGAGATGCCATGTAATCAGGGGTGCGCCTCCTGTCCTGGATGTACAGATAGGCCCTGATGTTCTCGTCCTGGCTCCTGTCGGGGTTCGTAAGGATGGCGCGGAAGTCGGCGGACCTGCCACCAGCCCCTCCGCTGCTAGAGCAACACAAGACCAGGAACAGGACCTTTTCGGGATGGCGCAGCACTAGCTCCTGGGCTACCATACCTCCGAAGGAGACCCCCATCACTATCGCCGGGCTGAATCCTGTGGCGTCCATGAGGCCCGCAGCGTCATCGGCCTGCATAGCCATCGAGTAGGGAATGTCTGGCTTGTCCGTCTGGCCCTGGCCCCGCTGGTCGAAGGCCATCATCCGGAAGTGTTCCACAAGGGGATTAGTGTTCATCGAAGCCGACCGCAGATCGCTCCTGGCCCCGCCGATGTACACCAGCTTTGGGGCCCCTTCTGGCCCGTACACCTCATAGAACATCTCTAAGTCGTTAGCTTTAACCTTGGGCATATCTACGCCTCAGCTTTCAGCTATCAGCCTTCAGCCTCACAATATGATACTGGAAGCTGACAGCCATTCTCTCTACAGGCCCAGGGCGTCGAGGCCGGCGCGGGCCAGGGCCTCATCCAGGTGGGCTCCAGGAAGGCCGCTCACGCCTATTCCCCCAAGGATCGTCCCATCGCTGGGTCGGCGGACCACTATTCCCCCGCCTACTGCTACCAGGTTAGGATCGCCGAAGTCTAACACGGTCCTGCTCTGGCTTTTCAGTTGGTCTGCGAAGGCCTGGGAGTCCACCCCGCGGAGGGCGGCAGTGTAGGCTTTCTTGATAGCCAGGCGCTGGGGAAACTTCCGGCAGTTATCCATCCGGGCGTAGCCGATTATGTCTCCTGCCTCATCTACCATAGCTATAGCTACGGGTTGGCCCGGGTTCTCCGATGCTTGTGCAATCATGGTATTCATCGCTGCCTGGACCTGGGACAAACTCAGTGCAGGTCTGTCATACATCTCCACCACCTCCTGATGTCTGAACTTTGACCCCTACATTGTACTGCCTCATGGTAACGGCGACAAGGTGGATATGCGGAATTGTTGCCTCTGAGGGTTTGTCGTAGAATAGTAGCCGTGATTTGGGCTAAAAAAGTAGACCATGCCCGTATAGATAAGCGGTGGGATGACATTATACTGGTTTCTGGCAAAGGCAAAAGCTCACGTGTGAGCGCCACCGTTGAAGGCAGAGCGAGACGGAGCTGACACAAAGGACAGATAAGACTTATGGTGGATACGGACAAAACAGTCAGAGACAGGCTGGAGCGGCTAAGGAAGGAGATTGAGTACCATAGTTACCGCTACTATGCCCTGGACGATCCGGTTATCAGCGACGCCGAGTACGACCAGTTCATGCGGGAGCTAAGGGAACTGGAGGAGAAGCACCCCGAGCTTATTACTTCCGACTCGCCCACCCAGCGAGTAGGAGAGGCTCCAGCCGAGGAGTTCGCCGAGGTGCAGCATGTGGTCCCCATGCTGAGCCTCGCCAACGCCTTCAGCTTCCATGAGCTTCAGGCGTGGCATCACCGTGTGACAAACCTCCTGGAACGCGCTGACTTTGAGATGGTGTGTGAGCTGAAGATAGATGGCCTGGCCGTGTCGTTGACCTACGAGGAGGGTCGGCTGGTCCGTGGTGCTACCAGGGGCGATGGGTATCGAGGCGAGGACGTAACCCTGAACCTGCGCACGGTAAAGAGTATCCCCCTCACCCTGCTGGGCCAGGCCCCTCGTGTTCTGGAGGTGCGCGGTGAGGTGTACATGCCCAAAGAGAGCTTCATCCTGCTTAACCAGGAGCGGGCGGCGAGGGGTGAGGCCCCCTTCGCCAACCCTCGTAACTCAGGCGCAGGTTCCATCCGACAACTAGACCCACGTATAACCGCCTCCCGAAACCTGGACATATATGTGTATAGCCTTGGGCACGCTGAGGATGGCTTTATGCCTGATAATCACTGGGATACCCTTCAGCGGCTCAGGGAGCTTGGCTTCAAGACAAACCCCTATAACACCCTCTGCC
>CAYWGG010000093.1:0-9520 GCA_964457285.1 uncultured Dehalococcoidia bacterium
CTATTTGACCTTTGACAGCGTGAGCTAGTTCTCGAGCTGGGTCGTCTTGCTGTCCTTTGCCGTTATTGTGATGTGGGACATAGGCGACTCTTTCCTGGCCCCGTGCCAGTGCTTCTCGCCTGCTGGAATGAAGGCGACGTCACCCACCGACACCTCACGCTGTTCATGCTCCGTCGCCACTATGCCTATTCCGGAGGTTATTATGAGAACCTGGTCGCTGGTGTGGGCGTGGAACTTGTTCCGCGCCCCACGGCCAAAGTTGACTATCCCACAGTTAAAGTTCTTCGCCATCTCAGGAGGTACGACTCCTTGCCTCGTTACCGTTCCCCCTATCATCAACGCGCTGGTGTTCGGCTCCTCACGGACTTCGGCGATCCTTACTACCTTCATGGCTACCTCCACATTTCAGTCCTCGCCCACCCATTCGTTAAGGTGGGTCCCTGCTGATAATGATAATACACCAACGCCCCCACGTCCACATCGCTCGTCCCGCCCTGAGATGCGAGGGCTTCAAAGGGGAGCCATAAAGTGTTAAACTGTGTCATCTTATTAGAGTTGCCAGGAGGTGAGGTATGGACTCCAATGTGAAGAAGAAGGTACTACGCCAGATTACGTATGGCATGTACATTGTCAGCTCCGTTGCTGATGATGTTGTCTCAGCCGGCACCGTGAACTGGCTATCCCAGGCCTCTTTTTCTCCACCCCTAATCATGATAGGAGTGAAGAAGGATAGCAGCCTTCACGAAGCCGTCAAGAAATCCAACACTTTCGCTGTAAATGTGCTCTCTGCTGACCAGAAACAGTTCGCCGAAGACTTTTTCAGGCACACCAGGGTGGAGGGGGAACGGGTAAATGGGCATCCCTTCAAGCCCGGGACCACTGGCGCTCCCATCCTGGATGAAGTCTATGCCTACTTTGAATGCAAAGTCACCGGCAGCATAGAACAGGGAGACCATTCGGTGTTTGTGGGCGAGGTGATAGAGGCGGAGTCCCGCAATGACAGTAAGCCGCTGGAGATGTGGAACACCGGCTGGTTCTACGGTGGCTAGTAATCAGTCAAGCTGAAATTGATAGCTGTCATTCTGAGAGTCTGTGAGTTTTTCTAGGTTTGGGCCTCTCCACTGCCACCATTTCGTATCTGATTCAGGACCTCTGGAGGGGCTGAAAACCAATTTATTCACAAGCTCTTTAGAGCGAGGTACTTGCCCCTCTACTCCTGTATGGGGGTAGATGGGGCTTCGGGGCCTGGAAGCTGGGCCTTCCGAGGGCCGGCCTTGGGCAGGAGAAAACCTGCGACGACCAGGAACCAGGCCACTGCCCCAAAGACCAGGAAGCCTGGCACGAAAGTCCCCAAAGAGTCTCGCATGGCCCCCACCACCAGGGGTGACGCAAAGGTCCCGATCCCCGATGCCGTCATAATCCATCCCCAGGCCAGAGCGACCCTCTTGGGCGTCATTTCTGGCAGCTCCATTGGCAGCGTGAGGAGTGTGGGGATGTATAGCCAGGAGCCCAGTCCCAGGATGGTCACGGAGGCATAGGTGATGGCAGTATTGTCTATCAGGAAGGAGCCCAGTGCACCTACCCCTGCCAGCACGCCTGGCACTATGAAGAAGGTCCTCCTTGACCGCATTTTCAGAGGTAGGAACCCTCCCAGAAGGACGGCGAAGATGCCCGTGAAGGGAAGCAAGCCGACGATAAATCCGGCCTCGGTGAGGGACATCCCCCGTGTTTCGTTGTAAAAGGTGGGGAGCCACCCGCTCAAGGCTATGTACATGCTGAAGCACGACGCATCGGCAAGCCCCAGGAGCAGGATGGTCCGGTTTCGCAGGACTGCCCTGACCTCTTCCCATGTGAAGGATGCAGCCATGTCGCCCACTCCTTCCTTGGCTTTGCCCCAGAGTAGCCAGGCGAAGGCTCCGGCCAGCCCTATGCCTCCAAAGAGGCCCAGGACTTTTTCCCAACTGATAATGCCAGATAAAGGAGCTGCTGTGGACACGGATACCACTATGCCCAGGGACATGACGGCCACGTTCACGCTGGTTATAATGGGCAGCTCCTTGGGACGGAACCACTGCATGATCAGGGGTCCGGTGGCAGGCATCATGACCGCCATACCCAGGCCGTACGCTATACGTAAAGCCAGCAACCCCTCGAAGCCGGGAGAGAGGGCCGCAAGAGTCAATAGCCCCATCATGAACCAGCCTGCGGTGTAGGTCCTCCAGAGACCCAAGCGTCCCACTATGATTCCAGCCGGTAAGCCGAAAGCGCCGCTAATAATCATCACCACCCCCATCAGGAGACTGGCGGTGGTGTGGCTGATCCCGTACTCTTCGGTGATAAGGGGCAGGATGGGTGAGATGTTCTGAAAGCTGGCGCCAGCAGCAAAGTGGGCCCACATGGTGAGTCCACCAATGACAAAACGATAAGGACTGTCTCTCCCTGCCTTAATCATGGCCGCTTCATACTCTACTTGAGATGTCAGGCTATGGCAAGGCTTCACCCTGAGGGACTAAATCATCAAAACCGCAAGTGCTGGTGTATCAGGACTGTGGCGAGCATTAAAAGCGAGATGATAGTATAGTGAGAGTGCCATGCCAACAGGAGTTGGATTACTGTCCCAGGTCTGCCAACATGGGCGGCCTATGGTCTGAAATGGAGTGTGCTCGATGGCAGCCACGTTCGACGCGCTGGTTCATCCATCCACGATCGCGTATTTCTCTATGGAGGTTGGCCTTGACGCAGCCATGCCCACCTACAGTGGCGGCCTTGGTGTGCTGGCCGGGGACACCCTGCGCGCTGCTGCCGACCTGGGTCTCCCTATGGTGGGTGTGACGTTGTTGCACCGCAAGGGCTATTTCCGACAGCACCTTGATGCCCAGGGAAACCAGTCTGAGAGCCACCGTAACTGGTCCCCGGAAGAGCTTCTGGAACCTCTGCGGCCTCGTGTAAGGGTGGTCATCGAGGATCGGGAGGTGTGGGTGCGCGCGTGGCGCTACGTGGTGCGCGGAGCATCCGGGCATACTGTGCCGGTCTATTTTCTGGACACTGACCTCCCTCGAAACAGCCCTTGGGACAAGACCCTCACCGATCACCTCTACGGAGGCGATGACCGATACCGTCTCTGCCAGGAAATGGTGCTGGGCCTTGGCGGTGTGGCTATCCTGAATGCTATGGGCCATAAAAGCGTGCAGACCTACCATATGAACGAGGGCCACTCCGCGCTCCTGACCCTTGCCCTGCTGGAGGAGCAGTCCCAGGGCCGTAGCCTCCTGACCCTGAGAAAGGAGGACATAGAGGCGGTCCGACGGCGCTGCGTGTTCACAACTCATACGCCGGTGCCTGCTGGCCACGACCAGTTCCACCAGGACCTGGTCCGACGGGTGCTGGGTGAGGAGCGGACCACCGCCCTGAAGGGGGCCGAGTGCTTCCTGAACGGTGCCCTGAATATGACCTTCCTGGCCCTGTCCTTTTCCCGCTATATCAATGGGGTCTCTATGCGCCACGAGGAGGTCTCGCGTACTGTGTTCCCCAGGTATCCCATTAACTCCGTGACCAACGGCGTCCACGCCGTCACCTGGACGTCGGCCCCCTTTTGCGCCCTCTACGACCGCTACATCCCCCAGTGGCGCAGCAACGCCCTCTACCTCCGCTATGCCATACGAGTCCCCCTTGGCGAAATCCAGGAGGCCCACACCCATGCCAAACGGGAGATGCTGGGAGAGGTGGAACGGCGAACGTCCCTTCGCCTGGACCCGACAGCGATGACCCTGGGTTTCGCCCGGCGCGCTGCAGCGTACAAGCGAGCCGACCTGTTGTTCTTTGATCTGGAGCGCCTGAAGAGGATAGCTCACCGAGTTGGCCCCCTCCAGGCCATCTACGCGGGCAAGGCCCATCCCAGAGATGAAGGCGGTAAGGCGCTAATCCGGCGAGTCTTCGAGGCTGCGGCTGCCTTGAAGGGAAGCCTTCGCGTCGTATATCTGGAGGAATATGACATGGGATTAGCAAAATACCTCTGTAGTGGTGTGGACTTGTGGCTAAATACCCCGCAGAAACCCCACGAAGCCTCGGGCACCAGTGGCATGAAGGCCGCGATGAACGGGGTGCCAAGCCTGAGCGTTCTGGACGGCTGGTGGGTCGAGGGTCACATAGAAGGTGTTACTGGCTGGTCCATTGGAAATACCGAAGAGCCAGAGAGCAATCCCGCCAAAGAGGCCAACTCTCTTTACGATAAGCTGGAGTACCTGATTGTCCCCATGTACTATGGGCGGCCCACAGCCTACGCTGAGGTCATGCGCTCAGCCATCGCCATAAACGGGTCATATTTCAACACACGGCGGATGATGTTTCAGTACCTGGGAGATGCCTATCGCCCCCCCGAGGGACATTGAGCCAAAGAGGTTAACACCCAATGCGCCGAAGCGACGATATTCCAATGCTAGAGTCTGACCTCCTCTGGTACAAGGACGCCATTATCTACGAGCTCCATCCCAGAGCATTCTACGACAGCGATGGGGATGGTATAGGGGACTTCCGAGGGTTAACGGCAAAGCTGGACTATCTTCAGGACCTGGGGGTCACGGCTGTCTGGCTCCTTCCTTTTTATCCTTCACCTTTGAAGGACGATGGCTACGACATCGCCGACTATACCAGCGTCCACCCGTCCTACGGGACTATGCATGACTTCAGGACTTTCCTGAAGGAAGCCCACCAGCGGGGGCTGAGGGTGATCACCGAGCTAGTCCTTAACCACACCTCCGACCGGCACGCCTGGTTCCAGAAGGCCCGGCAGGCGAAGCCCGGAACTCTCCAGCGGGACTTCTACGTCTGGAGCGACGACGCCGACAAGTACAGGGAGACCCGGATCATCTTCAAGGACTTCGAGTCCTCTAACTGGGCGTGGGACTCCGGGGCCGGGGCCTACTACTGGCACCGCTTCTACTTCCATCAGCCAGACCTCAACTACGATAATCCCGATGTCAAACGGGCCTTACTGAGGGTGATGGACTTCTGGTTAAAGATGGGAGTGGACGGGCTCCGGCTGGATGCTGTGCCCTACCTTTACGAGCGGGAGGGGACAAACTGTGAGAACCTATCCGAGACCCATGCCTTCCTGAGGGAGCTACGACGCCACGTTGATGAGACATTCGAGAATCGTATGCTCCTGGCAGAGGCCAACCAGTGGCCCGAAGACGCTATCTCCTACTTCGGCAGCGGGGACGAATGCCACATGGCATTCCACTTCCCCCTCATGCCTCGCCTGTTCATGGCCGTGCGGATGGAGGACCGCTTCCCTATCATGGAAATCCTTCAGCAAACGCCCCCCATCCCGGAGACCTGCCAATGGGCCCTCTTTCTGCGTAACCACGATGAGTTGACCCTGGAGATGGTCGCCGATGAGGAGCGAGACTATATGTACCGGCTATACGCCCGGGACCGTCAAGCGCGGATAAACCTGGGAATCCGCCGCCGCCTGGCTCCTCTCCTGGAAAACGACAGGAAGAAAATCGAGCTTATGAACGGTATCCTCTTCTCCATGCCAGGGACGCCAGTGGTGTACTATGGGGATGAGATCGGCATGGGAGACAACTTTTACCTGGGCGACCGCAACGGGGTCCGCACTCCCATGCAGTGGAGCGCCGATAGGAATGCAGGTTTCTCCAGGGCTAGCCCCCAGAGACTCTATCTACCCATCATCATAGACCCTGCGTACCACTACGAAGCTATCAACGTAGATGTGCAGCAGAATAACCCCAGCTCCCTCCTCTGGTGGATGAAGCGTCTCATTGCGATGAGGAAGCGCTTCCAGGCCTTTGGCCGAGGGAGCCTGGAGTTCCTCAGCCCACAGAATCGCAAAGTCCTGGCCTTCCTTCGGCGATGCCCTTCGACAAGCTCAGGGCAGGGCCAGTGCATACTGGTGGTAGCCAACCTCTCACGCTTCGCCGAGTTCGTCGAGCTGGACCTTTCCGCCTTCAAGGGAATGGTGCCGGTAGAGCTTTTCGGCCGCAGGAGGTTTCCTCCTGTGGGAGAGCAGCCCTACTTGCTTACCCTGGGCCCTCACTCCTTCTACTGGTTTGCCCTGGAGCCACAGCGACCGGAGCCCCTCAGCCTCTACACCAGGCCCTCAGAGTCCATAGTACCTACTGTTACAGTAAGCGGGGATTGGGAGAACCTCTTTAAGAAAGAGGTCAGGGCAGCTCTAGGAGAGTTGTTGATAGGCTACATGAGGGGGTGCCGATGGTACGGTGGGAAGGCACGCCAGGTCCAGTCGGTTGAGATACAGGACGTCATCCCCACGCATCATGATACCTCTGTCGGTTACCTCGTTCTAATTCAGGTGGAATACGCTGAGGGGGAGCCAGAGACCTACCTCCTCCCACTCACCTTTGCATCTGGAAAGGGTGCACAGCGGGTCATGGTTGAGTCTCCTCATGCTGCCGTCGCCAGGCTAAAGCTGATGGGAGGAGTTGAAGGCGCAGAAGGAGTGCTCTACGATGCCCTGGCTGACAATGGATTCTGCAACGCCTTGCTGACGGCCATCGCCCGCCACCGCCGTTTTCACACCCAGGATGGTGGAGAGCTTGTGGCCTCCCCCACTGGGGAGTTCCGCAATCTCAGGGGCCCCAACGACACTCCCCTGGAGTCAGTGCCCCTCAGAGCGGAACAGAGCAACACCTCCGTGGTCTTCGGGGACCGCCTCATCCTGAAGCTCTTTCGCCGCCCCGGTGAGGGAGTCAACCCCGAGCTGGAGATCGGGCGTTTCCTCACTGAGAAGGTGGCTTTTCCCCATATCTCTCCCACCGCCGGCGCCCTTGAGTACAGGCCCAGCAGGAGCAGCGAGCCCATAACCGTGGGCATACTTCAAAAGTATGTCCAGGCCCAGGGAGACGCCTGGCATTATACTCTTGATTCTCTGGGCCGCAGCTTTGAGTGGGCCCTGGCACATCCTGAAGTAGGGGCCCTGGCCGTTCCTCAAGTATCCCTGCTGGACCTGATGGAAGAGGAGGTCCCTCGGCTAGCCCGGGAGACCATCGGGCCATACCTGGCGTCAGTCAGGCTTCTGGGTAAGCGCACTGCTGAGCTTCACCTGGCTCTGGCTTCGGAGCCAACTGTACCGGAGTTGGCCCCCGAGCCTTTCTCGGACCTCCACCATCTACGTTCCATACACCAGTCCATGCGTAACCTGACTGGGCGCGTCTTCGGCCTCTTGCGTCAACGCCTCGAAGACCTGCCGCAAGAGGTTAGAGAGGATGCCCAGGAAGTGTTGGGCATGGAGGAGGCTATCCTTGAGCGGTTCCAGCTAGTCCTTCAGCAAGGGGTCTCTGGCATGCGCATCCGCCGCCATGGGGACTACCATCTGGGGCAGGTGCTCTATACTGGCGCCGATTTCGTGATCATAGACTTCGAAGGCGAGCCTTATCGGCCATTGGGCGAGCGGCGACTCAAGCGCTCGCCTCTCACCGATGTTGCCGGGATGATCCGCTCCTTTGACTACGCTGCCCATGCCGCCCTCTCGGGCCAGGCTCCAGCCGTGTTGCGGCCTGAGGATATGCGTGTGCTAGAGCGATGGGCGAGGCTATGGTATGCATGGGTGTCTGCCACATTCTTGAAGGAGTACCTGGCAGTCATGAAAAATGAACGTAGGGTTATGGGGGAAGGCCCAGGGGTAACTTCCTCTCCCTACCTTTCAGCCCCGTTGATACCGGAGAACCGCGAGGAACTGAAGGTCCTCCTGGATATTTACCTTCTGGAGAAAGCCGTATACGAAGTGGGCTATGAGCTCAATAACCGCCCCGACTGGTTGAAGATACCACTCCAGGGCATCCGGCGACTGCTGGAGACACCGGCATGACCTGAGGAGGAATTCAGTACTTGAAAAAGCGCAGACATCGAGGTAGCCTGATGGCGAGGGATAAAGTTGGCTGAGTCAGTAGAGAGTGAGGTTTCGGCCGCAGCAGGACCGGCCGGTTTGGCAAGGGCCAATTCGGTCCAGCCTCATGTAGAGGCTCCTGACCAGGAGGCCGTGACTGGGGCACTGCCCCCTGTCACCCAGGGAGTGATGAAATTCGCTCACCCCAGCGAAATGGAATTCGCCCGAATTCTTGATTTTTATGGGGTGAAATGGACTTACGAGCCCCGCTCGTTTCCCCTGCGCTGGGACGGAGATCGAATCGTGGAGATGTTTACTCCCGATTTCTATCTCCCGGACCTGGATATGTACATAGAGCTCACTACTCTCAGACAAAGGCTGGTTACAGAGAAGAACCGAAAGCTCAGGGTTCTGCGAGAGCTTCACCCAGATGTCAACATCAAGCTTCTATACAAGCGTGACTACCACCGTCTCCTGGCCAAATACGGGTATGGACCTCTTGCCCAGGAGGACATACGAGGCATAGAATGCATCCTCATTGATACTGGGCAGATTCAGAAACGAGTAATGGAGTTGGGGAGACAGGTCTCGCTGGACTATACGGGCACCCATCCGGTGTTGGTGGGTGTACTCAAGGGCGTCCTCTGCTTTATGTCCGACCTGATGCGCAATATCTCCCTCCCCTTATCCCTGGAGTTTATGTCTATATCCTATTTTGACAGTCACGAGAAGGGTGTGAAAATAACCAAGGACCTGGACAGGGGCATAAGGGGCCAGCATGTGCTAATGATAGAGGACATCGTAGATACAGGCATGACCCTGAACTATCTGTTGAACTACCTGCGTACCAGGGAGCCCGCCAGCCTCAAGGTATGTACTCTGCTTGATAAGCGGGTGAGGCGTCTGGTAGACGTGCCTTTGGAATATGTGGGCTTTGAGATTCCTGATGAGTTCGTGGTAGGCTACGGCTTGGACTATATGGAAAAGTACCGCAATCTACCCTTTATCGGCACGCTTAAGCCTCAAGATAGATAGAGGGCAAGAGATACAATAACTTATTGGAGAAGTGGGCAAAAAGCATCCCCAGTAACCTCAGCCTCCAAGCGCTAACCCTGCCCACCGTAACCTTTCAACTCAGCCGTGATGGTTGATTTTCGGCGATGGCCGCCTGATCAACCCTCTACCGACTTCCTTACTCGATTACAGTACCCTTCAGCCCTTTGGTTATCAGCCTCAATTACTGGGGACACCACTGCCAGTTTATCAGACCTCCGACAGATTGTCAATCAATTTCCTCCGAGGTCAGCAATTCTCATTTCAGGCGGAAAGCGGAGATGGACAAAGAAGTAATTGACGGAACATATACTCCAGGAGACCATATTCACTCCATTACAAACCACCGTACTGGCGGTAAATCGTCCATAATGAGAATTGCTGATGGACACCATATCCCGTTGTATAAAGACCGTTTATATGCTAACATCTTTGGCTGTAATATCAGAACCGCAAGCAAAGGAGGCCTTAATGCATCGCACCTCCCGCATATTAGTCTTGCTATTGGCGACGGTCGCTGTTGCCCTACTCACTTCCACCCCCTACGCCAAGGCTATCACCAACGGTTTTGTCGACGAGAACAACACCTATAGCAACGCG
>CAYWGG010000094.1:0-9351 GCA_964457285.1 uncultured Dehalococcoidia bacterium
ACACCTTTTCCACCTCTTCCATGAGAGCGGACAGCATCTCCTCGGCGGCCACCACACGGGTCTTCTGGCCTTTGCGGAAGATAATGGCGCGGCCCGCTCCGGCTGCTATGCCCACATCGGCGTCCTTGGCTTCACCGGGGCCATTGACCTCGCAGCCCATCACGGCCACCTTAACGTTCTTGTTCACCTTCTTCAGCATCTCATCCACGGTGTTGGCCAGCTTTATCACATCCACATCGGCCCGCCCACAGCTTGGGCAGGCCACTAGAGTGGTCCCCTTCTGGCGCATGTTCAGGGACTTGAGAATTTCGTACCCGGCCATCACCTCCTCCACAGGGTCGCTGCTGAGGGAGACCCGGATGGTGTCCCCGATGCCTTCGTACAGGAGCATGCCCAGGCCCACAGCGCTTCTTATGGAACCCGATTTCATGGTGCCAGCCTCGGTGATGCCCAGGTGGAGGGGATAGGGCACCATATCCGCGATGCGTTGGTAGGCTCCCACGGTGGTGGGGACGTCGAAGGCCTTGAGAGAGATTTTGATGAGGTCGAAGTCCAGGGACTCCAGGATGCCTATCTCCCAGAGGGCTGTGGCTACCATGTGGTCAACTATGCTGTACTCCCCCTCGACGGCTTCCCCGGCCTTGGGCAGCTTGTTTACCATGTCCAGGTGCCTGGAGAACCCTCCGCTCTTCCCGATGCCGCCAACGGGTGGGAGGCTGCCGAAGTTGACGCCTATGCGGATGGGTATCTCGCGCTCCTTGGCTGCCTGCACCACCAGCTTCACCTTCTCTGCGTCGCGTATGTTGCCGGGGTTGAGCCTCAGCATGTCAACCCCGCCGTATATGCACTCCAGGGCAAGCTGGTAGTGGAAGTGGATGTCCGCCACCAAGGGGATGTTTATCTGCTTTTTGATCTCAGGGATGGCTTTGGCCGCCTCCATGTCAGGGACCGCCGACCTGATGATGTCGCATCCTGCCTCCTCAAGCTCCCTTATCTGCCGCACTGTGGCTGCCACATCCCTGGTGTCGGTCTTGGTCATGGACTGGACGGTTACCGGCGCATCCCCCCCTACCTTGACTCCGCCTACGTATATGGGTTTGGTGACACGGCGATTGATCATATTCAGTGCTCCTTTAGGTCTAGCAGCATGTAGCTAGGCTACTGCCAACGACGTTCCCTCCAGATTCCACTTTGCTCCAAATAGGCAAAAAGGTGGCGAAAGTGTTCTCCCGTCCTGGCACACTTGGGATGGACAGGAGCTCCACACCGGCACAAGAATTTTGTGCCACGCCCACATATAGCACAGATACTTGAGATATCCTGGCGCTCTGAAAGTTGCCTTGCCACGTTTCTGGACATTCCTCCCAACATCAGCTCTCCCCCTTTCGTGACACTTTTTTCTCTGCTTACCCTGAGCCATGCTCTTGGGTGGCTGTCAGCGCCACCTCGAACTGCACGTGGCCTCCCAGTACCTCCGAAGCCTCCAGCACTTCAATGCCAATTAATTTGCCATCAGCGCTCAAATCTGCGTGGACCCCGGGGACGAGGGTTAAGGTTTTTGCAGCCTGTTCCTCAGGGCTGGAGAAGTAGATATATAGCAGGTCTCGAAAAGGGTCATACTCGATCTTCATTGTCCCTCACTCTCTGGGGAAGCCCTCACCGTATCTGGCCTTCACTGTCAGTAACATTGTAGCCTCGTCAATGAGCTTGTAATATACGGTTACCTCTTTCTCTTCAAAGAACTGCCCTTCCCATTCTGCCTGGTATGGAAACACGAAGGTCTTGCCCATCGTGCCAGGCTTCGCATCATAAGCTGCCCATCCCTGGCACAGTGTTAACTCGATCTCCTGGCGTGTGACGCCTCGCTGAAGCATACGCCTTATCAGGTGGAAATGCAGGTCTGCTCCAGTTAGCTGGAACTGACACATGTCTTTTTACCGCAGCAGGCTGCCACCCTCTACTATCCTCACGATATCTCTGTAGCTTATGGCCACTATCCCAGCGATGAGGACTACGAACCCCACCAGGTGGACAAGGCCCTCTTTCTCCGGAGGGATACGCTTGCCCCGGCGCACCCACTCCAGGATGACGAACATAAGCCTTCCTCCGTCCAGGGCGGGGATGGGCAGGATGTTGAAGATTGCCAGGCTTATGCTGAAGAGGGCGGCCAGGGGTATTAGAGCTGCCAGGCCCGCCTCACGGGCCACCTCGCCGGTGGCCTGTGCGATGCCGATGGGACCTGCCACCTCTGGGGTTTTGTTGTGTGCTATCCAGCTGGTGACCTCGTTTTTCATGAGCACCAGCACGTCGCCTATCTTGTTAAAGGCGTGAGGCACCGCCTCCCACAGAGGCTCTGACCGGGTCACTGACCTGGTGTTGACCGTGCCTATAACGACACCTGTGGGGCCCTGCCCTTCAGGCGGGTTCCAACGGGGCACGACACGTACCGAGCTTACCTCCGGGCCTGCTTTGACCTGCCACTCCATCTCAGATCCCAGATTTAGCATGATGGTCTCGGCGAGGTCGCTGTTGGTCTCTATCTTTCGCCCGTTGGCTCTCACGATGATGTCTCCAGGCTCGATGCCAGCAAGGGCGGCTGGAGAGTTGGGGACCACCTCATTCACCACCACGTCCCCCACAACCATCTTCTGGGGCACCATGAAAAGGATGGTGAAAATCAGGACAGGCAGCACCACATTCATAAACGGTCCCGCTACCAGCACGATGAAGCGGGTGCCCACCCCTTTGCTGGCGAGGCTGCGGGGCTGGCTGGGGTCGTTCTCCCCCTCTAGCTTGACGAAACCACCCAGAGGTAGCAGGTTGAGGGTGTAGACGGTCTCTCCCTTACGGAACCCCAGCAGCTTCGGAGGAAAGCCAAAGCCAAACTCGTTTACCCGTATCCTGAAAGCCTTGGCGGTGGCGAAGTGGCCGAACTCATGCACGAGCACCACTACCGCCAGTACCGCCAGGAACTCAAGTATGGTTATCAAGACTTGCACGACAACTCAACCCTTGCGTCAGGCTCCACGACCAACCGAGGCCAGGCCGGGCAGCGCCCCTGCTACCTCTCTGGCTTGCTCCCTGGCCCAATGGTCGGCTGCCAGAATCTCATCCAGGCTCTTACCCGAGGAGGGGCTGTGGTCTTCCAGTACCCTCTCTACCGTCCTGTGGATGTCCATGAACCCTATCCGTCTCTGGAGGAAAAGCTCGACGGCAACCTCATCGGCTGCGCTGAGCACGGCCGGGTATGTGCCTCCCTTTTTCCCCGCCTCCACGGCCAGGTTGAAGCACGGGTAACGCTGGGACTCCAGAGGCTGGAAGGTGAGGGAATGGGCTATGCCCGTGTCCAGTCGAGGTATTTGCTGGTTCTCAAGCCGGGTCGGGTAGAAGAGGGAGTACTGTATAGGCAAGCGCATGTCCGGCGGGCCGAGCTGGGCCTTTACTGAGCCATCGGTCAACTCCACCATAGAGTGGATAATACTCTGAGGATGAACCACTACTTCTATTCTATCCCACGGCACATCGAAAAGCCAGTGAGCCTCAATGACCTCGAATGCCTTGTTCATCAGCGTGGCGGAGTCCACCGTTATCTTCTTGCCCATCTTCCATGTTGGATGCTTCAGGGCCTCCTCTGGCGTGACCTTCTCCAGGTACTCTATGGGAGTGGTGCGGAAGGGCCCACCGGAAGCGGTTAAGATGATGCGCCGGACCTGGCCGTTCTCTCCCTGAAGGCACTGCCAGATAGCGCTGGGCTCGCTATCCACGGGCAGAAGGACGCCCCCATCAGGGCCAGCGAGGGACTTCACCAGCTCGCCAGCCATAATGATGACTTCCTTGTTGGCCAGGGCCACTGCCTTTTTGCTCTCCAAGGCGCGCAGGGTTGGTACCAACCCTGCGCTACCAATAGTGGCCGCCATTATCAGCTCGACGTCGGGCTGGCAAACCATCTCCTCCATAGGCGCGAAGGCCACACCTTTGGGGAGAAGCCGCCTATCTTCCTCTGAGGCGCAGCAGGCAAGGCGAGGCCGGAACTCCTCTATCTGGGCGGTGAGGAGCTCAAGATTGAGACCCGCAGCAAGACCTACCACACGAAATTCATCGGGGAACGCCCGGACTATGTCAAGGGTTTGGCGCCCTATAGACCCCGTTGATCCTAAGATTACTAGTCCCTTCATAGTTTCAACACCTCATAAGTCCCTCTCCATGTGAGGAGAGGGAAGGGTGAGGGCCTCTTATAACCTATCCGCTAACTACCCCACCCTGAAGGGTGGGGCATATGCTGCGCCCTTCAGGGTGCAGTATGGAGGGGTTATCGGATAGGCTGTTAGCCGGATGGTTTCAACACCAGTGCAACAAGATAATACACCACCGGAAAGGTGAAAACAATCGAGTCGAGCCTGTCCAGAATACCTCCGTGGCCCGGAAGGATACTTCCTGCATCCTTAGCCCCCGTGGCTCGCTTGAGGCGCGACTCGGCCAGGTCTCCCCACTGCGCCATGACTCCTATCACCGTACCTATCAAGGCCCGCTGCCACAAGGGTACTGACAATTGTAATATAGCGCCCAGGGCCAGAGCAGCGCCCACAGCCCACAGGAACCCTCCAATCGCTCCCTCCCAGGTCTTGTTGGGGCTTATGGAGGGAGCCATTTTGTGCCTGCCTATCGCTCGACCCGTAAAGAAGGCCCCTGTATCGGTGGCGAAGGTCACCAACAAGGCAAAAAGGACCCAGTCCCTGCTGGAATCGGCACCTCCATCCATCTCCCGCAGCATCAAGGCATGGGCCAGAAGGAACCCAACGTATATCGGCCCCCCTACGGCGTAAGCCCAGACGGCGAAGACACCCGCTCTATTACGGTTGAGGACAAGCCAGATGAGCGCCGCCATGATGCCGATACCCAGTAAGACGTGTGAAGTGTAGTCGTACCACTGGTCAGCGAGCTGGCCGCTGACGATGAACAAGACCGTCCAGAGGGCCCCCAAAGGCAGGAGGAGAGGGACCCTTGGGCCGAGCGCCATCCGATAGAACTCCCTCAGCCCCAGAAGAGCTACCACCGCCACCAGGATAGTCAACCAGGGGAAGCCTACCCAGATTGCGCCAATGAGGATGGGCGTACCTACTAGAGCGGTAAGTGTTCGCCGGACCAATTTCCAGCCTTCCCCTTGCTGCGCTCCTGGACAGAGGTGTGTGAGGCTCAGAGGATATCTGAAAACCATGCTGCACCCTTCAGGGTGGGGTGCTTCTCAGACATCCTCTCAGACTGGAGAGTCCTCTGGCCGGAGGGTCCCGAAGCGTCTCTCACGGTGGCTGAAGGACTCCATAGCCATAGCTATATCCGCCTTCCCCAAGTCAGGCCATAGAGTGGGTGTGGTATAATACTCACTGTAGGCGGACTGCCACAGGAGGAAGTTGCTGAGGCGTAGCTCTCCACCTGTACGGATTATGAGGTCTGGGTCTGGCAGATGAGCGGTGTAGAGGTATTGGCCGAAGAGGGCTTCATCTAGCTGCTCGGGAGGAGTCCCATCCTGCATTATTCGTTTTACGGCTTGCAGGATTTCATCGCGGCCACCGTAGTCGAAAGCCACGCTGAGGGTGACACTCTTGTTATTCTTGGTTAGCTCCTGGGCATCAGCTACCGCTTCTTGAAGCTCCGGAGAGAGGCGGTCTGTCCTGCCCAGGTGAAGTATACGCACATCCCTTTCGTGGAGGGCCAGAGTCTCCCTGTGGATAGCCTCCCGCAGGATAGCCATTAAGCCCTCCACCTCTTGGCGTGGGCGATTCCAGTTCTCGGTAGAGAAGGCGTAGATAGTGACATACTTCACCCCGTATTCTGTCAGGTACTCAAGCACGGGGTGGATGTTGCTAACACCTGCTCTATGGCCTTCCAGTCGGGCCTGCCCCCGTTGCTGTGCCCATCGGCCGTTGCCATCCATGATGATGGCCACATGTTGGGGGGGTTGCAAGTTACCCTTCGGCCCGCTCAGGAAAGGCCCTCTCTCTGCTTTCGGCTCAGGTTCACCCTTGCTCGGTTTAGCAAGCTCACGATGCAGTTGCATTTGTAATCCAGAATCAGCACCCTAGACCTGCATTATCTCCGCTTCTTTTGATACAGAGACCTGGTCCATTTGGGCGGTATAAGAGTCAGTGGTCTTTTGAAGCAAGTCCTGGGACCTGCGGTTGTCGTCCTGAGAGATGACCTTATTGCGTTCCATGCCACGCAGCTGTTCCAGCGCATCCCTGCGCACGTTACGTACTGCTAGCTTTCCGTCCTCCACCCTTCTCTTTAGCACTCGCACGAGTTCTCTGCGCCGCTCCTGAGTCAGTGCCGGAATGGGGATCCTGATAATGGTCCCATCATTAGAGGGGTTGAAGCCCATTTCTGATTTGAGGAGGCTCTTCTCTATGTCCCGTAGGGCTTGTCTATCCCAGGGCTGAATCGTGAGGAGCCTGGCCTCTGGAGCCGAGATGGTAGCGAGCTGGTTCAGGGGAGTGGGGACACCGTAGTAGTCCACAGTCAAGTTGTCCAGCACGGAGGGAGTCGCCCGCCCTGTGCGCAGAGAGCCAAGCTCCCTTTTCAAGGCTTCCAACGCTTTGCCCATTCTGGAATCGGCATCTGTTAGCACGTCTTGGGAACTTGTAAAGTCATCCTCTTGACCTGGCATATCTACACCTCCCCGGAGATAAGTGTACCCACCGGCTCTCCTGAGAGTATGCGTCGGACGCTGCCTGGCTGGAAAAGGTCGAAGACGATGATGGGCAGCTTGTTGTCCATGCACAGGGAGAGAGCGGTGGCATCCATCACCTCAAGACGCAGGTTAAGGGCATCCAGGTAGCCCAGGCACTCGAAGCGCTTGGCCCCAGGGTTTTTGTTAGGGTCGGAATCGTAGACTGCATCCACCTTGTTCTTCGCCATCAGGAGCACGTCCGCCCCGATCTCTATGGCGCGTAGCGCGGCAGCGGTGTCTGTAGTCATGTAGGGGTTGCCGGTCCCTGCAGCGAAGAGCACCACCCTTCCCTTCTCCAGATGTCGGATGGCCCTTCGCCTTATGTAGGGCTCCGCCACCGCCTGTATCTGAATCGCTGTTTGGGTGCGGATAACCAGGCCTGCCTTCTCAAGAGCATCCTGCAAGGCCAGGGCGTTTATCACCGTTGCCAGCATTCCCGCATAGTCAGCAGTGGCGCGGTCCATTCCCCACGATTCCGCATCATGTCCACGCCATATATTTCCACCCCCGACCACAACCCCCAAGTCCACTCCCAGAGCGGTGGCCTCTTTGATCTGATTGGCCGCGTATCTTACAGCGCTGGGGTCAATGCCATATTTAGCTTCCCCCCGGAGAGACTCCCCGCTCAGCTTCAGGAGCGCCCTCTTATAAACAGATTTGGTCATGGCTTTTTTACCCTTATCATAGCTGGTCTCTTGATGTGCTAGTTCCTTTAGAGGACTCCCCTCGATGTGTAGGGTGAAAAAACCATCTATTCTCCCAGGGCAAACCTAGCGAATCGCCTGATTCTAACGTTTTCTCCCACTTTGGCTATAGCTTCCTGTACTACATCGCGTACTGTGCGAGAAGGGTCTTTTATGTAGGACTGCTCAAGGAGGCACACCTCCTCGATGGGGCGTGACTCGTCCTCCTTTACCTCACTCCGGTCTATATAGGAAGTTGATGGCATAGCCGCCACCTGCATAGCGAGGGCATGGGTTAGTTCCTTCAACTCGGAAGTTCGGGCTACAAAGTCGGTCTCACAGTTCACCTCTACCAGAGCGCCCAATCTGCCTCCGGCATGGATGTAGGCCTCCACCAGCCCCTCCCTGGTCTCCCTTCCTGCCTTTGCAGCGGCGCTGGCGAGTCCCTTAGCCCTGAGAAGTTCCACTGCGCGGTCTGCATCACCAGCCGCCTCTTCGAGGGCGCGCTTACAGTCCATAATTCCTGCCCCGGTCTTCTGACGGAGGAGTTTTATCATATCCACTGTTATTTCCAAAGTCACGCTCCTGCTGCTCCTGGGTGTTGACCGGAAGAGCCTCTCAAAAGGTATGTGAGAAGCACCCTACCATGAAAGGCGGGGCCCATGCCCTTGTCTGAGCTCGTGCCCTTCAGGGTGCAGTTTATTTTCACGCACGCTCTTAGTCGTGTCCTCTCCGCTGGGTTATAAGGTCCTCATCATAGGTATCATCTAAGTCTTCCGTGCTGCTGCTCCGGACTGCCTCAGACAACTCCTCTTCCACATCTACAACGGCTCCCGAGTCAACTATCGGGGAGGCTTCTGAGGCTCTTGCCAGGAGAGCTTTTGCCAGTTCTTCGTCGTCCTCTACAAAATCCTTACCGTCCCGCTCCTCCGGGAGGGAGTCGCTGCTAATTGATAGGCCGTCAGTAGTTAAGACGGGCTCTTCCTGGCCTTCTGCCAGCGCTTCCTGCGCCTTCAGGAGGGCTTCCCTCCGCCGCAGCCCTTCATTGATAGCATCGGCCATGCGGCTTGCCATGAGCCGGATAGACCTTATAGCGTCGTCGTTGCCGGGGATAGGGAAGGTTACCAGTTCTGGATCGCAGTTGCTGTCCACCACAGCCGCCACGGCGATGCCCATCCGACGCGCCTCGGCCACACATATATCTTCCTTCTCTAGATCTATTATGAAGAGAGCGGCCGGCAAGGCTTTCATGTTCCGTATCCCCTCGAAATACTTGTGAAGGCGGTCCAGCTCCTCATCCATTTTCAGGGTTTCCCTTTTAGTGCGCCCCTGGAAGCCACCCCTCTCTTTTCTGTCCTCTAGCTGGGTCATGTAGTCTATGCGGGAACGTATGGTCTGGAAATTAGTGAGAGTCCCACCCAGCCAGCGTTGGTTCACGTAGGGCATCTTACAGCGCCTGGCCTCGTTTTCTACAGCTTCCTGGGCCTGTTTCTTCGTCCCTACAAAAAGAACGTCGCCTCCATCGGCGACTATCTGTGTTATACTTCTGGAGGCCTGTTCTAGCAATACAAGAGTCTGTTGCAGATCTATGATATGAATGCCATTACGGTGAGTGAAGATGTACCGCTTCATGTGAGGGTTCCATCGTCGGGTCTGATGCCCAAAGTGGACCCCTGCCTCTAAGAGGGTTTTCATCGTTATGGGTTCTCTTGGGGGAGTTTTACTCTCTGCCGTCTGTACCATAAGACCTACCTTTCTCTTCCTGCGACTTTACCCTGACTTATGGCTCGCCTTCTATGGTGATACCTGGACTTGTCTCTAAGGGCTCATATGTACCTAGACAGGCGATTCAAGGCTGTAAGCCGCCTTAATACACTATGTAAGCTATGAAAATCCTGAGAATGAGTATAACACAGCACTTACCTACAGGCAACTGCTTCCTTG
>CAYWGG010000095.1:0-9165 GCA_964457285.1 uncultured Dehalococcoidia bacterium
GGCATATGCTGCGCCCTTCAGAGCCTGCCCTGAGCTTGCCGAAGGGGTGCAGTATAGTTTTCACACACGCTCTTGGACAGGAGTCGTAGCCTCTTGTCTCTATCTACTCTATGCCCAGTTCCCTTCTAGTCTCCCGCACCGCCTGGACCATGTTCCTTAGCTTGCCTATGGCTTCCTCCTCCAGGCGGGTTTTCAGGCCGCAGTCGGGCTTTATGTACAGTCTCTCAGGAGGGATAAGCTCCAGGCCCCTTTTTATTCCGGCTTTAATCTCTTCTACTCCCTCTACCAGGTGGGAGTGCGCGTCCGTCACGCCCATAGAGAGGGACTTGTCCTGGGGCAAGGCTGCTTTCCGGAACATATCCAGGAGGCTGTAGTTGCTGTTAGCCATCTCCATGTCCAGCATGTCCACCGGCAGATTTATCAGGTGGTCGTACACCAGGGCGAAATCGCCGTAGCACATATGGGTGATGGTAAAGGCATTGAGGCCCCTGGTGACGACTCCCAGAGCCCTGGAGGCCAGCTCCATCTCCTCTGGACGGGTAGAAACGGCGGGCTCATCTATCTGGATGTACTGAGCGCCCGCCCTCTCCAGCTCCACAGCTTCCTCGTGGACTACCCGAGCCATGTCCAGCACAAAGTCCTCAAAGGTAGGATAGTACTCGTTGAAGGACCATTCAGACATGGTGTAGGGGCCGGTGAGCATAGCCTTCACGGGCTTGCTGGTAAGGCTCTGGGTGTATTGCCACCACTCCACGCTTATGGCACCTCTCCTTCCCACAGGCCCCACGGCGATGGGCTTTCGGTAGTAGCGGTTTCCGTAGGAGCGCACCAGGCCGCTTATCTTGAACCCCTCCATGTTCTCAGAGAAGTAGGTGACCATGTCACCTCGGTACATCTCACCGTCTACCAGGATGTCCATGCCCAGATCTTCCTGTATCTGGACCCAGTGGGCGGTCGCCTTCCTTTCCAGTTGCCGAAGCCCTGAGGGGTCCATCTTGCCCTGGGCCGCCTGAGTACGAGCCCGGTTGATATAATCGGGTTTGGGGTAGCTACCAACTGCGGTGGTCAGCAGTCCTCGCGTCATTTTAGAACCTCCTGAGCCTTTTTTGCCCCCTGTACCAACCTCGCCAGCTTCGCCTGGGCTGTATCTCTGGGGAGGAACTCCAGGCCAGCGCTGGGGTTTACGTAGAGTCTGTCCAGAGAGACATGGCGAGATATACGTCTGATGGACTCCACCAGCTCATCTACCGTCTCCATCCTGGTATTGCGAGCGTCCAGGATACCTGCTCCCAACTCCCTGTCCGAGGGCAGGTCTCTTATCAAATCATAGTTAGCCTTTCCCATAATGAAGTCCAGGCCAAAGACCTGAAAGGGCAACCGGAAAAACTGCCGGTGAATGTCCGATATATCTCGGAACCAGGTGTATATGGCCGTCTTTAGTTGGAGTCCCTGGGTGACTACGACGGAAGCCTCCTGGAGAAGGGAGAAGTCTTGTTTATGCCTCAGGATGGCCGGTTCATCGAACTGGATGATAGTGGCCCCAGCCTCCTGAAGGGCCAACGCTTCCTGGTTAAGTATGTGAGCCAAGTCCAGCACCAGGGTGGCACGGTCGTGGTAGCATCCCTGCTGAGATAGGTATCCCAGGGTGAAAGGGCCGATTATGACGGGCTTCACTGGCCTGGTACTGGTTTCCTGGGCGAGCCTGAAATCCTTCATCGTGATGGGGCCACTCCATTCAAGTCGCTCTTGTGGTATTGGCTGGCGGAAATAGGTGTTGGTATCGAAGTATCTGAGCAGGCCACCTGCCGTGAAGCCCTTGATACCCTGTGCGAAATAGGTCTGCCCGTCATCCCAGCGAATCTGGCCATCAGTGACCAGGTCTACACCCGCCTCCATTTGCTCCCGAATAGCTTCCCTAGTGGCCTCATTGGCCACCGCGCTAAGCTCCTCCCTGGTTATCTGTCCGGTATCAAACTGGGAGATGGCGCGCCTGAGACTTGGCGCCTGGGGCCTTGTGGAAAGCTTGGGGTAGTTGCCTACCACAGTAGTTATCAACTGATGACACCTCACTTAAATCTTAAGGGTAGGTTCCTCTACTAGTGTATCCATCGGGAGACTATGTCTGTCAAGTCCATGTAACGGACTTCCCTAGCATATCACAATTCTCAATGCTACCAGATTGACCCCTGTGGCTGAGAGCTTGCCCTCCGCAACAGAACGTATTTACACTCTCGGTGATACAATTATCTCATCTATATAGTGATTTCACCATTGACCGGCGAGGAACGCCATGAGGTGGCGGTTACAAAAGCTAGGCATAGGGCGATGGCTGCGAAGGTTGGGCATCGCCCTGGGAGTTGTAATCCTCATCCTCCTCAACTTTCTCGCCCTGGCTCCCCAGGGTAAGGCCACAGTCAAATCCGTCTTCTTCGTAACTCAGGTCCTGCCGTTGCCAGTGAAACCTCAAGAGTGGGTAACAGCCGACCCGGTGCGGGAGGCCGTTATCTTCCCCTTGCCTGGCGGGGAGGGTTCGGCAGACATCTACCGGGTCCAGGATGGTAAGGTCCGTGCCGGAGTCCTGGTATTTCTTGGGGTTAACCCTGCACCCAGGGACGACCACCGGGTTGTGAACCTTGGGAACGGACTGGCCCGGGCAGGATTCGTGACCATGATCCCGTGGTCGCCCTCGATGATGGAAAAGCGGATCAACCCCATTGAGCCAGAGAACCTGGTCTGGGCTTTCAAGCACCTGAGAGGGTTGAGCTACGTAGACCCGGACCGGGTGGGGATGGGCGGGTTCTGCGTCGGGGCCTCTATAGCTGTGGTTGCCGCTTCTGACCCTCGAATCAGTGAGGATGTAGACTTCGTTAGCGCCTTCGGAGGCTACTATGATGTACGGGACCTGCTGAAGCAGATATCCACCAACCGCAGCTTCTATCGGCAGACGGTGGAGCCCTGGAACCCCAGAAGCCTGACCGAGGAAGTCTTGACCAATCAGTTGATTGAGGGCCTGGATGTCGAGAGAGAAAGAGAGCTAATGACACGCATCTTCATCGAGCGTGTCTCTGCTGAAGAGCTGGCGCTTGATGGGCTTTCCACGGAAGCCAGTGCGGTCTATCGGCTTCTGTCCTCTCTGACTGCCCAGGAGGAGGCGCAAAGGCTAACTCTGGAAGAGGCGGACGAGCTTATCCAGGACCTGTCATCTCGCTACCAGGAGAAGCTGAAGGCAATATCTCCCAGCACCAACATCGGCAACCTGAAAGCACGTCTGCTGATCGCCCACGATAGGGAAGACGAGCTTGTGCCCTCGGAAGAGTCGCGGCGGCTGGCGGACGCCCTCTCAGGGCGCGGCAACCTCCACCATACCGAGTTTTCCTTCTTTTCCCATGTAACCCCAGACAAGCCCGTGGGGCCTTTCACCTTCGTCAAGGAGGCCTTCAAGCTGTTCCGCTACACATATAGCATCATCCGTTTGACAACCTGAAGTCTGGCTTTGGCTACCTTCTCAGCCCCGCCAAGCTGTGAAGACCTTTTCAAAGTCCCTGACCTGGGAAATGTTCTGTTGATAGTCAACTGAGTGGGATGGTAAAATCGCTCAAGGTACTACTGTAAAGACCAGAGTAACCTGAGTCTGCAAAAGGCTTGGCTATAGCTATTACCTGGTGGTCAGCATCATCTCACTCAGGAGGTGTGGCGTGGAAGAGCGGTTCAGGATAACCAGGGTGCGGTCCTACAGCAGTGGGACACAGGGGCGAGCCCTGTGCCAGGCTCGCAACCATCACTTCGTCGTGGATGACTATGCCTATAACGGGGGGCCTGGCGACGAGATAGGAGCGGGAGAGGCTTTCCTGTCTGGCATCACTGCCTGCGCCGTTAACATGCTTGAGAGGCTTGCCAGGGATTCCCAGGTGCCCCTGAAATGGACCGATGTCACCATAGAGGCGACCCGGGATAGTCAGGCTCCGCCTGTTTACGAGAACCTGTCCGTGTACAATGAAGTCAATATGCACTTCGAGCTTACGGGGCTTGACGATGACCAGGCCCAGGAGTTGGTGGAGACCTACAAGCGACGCTGACCTTTATACGGTTCGGTCGCCGTGGCGACCCCGAAGGTCACTGTGGATGTAGTGGCCCTCCCGGGCTAGGCAGAAATAGCTACTTCGCCATACCGGGATGAATAAAAACCTGTGGTTACTAGCCGGGAGAGTGGCGGGTATAGCGCTCAAGGGTGGTAGCTGATGTCGCCTGGTTATTCAGGTGGCTGAGGCGGGCTGCTCTCACCCACGGCTCTGTAGGGCAGGACCAAGGAGATGGCCTTGGACTATCCAAAAGAAAATACGACGACTTTTGAATCAGTCAACTGGTTTTTCCAGCAGGCAGCCAGGCGTTTAAGGCTGCACGAGGAGATAGAAGAGCTTCTCATGCACCCCTGGCGGGAGCTTACGGTAGAGGTGCCTGTGCGTATGGATAACGGACAGATGAAGGTATTTATCGGTTACCGTGTTCAGCACAATGGTGCCAGAGGACCATACAAAGGTGGTGTACGCTATCATCCCACAGCCGACCTGGATGAGGTAAGAGCGCTGGCCGCTCTCATGACCTGGAAGACGGCCCTGACGGACATACCCTTTGGTGGCGCCAAAGGTGGCATCCAGTGTGACCCTTCACAGTTGAGCCAGAACGAACTGAATCGCCTCACCCGCCGTTACACTCAGCACATCTCTTACCTGATCGGCCCTACCAGAGACATACCTGCCCCTGATATGGGCACCAATGCTCAGACAATGGCCTGGATGATGGATGCCTACGGCCAGCGCTATGGCTATAATCCGGCTGTGGTTACGGGCAAGCCTGTAGAGCTGGGCGGCTCTTATGGGCGTGATGCAGCTCCTGGTAGAGGTCTGGTCTTCTGCATCAGCGAGTGGGCGCACCTTTCCGAAAGGCCGGTAGAGGGAAGTACGGTAGTGGTCCAGGGCTTTGGTCAAGTAGGGTCGTGGGCCGCACGTCTCATAGGTAGTCTGGGCTGTAGGGTAATCGCCCTAAGCGATGTAAGGGGCGGTGTCCTGAACAGGCAGGGCCTGGATGTGGATGCACTGCTGAGACATGCGAGGGCTACAGGTTCCGTGGTCGATCTTCCAGGGTCCGAAAGTATAACTAACGAGGAGTTGCTGGGACTGGAGTGCGACATCCTGATACCTGCTGCCATCCAATCGGTAATCCATCACCAGAATGCGGACCGCATCAGGGCAGGTATTATAGTAGAGGCAGCGAACCATCCAGTGACCCCCGTGGCCGATAGGATACTCAAAGAGCGTGGCGTGATCCTGCTGCCTGATATTCTAGTCAATGCTGGAGGTGTGGTGGTGTCTTACTTTGAGTGGGCCCAGAATATCCAACAGTTCCGATGGGATGAGGGTCGGGTGAATGAGGAGTTGTTCAAGGTAATGTCTAAGGCAACCCGGCAGGTCTATGAAATGGCGCAGAGAGAAGGTGTATCCATAAGAGAAGCCGCGTACCTTCTGGGGGTGAGCAGTGTAGTAAGGGCTATAGAGTTAAGGGGCTTTGTTTAAGTGCAGGCCCAAATTGTAAAAGTATTACTTTTTCAGCCATGATGGTGGCGACAAAGCTACGCGGTACAGGGAAGCGAGACCAATGAAGCGCAAGTCCGCCCCGGCTGAAACGGACGTAGCCAAAGCGTAGAAAGCCTTGGATAAACCGGCTTGTGTTATAATGGAGTTGGGTTATATACCAGAATAGACCCAGAAAAGGAAAAGTGACTTACAAAAAGATGAGTTCCGATGATAGCGGTAGCTTATGCAAGAAAAGTAAGAAGTCCGAAGATGAACGAGGGAGCTACCCTCATTCCACTCCCCACGACCCCGCATCCAATGGCCGCATCACTATTCGAGAGATGGAGATTGGCGACCTAGCGCCAGTCTACCGTCTTGGGGAACGCCTCTTTACCAGTAACGCCTTCCCCACCCTTTACCGCACCTGGGATTCCTTTGAGGTAACTTACTACTATAACGCCGATTCCGACTACTGCCTTGTTGCGGAGGATGGCGAAGGGCGGGTAATCGGCTTTGCCCTGGGCAGCACCGTGGAAAAAGACAACTCCCCCTGGAAATATGGCTACCTGGCCTGGATCGGAGTGGCCCCAGAGTATCACGGGAGAAAGGTGGCCGACAGGCTACTGAGGGAGTTTGAGAAGAGGATGAAGGATGAGGGCGTACGCATCCTGCTGGTGGACACCGAGGCCGGCAACCACAGGGCCCTCAAATTCTTTCAGCATAACGGCTTCGCCCAGTCCAAGAGCCATGTCTGGCTGAGTAAAAGCCTCATCAGAGACCATCAGGCGTGTCCTGAGCCTGTTGAAGGAAAAGGAACAAAACCCCTGAAGCCCATAGCTCGCATCCAGAAGAAAAGCAACGGCCGTGGAAAGATGGCTAAGACCACCCAGGTAGCTGACGTCAACGGGCACGGAGGGCCAGGCCTGAGTGAGTCCGAAGGGATTGACCAGCCGGAAGCGCTGGCGCAAGTCTCGTAGCCTTACTCCTACAGATGCCAGGCCGCCCATTACTCTGGGTGGAGCTGTTGGAGCCCTGAGTCCGTTCACTACACAGGTCCCCTGGCTGTGTCATTATGAACCTGCCTCGAACTTTTCAGAGGTTACCAGACCTATGGCTGATCTCCACCACACTCATCAACCGATGTCTACTAACCGGTCCTCCCCTCCCAACTGGAAGTCTACAACTCGAAAGCCGAGATGAGAGGTTCCGCTATTGTGGAAATCCCCCCCCCGACCACCCTTTAGCAAAGGTTGATTGGGGGGGTCTCTTTGACTCTCTCTATGAGCTGCACCAAAAACTGCGATAAGCCAATCATCCTGCGCTAAATAGAGCGCATGACACTATGGTATAATCTGGTACTGGCGGCAGGAAAAACATTCCAAGGAGCCTTATGAGTACTTCTAAGCCTAAGCTGGCGCAACGGACCTCTAGCAGACGCACTGGTGTCCTGGATGATGCCTCTCTAGAGAGCCTTATGTTCCGTCTGAAAGAGATGGAGCAGCGCAGCAGGCAGCTTACCGTGGTCAACGCCATTGCTCAGGTCGTAGCTCGCTCACCGGAAATCAGTGACATTCTGGAGCAGTCATTGAACCGCCTTCTTGATGTCATGGACCTGGAAGGCGGCGCAATCTTCCTGCTGGACGAGAGTAAAGAGGAGCTAGTCCAGGTCGCCAGCGTTGGGTTTTCGGAACAGTACAACCGTGGGCTTCATCGTATCAAGGTCGGGGACCAGCTCACCGGCAGGGTAGCCAGGTACGGACAACCCATCTTTGTCGAAGATATAAGCAAGGACCGGCGGATCACAAGTATGGTGAAGAAGAGTGAGGACATCCAGTCCTTCGCTGGTATTCCCCTACATTCCAAGGACCGTTTGCTGGGGGTAATGAACGTTATAAGCAAAGAATTTCGGCGCTTTGATCCTTCCGAGGTGAGT
This sequence comes from uncultured Dehalococcoidia bacterium, assembly GCA_964457285.1. Taxonomy (GTDB): domain Bacteria; phylum Chloroflexota; class Dehalococcoidia; order Lucifugimonadales; family JAGWBF01; genus CAYWGG01. The sequence goes on from CAYWGG010000095.1 coordinate 7,504, forward strand.
CTTCTGAGCGCCGTCGGAGACCAGCTCGCTGTCGCCATAGACAATGCACACCTTTTCGAGCAAAACGCCCAACTGGCACTGGTAGAGGAGCGCAACTGGCTAGCAAGGGAAATCCACGATACCCTGGCCCAGGGCCTGGTAGCCCTGGTATTGCAACTCGAACTGGCTATTACTATGCTGACAGACGCAGGGGACATAGAAAAGGTCAAAACTTCGTTACGCAAAGCCCTGGAGCTGGCAAGGGAAAACCTGGAAGAAGCCCGCCGCTCTGTATTGAGTCTGCGGGGTGATCGCATGACAAGGCTGGGGCTTGCCAAGGCGGTCAGGGAGCTGCTAGGAAAGTTCTCTCAGGATACAGGTATCATCGTAAGTACATCCATCAGCAGAAGGCTAGGCTCACTGCCTATTAACGTGGAGGAAGGACTGTACCGTATCGCTCAGGAAGCTCTCGCCAATGTGCGTAAACACTCCGAGGCCAAGAAAGTTCGAGTCTCCCTTCAACGCCGGAACGGAGAGGTTCACCTGATGATTCGCGATGATGGTGTTGGGTTCAACCCGACCATCGGGCCCTCTCCAGAGCACTTCGGCATTCGGGGCATGGGAGAGCGGGCCAGTCTCCTCAGGGGCCGTCTTGATATCCAGAGTAGACCTGGGCATGGCTCGCTAGTCCGAGCGGTCGTACCAGTCGAGGGGCTGGAAGACGGCGGAGGGCCGATCTCACGCGTCCAACCCCACTCCCTTTGACCTATCCAGTCCACAGAGGAGCAAAACGTGATTAGTATACTGGTTGTTGATGACCACCCTGTTGTGAGAGAGGGACTGGCAGCTATGCTGGCTACACAGCCAGATATGCGGGTAATCGCTGAAGCCAGCACAGGGGGCAAGGCAATCGCTTCCAGCAAGGAGCACTTCCCGGACGTTATAGTAATGGACCTCCAGCTACCGGATATGGACGGGGCCGATGCCATAGAGAAGATCAAGGCAGACTGGCCCGAGGCTCGCTTTCTTGTGCTCACTTCGTACGATACCGACGATCGCATCATCCATGCCATTCGAGCCGGCGCCCAGGGGTATCTTCTGAAAGGGGTCCCGAAAGATGAGCTATTCCATGCTGTTCGGACTATCTATCAGGGAGGCTCTCTCATGGGGCCCGGCGTAGCCACTAAGCTCCTGGACAAGGTGCATACTCTCGGTGAGGAACCCCAAACTACCAGCGATAGGCTAAGCGAGCGGGAGGTAGCGATCCTGCGGCTGGTCGCCAATGGCTTGAGGAACAAGGAGATCGCCTCAGAGCTGTCCATTTCAGAGCGGACGGTTAAATTCCACCTTAACGTTATTTTCCAGAAGCTGGATGCCAGCAGCCGGACCGAAGCAGTGAAAGTGGCCCTACAGAAAGGACTGATCCACATCTAAGGCGTGTCTGACGCGTACCCCGCCATGAAGAAAGGGACATACGCCGTACCCTTTAGCGCGCGATATATAGACAGAGTATTAAGAGCGCTCTAGCCCACTGAGTTGGACACTATGTACGAAAGGACAGGTACAAACCTGTCCTTTTTCTATTCTGGCACCTGTCCATTGTGACGTTGTAGTCACAGCCAAAGCACCCTACGCTGAAATCAGGCGAACCCTATCTATGGGTTGACTTCAGAAAGAGGGATG
>CAYWGG010000096.1:0-9165 GCA_964457285.1 uncultured Dehalococcoidia bacterium
TGGTGGCGGAAAAGCTGGTGCCCAAGGACCATCCCTTCGGCTCCAAGCGCCTCCCATGCGAGAGCGGGTATTATGAGGTGTACAACCGGGACAATGTGTTACTAGTTGACGTGCAGGAGGCCCCCATCGAGCGCATCACCCCCAAAGGCATCAAGACCAGAGATGCCGAGTACGAGCTGGACGTCATCATCTTTGCCACGGGATATGACGCCGTGACCGGGGCGTTGACCAGGATGGATATCCGCGGCAAAGGCGGACAGACCTTGAAGGACAAATTTGCCGAGGGTCCGCGCACCTATATGGGCATCCAGAGCGTCGGCTTCCCGGATCTCTTCATCATGAATGGAGCCGGGGCCGGCAACTTCACCAGAGGTGCCGAGCCGCTGGTGGAATGGGTGACTGAGTGCATAGGCTATATGCGCGAGAAGGGCTTTACGCACATTGAGGCCACGCCCCAGGCGGAAGAGGCATGGACCAGGCACGTCGTCGAGGCGGGCGCCAAAATGCTCCGGACCAAGGCCAACTCCTGGTTTGTGGGGGCAAACATTCCCGGCAAAGCACGGTTCTTGCTTGGCATTCCGGACAGCGCCCCAGTCATACGCGCCAAGCGTGCTGAGGTGGCGGCCAATGGCTATGAAGGGTTTCTGCTTCAATAAAATTTGGCTCTTCGGTCTTTCGTGTGGTATAGCCCTCACCCCCAGCCCCTCTCCCAATGGGAGAGGGGTGGCCGAAGGCCGGGGTGAGGGATTAATCCCACACAAAACTCTGAAGAACCTAAAATTTTCGCTATTCTCCAATTACATCTCGAGGTGATAGATGACGACAAGGTTAGTGGAGATCCAAGGTGAGTGCGATGAGCGGTTCTCTGCGATCCGTGACGCATTCTCGGAGAACTTCCAGAAGTTCGGCGAGGTCGGCGCTGCTGTAGCCGTGACCATCGACGGCAAGCCAGTGGTGGACCTCTGGGGAGGAGTTGTCAACAAGGACACTAACCGTCCCTGGAAGCGCGACACTATCGTCACCGTCTACTCCACCACCAAGGGCATGACCGCCATCTGCGCCCACCGACTTGTGGACCAGGGACTCCTGGACCTGGAAGTACCTGTTGCCCAGTACTGGCCGGAGTTCGCTCAGGCCGGTAAGGCGGAGATACCAGTGCATATGCTGCTGAGTCACCGCGTGGGGCTCCCCACAGTGAGCCAGAAGTTGCCTGATGGTGCTGTCTACGAGTGGGAGACAATGACGGACGCGCTCGCCCGGCAGAAACCCTTCTGGGAGCCGGGTACCCGCCACGGGTATCATGGGCTCACCTACGGATGGCTGGTGGGTGAAGTGGTGCGACGTATCAGCGGCAAGAGCCTCGGCAGGTTCTTCCGCGATGAGGTGGCAGGGCCGCTTGGGCTGGACTTTCACATCGGCGTCGACCCGAAACACGACGGCCGGATTGCTACTATGTACGCGATTGAGGCCTCTCCGGAGATGGCCGAACAGCAGGAGCAGCGCCGGAAGGAGATGCGGGAGCGGATGGACCCGGCGCTGCTGGAGGCGCAGGGCAACATCTCGATCGAAGGTGCGCACAACTCAGAAGGGTGGAAACGTTCCGAAATCCCAGCAGCAAATGGCCACAGTGATGCACGCTCGCTGGCGCGGGTGTATGGGGCGCTTGCGTGTGGTGGCGAACTAGAGGGAGTTGGTGTGCTGAGCCCAGAGGCGATAGCGAGAGCCACAAAGGAGCAGGCGGCTGGACCCGACGCGGTGCTGATGAATCCGACGCGGTTTGCTCTGGGATTTTGGCTTTCCCTGGAAGGTGGGCTGGGGCCAAACCCCAACAACTTTGGGCATCCTGGTGCTGGGGGTTCAGTGGGCTTTGCCGACCCCGACAGGCGCATTGGCTTCGGATACGTGATGAATCAAATGAAGCTGGGGCTGCTTGTGGAAACGACAGGTCGGCGACTGATCGATGCTTTGTACTCTTCACTGTAAGCACAATCACCTCCTGACACCATGTACCTGCCCTGGAAGCTTCCCATGAGCCGTGCCAAGTTCATGGCCTTTACGGGCAGCCCCATCATCGGTGGTAAGGATCATTGAGGCTATGGCTCTCACACCCTCATCCTGAGTTGGCTGAGAGGAAGGCGGCGACATCGTAGCTTAACGGGAGAGATGTGGGGAATGAAGGACATCCTTCCTTATCTGGATCAGTGGCAGAGCCAAGGTGAAGAGGTCGCTTTGGCCACTGTGCTCAAGGTTCACCGTGTGGCCCCAAGGCTTCCTGGTGCACGCCTGGGTATGACCCGCAGCGGCCGTATGGCAGGCTCCGTGAGCGGTGGCTGTGTGGAGGCCGACGTCTTCGAGCGGGCCATACGGGTCCTGGACAGCGGCAAGCCTGTGGTAGTGAGCTACGGCATCGCCGATGAATGGGCCTTCCAGGTGGGGCTTAGCTGTGGCGGCTCCATTGAGGTCCTGATAGAGCCCTTCGTACCCGGTAGCGCCTGGGAAGCCCTGCGCCAGGCCGTGAAGTGTCAGCAGCCAGCAGCCTTCGCCATTGGCCTAGCCCCTGATCTCATACTCGGCAGAAAGATGACGGTCCTGTATGGGGGGAGCGAAATCGGCAGTGGTTTTTCGAGAGGAATTGAAACCTTAGACCCTGCTCTGGATGGGCAGATTGCAGAGGAAGGCCGCCTCCTCCTGCAAGCGGGTGGGACGAAGGTGGTGAGCTTCCCCTGGCAGGGTGAGGAGGCGAAGGTCTTCATCGAAGCATTCGTGCCTATGCCCACTCTCTTCATAGTAGGGGCTACTCACACGGCCATACCCCTCTGTCGCATGGCTAGGGAGGTGGGCTTCCAGGTCACCGTTGTAGACGCACGGAGTATACTCGCCACCAGGGAGCGTTTCCCCGATGCCGACCGGCTGGTCCAGTCCTGGCCGGAGGAGGTACTGGAGCCAGCAGAGCTGGGCCAACACTCTTTCGTGGTGGTCCTTACCCACGACCCCAAGTTCGATGTACCCACCCTGGCGTGTGCCCTCCGTTCCCAGGCGTGCTATATCGGTGCTCTGGGCAGCAGGGTCACCCATGAACAGCGAAAGGCACAGCTAAGCGAGCAAGGCTTCACCGAAGAAGCTCTGGCCCGCATCAGAGCACCCATCGGCCTGGACATAGGCTCCAGGACCCCTGAGGAGCTGGCCGTGGCTATCCTGGCCGAGATGCTGGCCATCAAGTATGGGCGAATGGGAAGTCTTCTCAAGGTGTAGAACGGCTGCCACATCAGAAGGACAGCAGCTTTTACCCCGTAGGTCGCACTGCATACCTGTCCGGCTCCCTGTCAAAGGTCTCTTTGCAGCGAAGGCAGCAGAAGTAGTAGGTGTCGCCGTTGCGGGCGGAGATGTACTGGGCCTCGGCCACGTTGACCGTCATCCTACAGACGGGGTCTGTAGCTTCAGGAGGGGCAGTCTGGGCCACTGGTTCCGCCTGTACGACCTCCCCTTCAGCACGCATCTTCTGGACGATCTCAGTCAGTATACTCAGGGCGATCTCCTCGGGCGTCAAGGCCCCAACGTCCAGTCCTGCCGGGTACTTCACCCTTTGCAGAGCTTCATTGGGAATGCCCTTGCCTCTAAGATACTCCATAACGGCTCTTCCTCTCCTGGGACTGGCCACCAGGCCGATGTATCGGGCATCACTGCCAACCACTGTGGCGATGGCCTCCTCGTCGTAATGGCCCGTGGTGGCCACCACTACGTAGCTACGGGGGCCTATCTGTCCCTTCATGGACTCCAGGTCTTTACCTATGGCCTCGGCATGGGGGAACATCTCCGCTGTGGCAGAGGGGTCGCAGACGCAGACATAGAATCCCACGGCCCTGCCCAGGGTGACCAGGCTGCGGGCCATGGGCGACTGGCCTATCACCACGAGCTCAGGCTTTGGCAGGAAGGGCTCCAGGTATATCGCCAGGGTGCCCTCGCTCTGGCACACCATGGGGATGGCTACTACACCCTCCAGTGGGAAATCTACCTCGTCGGGGTTAGGGGCAAGGACCAGAAGACGACTCCGGCCGTCCTTCAACGCCTTGAGGGCCTCCTGAGTAACTATGGGCTGGGCGCAGCTACCGCCAACCCAACCGTTGAAGCTGCCGTCGGCCTGGACGATGGCCTTGGCCCCAGGCTTGGCCGAGGTAGGAGGCTTGCAGGCTACTACCGTGGCCAAGACGAAGGGTGTCCTCTGGCCCTTTAAAGCAGTAACTTGTTCAAGCAGGTCATCGTACATCTTCTTATTCCTCCGTCACCCCATTCTCCCTCAGGATCCTCCAGACCTTGGCAGGTGTGATAGGTATGTCTATATGACGCACGCCCAGATGCCAGAGGGCATCCACCACAGCGTTGGCGATGGCCGCTGGCGCGCCCACGGTAGCCGACTCGCCCACACCCTTAGCCCCCAGCGGATGATGGGGGGAAGGTGTACAGGTCTTGTCTGTCTCCCACATAGGAGTCTCCATAGCTGTGGGCAACAGGTAGTCCATGAAGGTGCTGGTGAGGTTGTTACCGTTCTCGTCGTAGACTATCTCCTCGTAGAGGGCAGGGGCCAGGCCCATGGTCAGGCCACCGTGAATCTGTCCATCCACGATCATGGGGTTGATGATGTTGCCGCAATCGTCCACGGCTACAAACCGGCGTATTTTGACTTCGCCCGTTCCCTTGTCTATGTCTACGACACAGATATAGCTACCAAAGGGAAAGGTGAGGTTGGGAGGGTCGTAGGAGGAGTGGGCCTCCAGCCCCGCCTCCATGCCCTGAGGATGATTGGTGTAGGCAGCGAAGGCGACCTCTTGGATGGTCTTGGCGCTGGCAGGAGAGCCACTGACGTAAAACTTGCCTGGCTCCCACACTAGATCATCCTCGTTGGCCTCAAGGAGATGGGCGGCGATCTTCCTGGCCTTGTCCAGTATCTTCCGGGAGGCCATGGCGCACGCTGCCCCTGCGGTGGGGGTGCTGCGACTAGCATAGGTCCCCAGGCCATAGGGGGCCGTGTCGGTATCTCCTTCCTCCACCACGATGTCCTTCACCGGGATGCCTAGCTCTTCGGCGATGATCTGGGCGTAGGTGGTCTCGTGCCCCTGCCCCTGGGACTTGGTCCCAAACCGGGCGATGACCTTGCCTGTGGGGTGCACTCGGATCTCGGCGCTGTCGAACATCTTGAGGCCAAGGATGTCGAAGTGGCGGGAGGGGCCAGCGCCCACGATCTCTGTGAAGCTGGAGATGCCAATACCCATTAGCTCTCCCTGCGCCCGCTTCTCCGCCTGCTCCCTGCGCAGGTCTTCATAGCCGATAATATCCATAGCCTTTCTCAGGGCACCCTCGTAATTGCCGCTATCGTACTCCCAGCCCAGGGCAGAACGGTATGGGAAGGCTTCAGGCCTGATGAAGTTCTTCAGTCGGAACTGGGCAGGGTCCATCCCCAGCTCGTGGGCCACGATGTCTGCCATCCGCTCAATGGCGTATACCGCCTCGGTGACCCGGAAGGAGCAGCGGTAGGCGATGCCTCCGGGTGGCTTGTTGGTGTAGACGCCGTCTATCTCCACAAAGGCGTTATTGAAGTCATAGGAGCCGGTGCAGATGGAGAAGAGGCCGGCAGGGAACCGGGATGGGTTGGCCGCCGCATCAGTGTAGCCGTGGTCCGCCACGGTCTTGATGCGGAGCGCCTCCATAGTGCCGTCCCTCCGGGCTGCGACCTCAGCGGCGATGTGGTAGTCCCGGGCGAAGGAGTCGGCCATCAGATTCTCCATGCGGTCTTCGATCCACTTGACGGGCTTGCCCATGAGGAAGGAGGCAGCTATAGCCAACACGTATCCAGGGTAGACTGGGACCTTGCCACCGAAGCCACCACCAATGTCTGGCGATATGACCCTTATCTTGTGCTCGGCCAGGCCCAGGTGCCCTGCCACCAGGGCCAGGACGGTGCGGATGGCGTGGGGAGCCTGGGTAGTCATCCACACCGTCAGCTTCTCCTGGACGGGGTCCCACTGGGCCACGCAGCCGCAGGTCTCAATGGAGGAGACGTGGATGCGGGGAATGTAGATGTCCTGGCTGACGGTGGTAATCTCAGACTGCTGGAATACCCTATTGGTGCTATCTCGGTCGCCCACCTCCCAGTGCCAGATGTGGTTGCTCTTCCGCTCCCGGTCCTCCCGCACGATGGGGGCGTCCGGCTCCAGGGCCTTGAAGGGGTCCATCACCACGGGCAGGGGCTCGTACTCCACCTCCACGGCCTCCACTCCATCGGCAGCGATGTAGCGCTCCGTGGCCAGCACCGCGGCCACCTCCTGGCCCTGGAACTTGACGGTATCTACGGGCAGGACCATTTGACGGTCCCCCATTAGAGTAGGCATCCAGGCCAAGTTGTACTTCTCTAAATCCTTGCCGGTGATGACGGCCAGTACACCAGGAATGTCCAGGGCCTTATCTACGTTGATGCTCCTGATGCGGGCGTGGGCGTGGGGGCTGCGGACGATGTCCAGGTAGAGCATCCCAGGAAGCTTTATGTCGTCCACGTAGTTGCCCTTGCCCCGGATGAACCGGGGATCCTCCTTGCGCTTGACAGAATGGCCCATCCCGCCGATTTCTGGTGGCGTTCGTGGCGTGGTCATTACGCACCTCCCTCACGTAGCTTTCCAGCGGCGTACTGGAACGCCTTGACGATGTTGACATAGCCAGTGCAGCGGCACAGATTGCCCGAGATGGCCCGCCTGATCTCCTCCTCAGAGGGATTGGGGTTCTTCTGGAGGAGGGCGTAGCCCGTCATCATCATCCCCGGTGTGCAGAAACCGCACTGGAGCCCGTGCTCCTCAGTGAATCCCTCCTGAATGGGGTGGAGCTTCCCCCCTTGTTCCAGGCCCTCCACCGTCATAATCTCACGGCCATTTGCCTGGACGGCGAAGATGGTACAGGACTTGATGGGCCTCCTGTCCAGGAGGACAGTACAAGCGCCACAGTGGGTGGTATCACAGCCGATATGGGTACCGGTAAGGCCCAGGGTCTCACGGATGAAGTGGACCAAAAGGAGCCTCGGTTCCACCTCTGCCCTTCGCCCCTCTCCATTTACCCTGACACCGATACTAATAGTGATTGGCTTTATGGCTTCCGTAGTCATATTTCACCTCCCTTGAGTGGCGCGGGCCAGGGCGAGACGAAGGGCCCGGACTGCTAGCACCCTTACCATATCTCGCTTATAGTCTTCAGGGCCACGCAGGTCCGGTGAAGGCTGGGATTCTTGGGCAGCCAACTGAGCCGCCTGCCTGATGGTCTCCTCATCCAGCCGCTTGCCCCGCAGGAACGACTCGGCGCTCCTGGCCTTGATGGGCGTCGGTCCCACGTTGGTCAGGCCAATGCCCGCCTGCTGGCAGACCCTACCCCGCATAACGACCATAATGGCTACACCAGCCGTAGCGAAGTCGCCTACCTTGCGCTCCAGTTTAAGGTACGCTCCTCCACTGCCCGCAGGGGGTATGGGAACCCGGATTTCGGTGAGGACCTGGTCGTGATTGAGGACGGTGGTAAGAGGACCTTGGAAGAAGTCGGACACCGGGACTGTCCGCTCGCCGCCAGTGCCCATGATAGCTATCTCCGCACCCAGGGCCAGCATCGTGGCAGGGTGGTCATTGGCCGGGTCACCATGGGCCAGATTGCCGCCCACAGTGGCGAGATTACGCACCAGGGGGTCGGCGATGACTACCGTAGTATCCAGGATGATAGGGTATTTCGTGCGAATCAACTCCGACCCTTCCAGGTCTACCTCGCGGGTGAGGCTACCGATGTGCAGGAAGCCGTCTTCTTCACGAATGTAAGCCAGACCTGGGACCCGGTTGATGTCTACAATGTGGGTGGGGTTGGCCAGGCGCAACTTCATCAGAGGAATAAGGCTCTGGCCACCTGCCAGGACCTTGGCATCAGGGCCGTAGCTATGGAGAAGGGAAACCGTCTCGTCCAGGGTAGTAGGGGTAAGATACTCAAAGCGTGGCGGTATCATAGGCCCTCCTTCCAGAGGTAGACTTCCAGAGTCTAATCTCACCAGGGTCAGAATGTCAAGGTGCTTTACGAAAATCGTAACCAAGATGGACTTGAAAGCCTAGTTGAGGCAACAGTTCAGCTTACTGATTCCTGAGCAGATATCTAATAAAACCCGGGCTGCTTGATGAAGCTCTTGATGATGTCAACCTTGTGCCGTAGACGCTCTTTAGCTCTGCGTAGCTCCAGACGCAAGTGAGGGATATTTTGACAGCAAAGGTCCTTCAGCTCCACCCCTTTCAGATAGCTCCAGATGCCCTCGGCAGGATTCAACTCTGGCGCATAGCCAGGCAATTGCTCCAGATGAATCCGCTCTGCTGCACCGCTGGCCAGATACTCCTTCATCACCTGCCCACGATGGATGGGAACCCCATCCCAGATGACCAGCAGCTTCCCAGGGATACACCACAACAGTTGCTCAAAAAACCGGACTACGTCTTCACGGTTGTAGGTCCTCTCCTGCACCATCATGTACAGCTTCCCTTGGGGGGTAATCCCACCCATCACAGAAAGGTGGTCATGGCTGAGAGTGGCACGGATAACAGGTGTCTTACCCACTGGGGCATAAGTACGCACCACTGCGGGCAGCAGGTAGAAACCACTCTGGTCTACGAACATCAGGGTCCTCTCTTCCTCTAGGGCTTTTTTGATTTGGGGCCAGCGCTCTTCCTTCCAGCGCCTTATAGCTTCCTCGTTGCCCTGGCTTGCCCGATGGACCGGTTTTTGGCTACTCCAGCCACAAGTCTTCAGAGCTTGCCCTGAGCGAAGCGAATGGGATACGCCCTACCTGGGAAGGGTGGTATGAAACCCCGAATTGGTGTTGGATGAGATGGGCTATGCGAGGCTGGGTCCAGATGCCCCCACGGAAGCCAAAGGCCTCAGCACCCTGTGATAGCAACTCTGGTAGCTGGGAGCGTTGCTCCGGAGTCAGGCGAGGGGAAGCCCCAGGTACTTTTCTGCGTAGTAAAGCTTGGATACCTCCTTCCTTGGCTCCTTTTAGCCATTGGCTAACAGCACCTTGGGTGACGCCCACAGCTCCGGCACTGGCCAGGTGGGCTGTAGTCCACTACCAGGTCTGGTGTATCCACCAACGGCAAGGTGTTCCCC
>CAYWGG010000097.1:0-9165 GCA_964457285.1 uncultured Dehalococcoidia bacterium
ACGAGATCATGCCTAGTCTCGTGGGCTCGGAGATGTGTATAAGAGACAGGACTTCCGGAGCACATATGCCACTCTGCTGGAGAAGTGGATGAGGCTGGACTCCAGGCCCATAGTTGGAGGCAGCTTCGAGCAGTTCGACTTCGTCTAAAATCGAGGGAAGCGTTCAGCGGCTAGCCGTCAGCTCGATCGCTGAAAGCTGAACACTTACCTCTTGTGAGGTGAAAATGACTACTCAGATTCTAAACGTAGCGTTCCAATACAGCCACACCATCGGCCGCGCCGAGTTCTCGGGGCCAGGGTTCCGGAACCCGGTTGCTGTGGCGCGGGGCGAGGGAGACCTGATATATGTGGTAAGCCGCTCCTATGAGTACCGGCCAGACGGCAAGCGGGTCACCATCTGCACGGTAGGAGAGGACTATGTCTCAGAGTTCGCCAGAGGCGTTACTACGGCTGGGGATACCACACTCTCCGTCGCTGATGGCTCCCTCATCTGGCCCACTTCCGTAGCCCTTGACAAGGAGTGGAATGTCTACGTGGCCGACGAGTGGCTCAACCGCATTTCCATGTTCACCAAGGACGGGGACTGGATAGGCAAGTGGGGGACACCTGGCGATGGCGACGGCGAAATCAACCGCCCGTCGGGACTCGCCCTCGACAAGAATGACAACCTCTACCTGGTGGACAGCCTGAACAACCGTGTTCAGAAGTTCACGAAGGACGGAGGATTCCTGGCTAAGTGGGGTAGGGCTGGCGACGGTGATGGCGAGTTCAGTATGCCCTGGGGGATTGATATCGACGCCAAAGGCGACGTATACGTGGCTGACTGGCGCAACGACCGCATTCAGAAGTTCACCCCTGATGGCCGGTTCTTGATGAAGTTTGGCACCTCGGGAAAGGGCGATGGAGAGCTCAACCGCCCCACCGGCGTTGCTGTTGATAAGGACGGGATTATCTACGTGGCCGACTGGGGTAATGACCGGCTTCAGATATTCAACTCCGATGGCAGCTTCATTACGAAGCTTACCGGAGATGGGACCATATCTAAGTGGGGGAAGGATAAACTGGACGCAAATCCGGAGATGTGGAAAGAGCGGGAGATAGCCCAGGGGCTGGGGCGTGAAAAGCTGTTCTGGGGGCCAATAGCGGTCGAGGTTGATGACCAGGGCAGGATTTTCGTGGCGGAGTCCGCCCGTTCCCGTATCCAGGTTTACCACAAGCAAGCTCCCATGTTCTATGGGGGCCGCCTGTAAGCAATCGTAGTCTCCTTCCCCTTTGATGGGAGAAGACTGGGATACAGACAAACAAACGTATTAGGAGACATGATCGTGACTCAAGAGCGGCTAGCCCAAAGATTGAAGCGCTGGGGCATACGCCTGACCCCTCAACGCCTCGCAATTGCTGAAGTGGTCATTAACTCCAACGACCATCCTTCGGTGCAGCAGATTCATGAGCGAGTCAGCGCCAGATTCCCATACGTTACCCTGGCGACGGTCTACTCTACCCTGACAGTGTTGCAGAAGAAGGGGCTGGTCCAGGAGTTGCCTTTCGAGAAACTGTCCAGATACGACGCTAACCTGGCCCCCCATGCCAACCTGGTATGTGTATCCTGCGGCGCTGTTGTGGATACAGAGATAGGTCAGGAGAAAATCGCCCTCCTCAGGGAGGAGTTGGCTGGTAAGTCGGACTTTGAGATCGCTTCCCAGCGAGTGGACTTCTACGGCTGGTGTCCTAAGTGTGTAACAGAGGCTCGTAACGACGCACGCATTCAGGGAGCGTCTTAGTAGTCCGGTTTTGGAGAAGAGACCCTTCGGGGGACTTCACTTTACAAGAGGAAAAGTGTATACTAATGCAAACCAAAAATGAAAGGAGGCACAAATGGCAGACAGGGATATAGCCTTGATGGCTCACCTCATGCGCCGCGCTGGCTTTGGGGCGACGCGTGATGACTTGGAGGCCTACGTTGCCAAGGGGTACGAGGCAACGGTGGAAGAGTTGCTGCATCCCGAGAGGCAGCCCGATATAGACCTGGACCTCATGGAGCGATACCTTCCGGAGTATGGGAATCTGGGGGCCATAGACTTCAACCAGCAGGCCTGGGTGTACAGGATGATCAACACCAAGCGCCAGCTCCAGGAGAAGATGTCCCTCTTCTGGTCAGGGGTGCACTGCACCGGCTTCGCCAAGGTGGACCACGGCCGGATGATGAGTGTCTACCTTGACCTTTTCCGTCAGCATGGCCTGGGTAACTTCAAGGACCTGCTGATAGAGTTGTCCAAGCACCCCACCATGGTCCAATATCTGGATAACGTGGATAACCACAAGGTTAACGTCAACGAGAACTATGGCAGGGAGTTGCTGGAGCTGTTCTCTATGGGCGTGGGCATGGACGGGCAGATTAACTACACCGAGGACGACGTGAAAGCCTGCTCCCGGGCCTTCACCGGCTGGAACTTGCACCCCGCTATGCCAGTCTTCCCCTATGGTCGGGCTGTATGGCGGTTCCGCTACGACCCGACGGACCATGATAACAGCGAGAAGACCTTCCTGGGCCAGACGGGCCGATGGAACGGCGAGGACATCGTAGGCATAGTCATGCAACAGCCCGCCACAGCCAGGTTTATCGCTCGCCACCTGTACAACTTCTTCGTGGCCGATGAGCCCCAGGTGCCTGCCTGGAAGGATACCCCGCCACAGGATATGAATGCCATCAGGACCCTGGAAGAGGCGTTCACCGAGAGCAAGGGAGAGATGCGGGACGTACTCAGCACCCTGTTCAACTCGGACTTCTTCAAGAACGCCCGCTTCCAGAAGGTAAAGAGCCCTGCGGAAGTGGTGGCGGGCACCATGCGGCTGGTGAAGGACCACACCGAAGTGAAGCTAGGCCTCTGGCCTATAGCGATGGAGTGCAAATACATGGGCCAGGACCTGCTGAACCCGCCCACCGTAGAGGGCTGGCACACGGGCAGGGAGTGGATAGACAGCGGCACCCTGGTGGAACGGATTAACTTCGTGGCCGACCAGGTGGGTGACCTGAGCAAACCGGGGGTCAAGCTGATCGTTGACCGGATGAGCATCGGCACCTCTACCATGTCCCCGGAGGCCTTTGTGGACGGCTGCCTGGACCTGATTGGGCCGGTGGAAGTCAGCCAGCAGAGCCGCAGGTCGTTGATTGAGCATGCAAAGAGCGGGGGGGAGCTAAGGCGGGCAACCGCGGCACAGCGCAGCAGCTTTGCCAAGAGAGTAGCCGAGATGTTGCAACTGATAGTTGCTACACCAGAATACCAGTACGCTTAATGGAGAAATCGAGAAAGGAGGAACATATCATGGCATCCAATGGAAAGGACCGTGTCCTGGTGGTCTTGTCGTTGTCCGGTGGCAACGATGGTGTCAATACGGTGATCCCATATAGCAATCCCTTGTACCACGATTACAGGCCCACCATAGGTATTCCAGAAGACCAGGTACTGCGTATAAACGACGAGGTGGGCTTCCATCCCAGCATGATAGAGCTGAAGCAGATGTTCGACGAGGGGAAGGTGGCGGTGTTCCAGGGTGCAGGCTACCCCCACCCGAGCCTCTCTCACTTCCGCTCCATGGACATCTGGCATACTTGCGAGCCCGATAAGATAGCCGCCGAGGGCTGGCTTGGGCGCGCCATCAAGCAGATAGACCCCACTACGGAGAACGTGCTGACAGGGGTGAACATTGGCCGCGGCCTGCCCAGGGCCTTCGTAATGCCCGGAGTGCCGGTGGCCTCGGTGGGTAACCTGGAGACCTACGGAGTGCTGACAGGAGTCTCAGGAGAAGCGGAGCGGATGCAGGCCCTGGAGGTGTTCTCCCACATGTACGCCCCCGCCATAGGCTCTGGCCCTGTAACAGACTACCTACGGGAGACAGGGACGGGTGCCTTGAAGGGCGCCGACATCCTGAAGGAGGCCCCACTCAAATACTCGTCTACCGTAGAATACGGTAACTTCCCGATAGCCTGGGGGATGAGGGACGTGGCCCAGGTACACCTGGCGGACCTGGGTGTAAGGATTCTATATAGCACGTCGCCCTACAACGCCTTTGACACTCATGCCAAGGAGGCAGGAGACCACGCCAGGCTGTGGAGGCAGGTGTCGCAGACGGTGTCCGATTTCTACCAGGACCTGAGGGAGCACCACAGGGGCGAGGAAGTCCTGCTGTTCATGTTCAGCGAGTTTGGCCGGCGAGCTAAGGACAACGGCGGTGGGACAGACCACGGCACGGGTAGCGTCTGCTTCGTCATAGGCGACCATGTGAAGGGTGGGCTCTATGGTGAGTACCCATCCCTGAAGCAGGACGACCTGGAGGACGGCAACCTGAGGTATAAGGTGGATTTCCGCAGCGTTTATACCACCATGCTGGAGAAGTGGCTGGGGCTGGATGCGAAGCCCATCGTGGGTGGCACCTACGAGACGCTTAGCTTCCTCTAAAAGGGGGATGGCCTCAGTTCAGGTCTATAGATTAAGAGTGCGGAGGACCAGAGTGCTCCAACTCTGGTCCTCCTATAAGCCCTGACAATAGGCAAAACTTGGGGCTAGACGGATATACCTTCTGTGTTCATCTGGTTGTGCTGGCCCAGCACTTTCAAAGCCAGTGGTGTTGTGCAGTCCAGCATCTACCAGAAATTCAATAAGTGGTGAGGTGACTATGAGCAGCGTATTCTTTGGCATAGCTAATCGCTCATTCCTTTATGACCGCACCCTCGGTCGGGGTGAGCAGTTCGGGTCAGGCTTCAGCTACCCTATGGACCTGGCTCTGGGCCCCAATGGGATCATCTATGTACTCAGCCGAGGGTCGGAGTACAGACCCGACGGCCTGCGAGTCAGCATAATGACCATAGATGAAGAGTACATAGGCCAGTTCTCCCAGTTTGGCAGCGGAGACGGTGAGCTTACCTGGCCTACCTCCGTTGCCCTGGACAGCAACCAGAACGTGTACGTCACCGACGAGGCGCTTAATCGGATCTCCATATTCGATAAGGATGGAGAATTCCTGAGCAAATGGGGAGTAGCGGGGTCTGGCGACGGTGAACTCAACAAGCCCGCAGGCATCAAGTTCGATGCGGAAGATAACCTGTATGTGGCTGATGGTAGCAACAACCGGGTCCAGAAATTCACCAAGGACGGGAAGTTCCTGCTCAAGTGGGGCGAGGCGGGCAGTGGTGAGGGGCAGTTCAACCTCCCCTGGGGCCTGGCCCTTGATAGCAAGGGCGACGTGTACGTGGCCGACTGGCGCAACAACCGGATTCAGAAGTTTACTGCTGACGGCCAGTTCCTGGCTGAATTTGGCTCCCGTGGTGGCGTAGCCCCCGTGTTCCACCCCTCTACAGCAGAACATGGTGAATTAAACCCCACACAACAGTCCGGACCCGGTGAGTTCAACCGCCCCACGGCCGTGGCCGTTGACAAAGATGGGGATGTCTACGTAGTTGACTGGGGCAACGACCGCGTCCAGGTACTGACCCCCGATGGAAGGCATATAACCACCTTCACGGGAGATGCAGGGATGTCTAAGTGGGGTCAGGAGAAGCTGAACGCCAACCCTGACATGATCAGGCAACGCAACCTGATGAGGGACATGTCGTCCGAAAAGCACTTCTGGCGTCCCAAGGCGATAGAGATAGATGATGCAGGCAGGATCATAATCCTCGACAGCAACCGCAACCGTCTCCAGGTGTACCGGAAGGACAACTACTAGGAGCTAGGGTTACCTTCAGGAGCATAGCTGTCGCAGCGTGTGGAAGACGAAGTCCCCCGGTGGCCGGGGGACTTCACTTTTCCTCTTTGAACCAGGTAGCAGGGCCTCAGCGTGTCGAGGTGGTGACCTACTCAGCTAGCTCGGATAGTATATCGGTATCGGAGACCTCCTGCCAGCACCTGAGGAAGGCTTCAGTCCCCATCTTTGACTGTAGACTGGACAGGTGCGTTCTGACCTGGCGGAGCAGGGGTAGCTGGTGGGCAACAGCTATCTCATAGGTATGGCCCACATACCAGACGGCATGGCAATAGTTTCCCATCTGGTCGGCTAGCAAGCCTAGCTGGCCCCATGTGCTGGCGGCGGTCACCTCATCTTCCAGCCGCACGAAGATTTCGAGGGCCTCGTGATACCGCTCTTCCGCCTCCTGATACCGTCCCTGAGCATGGGCAGCCACACCTAGCTGCTGACAACTGCTGGCTATAGCGGCCTCGTTCGCCAGATGCTGATAGGCCCTGAGGGCCTGGCGAAACCACTCCTCAGCCTCCTGGTAGTCATACCTGTGCAGGGCCATCGCCCCAAGCTGATAGTAGTCGCTAGCTCCACTCACCTCATCTCCTAGCTCTTCGTAAGCCATCAGGGCCTTCTGATACCACCCGGCAGCCTCCTCGTAGTCGTACTGGACATGGGCTATCAGCCCTATCTTGTGGTAAACGGCCGCCGCGCCCGCCGTGTCACCCATATGCTCATAGGCCAGCCGGGCCTTCTGATACCACTCGAGAGCTTCCTGGAACTGGGACCCGGCCTCAGCTACCAGGGCCATCTGATGGCTTTCGCTGGCCATCTCGGCCTCGTCACCCAGGCGCTCCCGGATTTCCAGCGCCCTGCGGTGCCATTCCGCGGCCTCGTCGTAGCGCTGCCCGGACTGGGCTATCAACCCTAGCTGGTGATAGCTGTCAGCACACTCAGCTTCGTAGCCCAGAGGCTCGTTGATCTCAAGGGCTGCCTTGTACCAGTCCTCAGCCTGCTGGTGTTGGCCCCTGCCCTGGGCTATTAACCCCAGGTGATGACAGACCGAGGCTACCCGTGGGCGGTGCGTGGTTTCGCCCAATGGCTCAAGGTAGCTCAGGACTCTGTGACATATACTCTCAGCCCTATCCAGCTCCATACGGCCCATAGCGTCGTTGATCTCGCTCCCCTGAAGGTACATCCATAGCTCTACGGCACCCTCACTTTCCACCTGCGCCGCCTCATATCCCAGGTGAGCTAACAGCCGTTCTCTGAGGCGGCGCAACTCCAGGACGCGCTCCTGCATCTTGTAAACTTGGGCCAGGGGTTGAAAGATAAGCTGGATTCGTTCCCAACGTCCGGGCGTGGCGTCGTGGGGACCGGAATGAGCGTAAGCTTCTGGAGCCCCTCGATGCTCTATACCGAGCTGAAGGGCCTGAAACAGGTTAGCCTCCTCCGCCAGGACGCCCGTAACGGTGGACTCAGAGTTCTCCGAGGACAGGCTCTCCAGGAAATAGTCCCCCAGGTCAGCGTAGACCCGGACGAACTCCTGCTCCAGAGTTGCAATCTGCGCGGGGCTGAGGCGACGGCTGAGCTGTTGCCTGAGGAATCGAGTCACCGTAGGGCTGATGAGGTAGACACTGGGAGATATGGAGTCCAGGATGCCACAGTCACGGGCTTCCCTAAGAAAGGTGCGGCAAGCGCCCCATCCCACCTCTTCCCCCATGACCGATTTGTACACCTCCCCCTGAGTCATGAAAGTGAGCACGTCCAGAAGCACCCGCTGTTGGAAAAGGGCCAGGAAGGGGAGATGAACCCTGGTACGGGGAGACAACCGGGAGAAGGAGCAGGCCAGGGCTGCGTCCAGAAGACTCACATCTACCCTCACTCCCATCCCCTCTCCCAATGGGAGAGGGGTGACTGAAGGCTGAGGCGAGGACAGCTGGAGGGCCTCAGCCAGTTCTGAGGGAGGATGCTGCTTGAGATGAGGGAGGACAACTTGCATGGACATAGGGTTACCCTGAAGGAGCTTTAGCAACTCCTCATACTCGTGGCCCAGGCCCTGAGCGTCTACACCGGCCTCATCCACGATCACCCTCGCCAGATGTTGAGCATCAAAAGGCTCAAGGCCCCCCAACTCCTCATGTACGTACCCTATCCCACTCTCGTCGGCCCAGTCCTTCCCGCGACCCGTGATCAGAATGTAGCTCGGCCCATCGCCGGCGTCCCGGAGCAGGTCGAGGAGTTCCTGACTCTCTGTATCATCGAGGCTTCGCCCCGAAGAGTCATGAAAGACGTTCTCAAAGTTGTCCCAGACGAGGAGACAAGGGTAATGTTTCAGGTAGTCTATAATCCACTGACGCTGCTGTTCGAGAGAGAGATGGGCGAAACCTATCCCCTGGAGTGTAGTGCCCATCTCGTGTAGCACCCGGCACAGCCCAGCGCCGTACTCGAAGGCCGTAAAGAACACACCTACCCCCCTCAGTTCCCCCTTACCAGGGGGGGGTACAGGGGGGTCATTTGTCTTCAGGGCCAGGTCTTGCCCCTCTCCCTTATCTACCAGTCGCCGGGCAAACTCACAGGCTAGCTCTGTCTTCCCTACTCCGGCGGGGCCCGTAAGCAGGACTATGGGAGACCTCTGAAATGCACGCTCCAGCCTCACAAGCTCAGCTTCGCGGCCGACGAGGCCGTGTCTACCCTGGGGTGGCAGGTTCAGAGCAGGCTCTGTCTCTACGGGCATCCCTCCTAGCGGCATCTCAGGCATTGTACTACCCTTCCATCCACTTGAAGTGCTTGGACACCAGCTTGTAGAACCCCCAGCCGAAGTTGCGGACATGGGGCATCCCGAACGTCTGCCACCTCTGAAGCTCCGCTCGGGCTGCGGGATGCATCCTCCCTCCTGGTCTAAGGGATGGGATAGCCTCCTCGCTCTCACACTCGTACAGGGCCAGGTACTTAGGCCCTGTGTTGAATCTCTCCAGAGCGGGATGGTCGAGGACACGAAAACGGCCTGCCATCACATATCCGGGCACCTTCAGCAGGTTAGGCACGTGAGACTCGGTGTACCATCGGTCCCATTCCTCCTCATGGGCCGGGTCAACGTCTGCGGTGACGATGCTCAAAAGCCGGTCTGAGAGCAGGAAAGGCTCCTGCAGGGGAGTCCCACTGATCTGCTCGTAGACGTTGCCCGCCCGCTCAGATAGGCCCTGGAGGCTCTGCCACCCGGCGAATTCCCTTCTGGCGATGGGATGCAGGTCTGGCCCATCCCACTGAAGCAGGCTAGACAGGTCATCCTGGCTATGCACTCCATAGAGGGCAGTAAAGCGGAAACGCCGAGGGTGGGGTGGGAGGGAGGCAGAAGGGAGGCTGCGGTCCATGTCGTCCAGGCACACGAACCTCTGAGCCCACAGGTAACCGGGGATTCGGAGCAGGTTG
>CAYWGG010000098.1:0-3069 GCA_964457285.1 uncultured Dehalococcoidia bacterium
CCCACCATGTACTTCCCCCTGATTGTGGACGAGGCCCTCATGATAGAGCCCACGGAAACGGAGAGCAAGGAGACGCTGGATGCCTTCATCGGGGCCATGAAAGCCATAGGCCGGGAGGTCTCCGAGGACCCGTCGCTGGTGAAGAACGCTCCCCACACTACCCCTGTGTCCCGCCTGGATGAGGTGAGGGCGGCAAGGCAGCCCAACCTCCGGGGATGAGCTGGCTTGCCTTGCCAGGTAGTCCTGGAACTCCTGGTAGCTGCCGAAGCGGGCCATCGTTCTGATGAAGTCCCCCAGCGAATCGGTCATGCTTCTCAGCCGCTCCACCTCTCCGCCGATAGGGCTTACCGAGGCTGGGCTGGTGGCATAGGTGCCGTGGAAGGCGAAGTAGGCCTGATTGAGCTTGCGGATGTAGAAGCCGTTCTCCACAAATAGCTGGCGACGCTCCTCCATGTACGCCTCCGCCTCCTCCACCCTTCCTTGCGCCAGCAGTTCGTCCACCCTCAGCCGAGTCTCTCGCATCTCGCGGTTAAAGTCGAAGCCTCTTTCCGCCTCACCTTCCGGCTCCGGGCGGGTTGTTGGCAAGGGCTCGCCGGTTATAGCCTCGTAGACTCGTTTCCCAAGCTCACGACCGGCCAGGGTTGCCGCCGTCTCGTTGAGGGTGGTCATCTCAGGGGCGCTCCAGAAGTTCCAGCCCAGGGGTCGGAAGAACCAGTAGGTGTGTAACCACTCGTGGGCGGTGGTAACAGCGGCGTGCCACAGGGACGAGTCATCTCTGACTATGGTAGGGTAGGTAGCCACGCCACCGATGTCCTCCACCAGGGCTGAAAGGCCCTGTTCCCGAAAGAGTCTCCCCTCCAGCGTCTCCATGTCCTCTACCCTCATATCAGGCTTAAGGAGCACCGTCTTTATCCGCTCTATCCTGTCTCTGGGGGAGACCACCAGGACCATAGGAGGGCTGGATAGGGCCACATCTACCGGAGGGAAGATTAGCCCGATGCGGGAGGACAGGCCCTCCTGGGCAAGGACAGCGCTGACCTCCGACTCCAGGGTTTCCTCTACCTCGGTTCTCAAGCCAGACTTCGTCCCCAACCCGAAGAACTCGCGCAGGTCTCCTAGCCTCTCCTGGCGGCTGGGTGAGGAGTTCCACGGCAAGAGACGACCCAGCTTGTGTAGCCACTTGTCCGGGAGATTGGAGAGCTCCCATGCTACGAGGTCGTAGCGATAGGGAGCGGCGGCTATATCAATGGGGGAGATATAGAATGCTCCGCTGCCCGTAAAGAGAAGGAGCAGCGAGAGGGCAACGATGCCTGACGCTCTTCTGAGTCGGCGCATACACCCGATAACCAGGGTTGTTTTATGGTCATTGAGAGGAGCGACAGCGACGAAGCAATCTCTGAGATTCTTCGCTTCACTCAGAATGACTGCGTAGCTGCTGCACCTGATGACAGCATATCATACATAAAGAAGATATTGACACTTGCGGAATATGTTATAATGCGGACTGACTTCCGATCGCCCCAGGATAGAAGGGTGAGCAAAGGGCCTCGCATCAGTAGATTTCGCTAATGACAAACTCAGAAACTCATGCACTCCCTGACGGAGTCTCTCTAACCCGCAGCCAGAAGCGCTTCGTACTGCTCGTTGCCTCTCTCGGTATGTTCGTAGCTATGCTCACCAGCATACCTATGACCATCACTGTGCCTACCATCGCTCGGGCTTTTAGCGTAGAGGTCCCCACAGCCCAGTGGATAATGACCGCCTACTTCGTAGCCCAGGCGGCCACAATGCTTCCCATAGGCTCTGCTGGCGATATTCTTGGCAGGACTCGGGTATTCATAGCTGGCTTCCTGCTCCTGATCCTCGGCCTGGTCCTTACTCCCCTTGCTCTCAACATTGATACGCTGATAATCTTCCGAGGGATTCAGGGTGTCGGCGCAGGCATGATTATGGTGACCGCACCGGCGATTTGCACAGCGGCGTTGCCCCCCTCAGAGCGTGGCCGAGCGGTAGCGGCCGTGATGCTGGGGGGATGGCTGTCTAGCGGCATGGGGCAGCCCGTCTTCGGCGTGGTCGCCGAATATATGGCATGGCAGGGGATTTTCCTGGTGATAGTGGTCCCGGCTGTGTTAGTCCTGGCTATGTCCTTTCGCCTGGGAAAGCTGGTGCCCAAGGGGTCCAAGCGTCCCTTTGACGTTGTGGGGTCGGGACTGATGGTGATAGCCTTCGGCGCACTGGTAGTGGCTGTAGGCCACGGCCAGGAGGAGCACTGGGAACTGGGCCATACAGGCACCCATGTAGCGCCTCTGTTTGCGGCCTCGGCCCTGGCCGCGGTCTTTTACCTGCTATATGCCAGGCGTGCCTCAAACCCCATTATTCCTCTCCATCTCTTCCGAAATCTCACTCTGACGACTGCCAGCATCACCAATACACTCCTCCATATGACAATGCTCATGGTGAGCTTCTTGATGCCCTTCTATCTTGACAACGTACTGGGCTACTCTACCATAGCCATAGCTCTCATGTTTGTTCCGATGGCTATAGTCCTGAATCTCATGGCTTTGCCCACCGGATGGGCCTACGATAAGCTGGGCTCTCGTATACCATGCACGATAGCGATGGTCCTGGGGGTGGTGCTGCTGCTGTCCTTCACACAGCTAACGGAGACTTCTTCCTTCTGGCAGGTGTTCTCTCGCCTCACACTCTCGGCGGTAGTCCTGGGCCTGTTCGTCACGCCCAACGTGAGCGCCATGCTGGGGGCGGTGCCTCAGCGCCATTACAGCCTTATCTCCGGGCTTGAGCAGACTACTCGCAACGTAGGCCACGCTATGGGGGTGGTCCTGTCCTCGGCGGTAGCAACCTATTACCTTCAGTCAACGGATGTACAGGCTACCCCCTCGACCTACGTATCTATCGTCCACGGCGCCAGCCTGGTAGCGGCGTTGATGATGGGTGCAGGCGCGATACTTGCCCTGTTCAGACATGAGCCCAGGAACCCGAAGCCGCCATCCGAGTCAGAACCCGCTCAAACAGCCTCTCTCAGCGGGCGAGTGTAAGAGGGCCTACACC
>CAYWGG010000098.1:3169-9155 GCA_964457285.1 uncultured Dehalococcoidia bacterium
CTCCCTCACGCTGCGGGCATAGGTCTGGATGAAGCTCTTCCGAGGGGCCACCTCGTCACCCATGAGGGCAGTGAATACGTCATCTACCTCCATAGCGTCTTCGATGGCAACCTGAAGCATGGTGCGGGTCTCCGGGTTCATGGTGGTCTCCCAAAGCTGATCAGCGTTCATCTCCCCCAGGCCCTTGTAACGTTGAAGCTCGACCTTGCGCTTGCCGCCAATAGCTTTGAGGAGTCGGTCTCTGTGGTCATCGCTGTAGGCGTAGCTGGTCTCCTTGCCGGCCTGGATCCGGTACAGGGGCGGCTGGGCGATGTAAAGGTGCCCTCCTTCAATAAGGGCAACCATTCGCCGGTAGAAAAAGGTGAGGAGCAAGGTGCGGATGTGGGAGCCATCTACGTCGGCGTCGGTCATTATTATTACCTTGTGGTAGCGGAGCTTGGAGAGGTTGAACTCCTCCCCCTCTCCTGCTCCAAGGGCGGCGATCATGGCCCTGATCTCCTCGTGGCCCAGGATCTTGTCGGGCTGTCTGAGCACCCGTTCTACGTTGAGGATTTTGCCTTTCAGGGGCAGGATAGCCTGGAAGCGCCGGTCCCGCCCCATCTTTGCGGAGCCACCTGCTGACTCACCTTCCACGATGTATAGCTCCGAGAGGGCGGGGTTGCGCTCGGAGCAGTCGGCCAGCTTTCCCGGCAGGGAGGAGCCATCCAGGGCGTTCTTTCGTATGACCAACTCCCTGGCCTTCCTGGCGGCCTCCCGCGCCTTCTGAGCGGTGACACAGTTTTCTACGATGCGTCTGGCCTCACTGGGGTGTTCCTCAAGATACTGGGTCAGAGAGTCTGCCACCGCCGATTCCACCGTGCTTTTGATCTCGGCGTTGCCGAGCTTGGTCTTGGTCTGGCCCTCAAACTGGGGGTCAGTGAGCTTCACGCTTATCACTGCCGTGAGCCCTTCTCGCACATCCTCCCCAAGCAGGTTGGGCTGGTCATCCCTCAGGAGTTTGTTCCTGCGGGCATAATCGTTGATGGCCCGGGTGAGGGCGGAGCGGAAGCCGGTCAGGTGAGTGCCACCCTCCTCGGTATTGATACAGTTAGCGAAGGAAAAGACCGACTCGTTATAGCCATCGTTGTACTGGATGGCGGCCTCGACGATGACGCTATCAACGGCCTTGAGCATGTAGAAAGGCTTTTCCTGAAGCACCTTCCGGTGCCGGTTGACACTTCTGACCAGACTGGCCAGGCCGCCATCGAAGTAATAAGACCGCTCATTATCGCCCTCCCGCTGTTTTTCATGCCAGCGGCTGGTAAAGCAGACCTTAAGGCCCTTGTTCAGAAAGGCGACCTGCTTGAAGTGGGCCGCTAGAATATCGAAGTCATACTCCAGAAGGCGGAATATCTTCTTGTCGGGGGTGAAGGAGATGGTGGTGCCGGTCCCATCCTGCTCTCCCTGGGGCTCGGCCCTTTCTACTACGTCCGTTACCGGTGTGCCCTGCTTGTACTCCTGAGAGTAGATGTGGCCATCCCGCTGGATGTCCACTCGCATGTGGGATGAGAGGCCGTTTACCACCGAAGCGCCTACGCCGTGGAGCCCGCCTGAGACCTTGTAGGCTCCGCCTCCAAACTTGGCACCGGAATGGAGGGTGGTCAGGACAGTCTCCAGCGCCGACCTGCCGGTAGTGGGGTGCGTGTCCACCGGAATGCCCCGGCCGTTGTCCACAACCCGGACCGAGCCGTCTTTCTCGATAGCTACCTGTATCAGGGTGCAGTAGCCTGCCATCGCTTCGTCCACGCTGTTGTCCACTATCTCGTAGACCAGGTGGTGAAGGCCCCGCTGGTCGGTGCTGCCGATGTACATCCCTGGCCGAAGCCTTACCGCTTCAAGCCCTTCCAGGACCTGAATATCTTTAGCTGTATAATCTGACGTCATTTATACTTCCAGTATTCTATTTCATTCTACATATAGTATACCACTGTTGATGCTCCTGAGCTTGTATCTGTGGCATAGGCAGTTTCACCAGGTTGTAGGCCTCATCCGTGACCACCCTCTCAGAGGGATAGGAGTAGCTGGAGGCTGGAGTGAGGTTAGTCGTGAGTCTACGGCCCACGACGATAATACCGAGCCTACCCTACCCTTACCCAGGGTGTATAATCTGTGTGCCCCTGGAGATGCCTGTGACTGGGGCTTTTTATTGAGCAGAAAGGGAGATAGATGAATCTGGCGGCCTGGATACGGACTCGTAGGCCCACCCAGGTCTACTATGGGTGGTGGATCGTTGCAGCCTCCTCGGCCATGACCTTCTTCGCCAGCGGCATCTTCTTCCGGGGCTTCAGCGTGTTCTTCATCCCCGTGAGGGATACCCTGGGGATCAACAACTTCCAGGCGTCGCTGGTCTTCTCCCTGGCTCGCGCCGAGGGTGGCCTGGAGGGGCCAGCGGCGGGCTGGATGATTGACCGTTTCGGGATGCGCAAGCTGGTGATAGGTGGCATTCTGCTTGCAGCCCTGGGCTACTTCGCCTTTGCCTTCGTGGACAGCTTCCTGGCCTTCGCCCTGGTGTACCTGGGGGTGATTGCCCTGGGCAACAGCATCTGCTTCCAGCACGCCTTTTTTGCCGGGTTCAACATGTGGTTCATAAGGCGGCGCGCCTTCGTAATGTCCTTGCTGGCAGGTATTTCTTCCCTGGGCGGCGTCATCCTGATACCTGTAGTAAACGTCATCATCCTTAACGTCGGCTGGGAGTGGGCGGCCATTATAGGCGGCTTTACCTATCTACTCATCATTCTGCCCCTTACCCTGGTCCTGCGGCCTTCCCCGGAGAGCATGGGACTTCTGCCCGATGGGGACCGACCTCAAGAGGGCCAGCTCACAGCCTCGCCAGGCGGCAGAAGAGGCGCAGCCCCTTCCCCGGCGTCGGACCCCAGAGAGTTTACCGTATCAGAGGCGTTGCACACTCCAGCCTACTGGCTCCTCCTTCTTGGCATCGGCCTGAGACAGTTAGCCGTGATAGGCATCCTGGTCAATTTGCAGCCCATCCTCAAATGGAAGGGCGCTGACCTGGAGACGGTGGGATACCTCCTGAGCTTGATGATGGGAGTAAACGTGGTAGCCCGGATAGCCCTGGGCTTTGTGGCGGACAAGTTGCCCAAGTCCCTCATCCTGGCATCGTGTTTGGCTTCAGAGTGTATCGCCGTCGTATTTTTGCTGACGGGCTCCTGGGAAAGCTCTCCCTGGGCCATATTTCTCTACCTGGTCCTGGCAGGGGTTGGGGATAGCGCGGGGGTCATCTGCTGGGCTGCTGTGGGCGACTTCTACGGGAGGCGCAAGTTCGCCACTCTGAGAGGTATTATCACCTTCTCCCATAGCTGGGCCCTCATCGTCTCTCCAATGTTCGTGGGGTTGTGGGCCGACCGCACCGGCGGCTATGAGCTGCCCATGTGGATTGCCATCATCGTCCTGGGGATAGCTTCCCTCTGCTTCACCATGCTAAGGAGGCCCCGACGCCGCCTTCCAGGAGGGGTTGCTCCAGGCAGTCCCCGCCGGTCGGGGACCTGAGTCACATAAAAGAGCTTGCCTTGAGCGAAGGTGAGGGTGCAAAATAGAGGACAGCCCCACCCTCGGTCCCTCTCCCCGTGGGAGAGGGACGTCCGTAGGACAGGGTGAGGGTAGCTTAGAGAAAGGAGACTCTTTATGGCAAAAAAGTCCTTTGCTGGCAATGTGGACGCACCTGACTTTCCGGCGGGCCTGGACTGGTTGAACACCGACAGGCCCCTTAGCCTTCAAGACCTGCGGGGAAAGGTCGTCATCCTCGACTTCTGGACCTACTGTTGAATCAACTGCATGCACGTATTTCCGCAGTTGCGGAAACTGGAGCGCAAGTACAAAAATGAGCTGGCGGTAGTAGGGGTGCACTCGGCCAAGTTCACCTCAGAGCGGGACACCGATAACCTGCGTAAGGCGGTCCTCCGCTACGAGATAGAGCATCCCGTGATAAACGACGGCCAGTTCGCCGTTTGGCAACAGTACGGCTGCCGCGCCTGGCCTACGCTGATGTTCATAGACCCCCAAGGCAAGGTCATAGGAAAGCAAGAGGGAGAGATCACCTTTGAGGAGTTCGACCCCATCATCCAGCAGATGGTGGAGGAGTTCGATGGGAAGGGCCTTATTGACCGCACCCCTCTAGCTCTCAAGAAAGAGAAGGAGTCCGGGTCAGCTCTCTCCTTCCCGGGGAAGGTGCTGGCCGACGAGGCCTCGGGCAGGCTGTTCATATCCGACTCCAACCACAACCGCATCCTCGTCGCCACCCTTCGGCTTCGCTCAGGGCAGGCCCTGGAGGCTGAGGTGAGTCAAGTCGTCGGCAGTGGTGAGGTTGGCCTGGAGGACGGCGACTTCCAGAAGGCCCGCTTCGATCATCCCCAGGGCATGGCCCTGGCCCATACCGATCAAGGTGATGTGCTTTACGTGGCCGATACCGAGAACCATGCCATCCGCAAGGTGGACCTGTCCGGTGGCACAGTGGAGAAGGTGGCTGGGACGGGGCGTCAGGCGAGAGGCTCCCGCCAGGGCGGTGATGCCCTCTCGGCGGACTTAAGCTCCCCCTGGGACATGGTATTGCATGATGGCATCCTCTACATAGCTATGGCCGGTGTCCACCAGATATGGGCCCTGGACCTGAAGAAGAGACAAGTGCGCCCATACGCCGGCAACGGCCGCGAGGCCCCCGTTGATGGGGCACTTATGTCAGCATCCCTGGACCAACCCAGCGGCATAACCACCGACGGAGAGAAGCTCTACTTCGCCGACAGCGAGGCCAGCGCCATTCGCTCCGCCGACCTAAAAGCCGATGGACGCATCAGCAGCATCGTAGGCTTCGACCTCTTTGTCTTCGGCGACGTGGACGGCATGGGCCAGGCCGTCCGCCTGCAACACCCCCTGGGCATTCACTACCATGAGGGCGTCCTCTACATAGCCGATACCTACAACAACAAGATTAAGAAGGTCTTCCCTCACACCCGGAGCGTTGTCACCTTCCTGGGCGCTGGCGAGCCGGGATACAGGGATGGCGAGGGCAGCCAGGCCCTCTTTCACGAGCCCGGGGACGTGAGCGTAGCCGCAGGCAAGCTATACATAGCTGATACCAACAACCACGCCATCCGGGTGGCGGACCTGGATACGGGGGTGGTGAGCACCCTGGAGCTGAAAGGATTATAGAAGCGATGTCATCCCATTTTCAGAGGAGTGTGACTCCACCCGACCCAGAAGCCTGGGAAGCTGAGAGGGCCTTTATTGCTGAGCGTGTCAAGATACCTGTTATAGGTGGGCAGCGTGGGTGGAGCCGTGAGGAGCTTTATCATGAACGGCTACTTCTTTCAGAAGAGTGTACAAGAAGATGACTGAGAGCCTCACTACTCTCAACAAAGCTTGCCAGCATTTTGTGCGGCAAGTTAAATACATACCGGCAGTTAGAGAAGTACGACTGATAGAAAGTGAGAATGGCCCAACGATCTAGACGGTCATTTCAGCGCCGCCCTTTGAAAACGAGGCTAGAAACCATGTATATGAGGCCCAGATCGCCGTACTGCGAGCATTAGATAGGCCGCTTTTGGACTTTCGCCTGATAAATCTGGATGAGTTTCCCCAAGTCACACGAGAGAGGCTCCTGCCTAAAGAGGCACGGGTTCTCTGGAAGCGGGACCTTTCCATAGAATTGTAGTTGATTTGAGGCGGGCTGGTTTACAGCCGAGTAATAGTAGCTCGTGAATTGGAGTCTAACCATGCTTTTAACGCACCTTCAGATTTGGAGAATGCAGCTTTCATGTCGCTGACTCTCTTCTTGTAATCTTCGTCATAATAGCCACTTCCATGTTTTAAGAGGTTTAGCTCGTACATCACTACTGAATTCGCCAGAAAGACCGAGGCATATCCCTTACGAAGATACTCTTGAGTATCAAGGGCCAGAAATTCGGTATTGCCTTTATGAGCTTGCCAGAGGTCA
>CAYWGG010000099.1:0-9043 GCA_964457285.1 uncultured Dehalococcoidia bacterium
ACCTCCAGGGTGCAAACCTCTTGGAGGCCAACCTCCAGGGTGCAGACCTCTTGGGGGCCAACCTCCAGGGCGCCAACCTCCAGGGCGCAGATTTGGGAGGATTCCAAATCTCTCTAACGACTAACCTGGAGGAGGTCAAGTGGGACTTAGAATACAGGAACATCGGTTTTCAGCTTAAGCGGCCCTATGTTAAGTGGGACCTCAAACCCAAATATATGAACATCCTGGAGCGTAGAGGAGCATATGAAGCGGCAGAGGCTGTGTACCGGCGGCTCAAGGAGTGGTACAGGGGGGCTGGGATGCAGACCATCGCCGGAGAGTTCCACTACCGGGAGATGGAAGCTAAGAGTAAGGCAGGGTGGCGGCAGTCCTGGAGAGAAATCAAGCAGTTTGGGAGAGGGTTCGGCCAGCTTTGGACGGAATTCAAACAGTTGGGAGCGGATTTCAGGCAGTTGGGAAGGGGGTTCAAAGAATTCAAGCAGCAATTGGCAGTGGCGTGGAAGCGGCTGAAGGGAGAGGAGGGTAGCACACATTTGAAGGAGTGAATACCGCACGGTGAACAGGTTTCTCAGTTGGGGTCGGGTAATCGGGCAATTCTTGCCCAGACTCGTGGCATTCCTCTGGAGTGTGGCTGTAAGCTCCGCCGGATTCTCCGGGCTCCTGGTACGCTTTTTCTATCAAGTACTCTGGCGAAGACTTATCGCCCATGTCATCTGGAAAGAGCTTATCATTCGCGTCTTCTGGCAAGAGTTTATTACACGTATCCTCTGGCAATGGTTTATCACTCGTGTCCTATGGCGAGGGCTGTTCCTGGGGCTGTATCTGGGCTATGGGGAGCGCCCCGAAAGAGTCCTGATTGTTGCCATCATCATTCTCATAGGGACTACTATCGCCTACTGGCAGGTTGGCACCTTCGTCCTGGACCAGGACAAG
Organism: uncultured Dehalococcoidia bacterium; assembly: GCA_964457285.1. Classification (GTDB taxonomy): domain Bacteria; phylum Chloroflexota; class Dehalococcoidia; order Lucifugimonadales; family JAGWBF01; genus CAYWGG01. The sequence continues at coordinate 934 of CAYWGG010000099.1, forward strand.
AATCCACCAACAAGCGTGCAGCTTTCGCTGCCACAAGCAGCATACTACAGCGCTGTTTCCTTCACTGCTCTTGGTTACGGTAGCTGGGCATTCCAACCTGAAGGCTGGGTCAGAGGGATTGAAGCTGTAGAATCCGCTCTTGGGATTTTCTCTGTAGTGTTCTTCTCCATAACTTTCGCCCAGCGCATCACTCGATAGTCAGCTTTGCCTTGACGGGTATAGAGCTGCCACCATAACATTAGGTAGTGCACTTCCTTTCTTTTGCCAATCGTCCTGAAAAGCATGACCGGCCATTCCCCCAAAGTGAGCAGGGAGCGGGTACGGAGTTTCCGTGTAAGACTCACACAACCCTGCCTATAGAGGACCGGGCCGGACGAAGGTATTGCTATAACTGCATTATCGAAGACCACCAGGTCATGGCGCACAACCTGGCCCTCAGGATGCTGAGCGATTGGGCGATGGCGGAGGACGCCACTCAGGAGGCCTTCCTATCTGGCTACAGGGCCTTCAGGGGTTTTCGCGGTGATAATCTGAGGTCGTGGCTTCTGAGGATCGTCGCTAACGCCTGCCGTGACATGCTCCGGGCCAGGAAATCCAGGCCCGCTATCTCTATAGAACTCTCTCCCCTGGACCCCGAAGGGCCAGCAAATTCACCCTTGAATCTGCCCTCCCATGACGAGTCCCCAGAAGACTATGCCCTGCGCCGCGAGCTGGGCAGGGTCTTGCAGGATGGGCTTCAGTTCCTGCCCCAAGAGCGGCGGCTAACCGTGACGCTGGTGGATGTCCAGGGGTTTAGCTACGAAGAAGCGGCACAGGTCATGAATTGCTCACTGGGCACCGTCAAGTCCCGGCTGGCCCGAGGCCGAGCGGCGTTGCGGGACTTCCTGCAAACCCATCGGGAACTCTTGCCCCACCAGTTCCGTCATGATAGATAGTAAGATGTGGATTTTCAAGAAAAAAAAGAGACACATCAGCGTGAAGATGCTCTCTGAGCACCTGGACAGGCGACTTGGGGCTGATGAGCGTCAAAGGATAGAGGGACATCTGGAGGTCTGCTCCAGGTGTCGGGAGGAGCTAGGCTCACTGGAGCACACCATCGGACTCCTCAGACGAGTGCCTACGGTGGCCCCACGCCGAGTTTTCACCCTGGCCGAAGCGCCATCAGCTATCCCAACACCCCGGAAGGCGAGCGTACCCATCTGGGCCTACGGGGCCGCCGCATCGGTAGCCGTCTTGCTGTTTGCCCTGGTCCTTTCGGCAGACCTCAGCGGCTTACTGGCCCAGGACGTGTCTGTCCCCACCGTGTCAGGCCTCGCCGTGGAAACTCCACCGTCACCCACCCCCTCTCCCGTGGCAGCGGCCAAGGCTGTAGAGGCCCAGCGGGAGATAGCGGCCGCCCCACCTGGTTTAATACAGGAGACAGAGGCGGCGAAAGAGCCAATGACGCCATCCCCCCCGTCGGCAGCCGATGTACCGGTGCTCACGCCTGGCGAAGCCGCTCCAGGTAGTGATACCGCTACCATCTGGCGTGTGCTTGAGGGAGTGTTTGGAGGTATAGCCCTCATCCTTGTGGGATGGACTGTCTTGATGGGGCGACGCCTCTGGAGGCGTTCTCACTCTTAATAACGGACTGGCCGTGGAACGGCCAGGAACTCAAGAAGGCCGGGCCCAGCGCTCAGAGCGAAAGTCCTGAGCGGGAACATTCTTGCTCCATCAAACGTCTTTACATATAGGGAGCACAAAACTATTTCTTCAAGGAGGTATCCATGACAAAGGGTAGACTTCTTATCGCGGTCCTGAGCCTGGTATCGGCTTTGCTCATCATCGCCGCCTGTACAGGTACATCCCCGACTGCGGCACCACAGGCGACTGCCACATCAGCACCCACTAGTGCGACCTCTGGAGCCCAAAATATGACTGCTACATCGGGCCTCAGCGGCGCAGGGTCCGCTTCCTCCGAAGCAGCAGCTCAGCTCAGCGCACCAGGACAGGCGATGGGGACCATCGCTCCAGCAGGCCCCGGCTCGGCGCCACTAGCTTCTGAAACCATCAGCCGGGCCCCAACCGTGGGGCAAGCCCCCGCACTGGCTCAATCCAGCCTTGCCCCTATCTATCCCGCTATACAATATAGCGCCAGCCAGCAGGTGGGCATATGGGTGACGGGGCAAGGGGAGGTGACCGCCAGCCCCGACCTGGCCATAATCAACGCAGGCGTAGAGGCCAGGGACAGCACCGTAGAGGCAGCCCGCAGCCAGGCCGCCCAGGCGATGGGCCGGATGGTCCAGGCCTTAAATGCCCGCGGAATCAAGAGCGGGGACATCCAGACACGCTTCTTCAACATCTCCCCTGAGTACGTATGGAACAACGCCAGGAACAGGCAAGAGCTAGTGGGGTACATAGTCAACAACCAGGTAACGGTGAGGACCAGGGACATAGGTAATGTCGGCCTCATTATTGATGAGCTAGCTGAGAGAGGCGGTGATCTGGTACGAATCCAGGGAGTCAGTTTCACCGTAGAGAATACCGAAGCACTAGAATCTCAGGCGAGGGAGAAGGCCGTCGCTAACCTCAGAGCTAAGGCCCAGCAATTCGCTCAGCTTACGGGCGTTCAGCTTGGCAAGCCCATATTCCTGAGTGAGAGTGGTGGTTTCGTACCAATGGTGGAGTCCTACGCCTTCAAAGCCCTTGGCGCACGGGAGTCAGTGGCCGCGCTAGAGCCCCCAACCCCCATAAGTGGCGGAGAGTTGACTGTGACCATAACCGTACAGGGGGTCTTCTCCATCATCGAGTAATAGCCGCTTTGCGGCCCTGATAAAAAAGGCCCCGGCAAGTGAAGCCGGGGCCTTTTTGTGTCCAAAGATGTAGCCAAAACAGCTTGAATCCTTGCTACTAGTGCTGACACACTTCCATCAACGATTTGCCCGCAGGAGCTTGCCTATGCTGCTAAGCGACACGAGTATCATGGAAGCGATTGAAGCCAAAAGGATCATAATAGACCCCTGGGATGAGAACTCTTTGCAACCAGCCAGTGTAGACTTGCGGTTAGGGAAAAAGCTGCGGGTCTTCCGCAACTCCAGAGTGCCCTACATTGACGTGAAGCAGGAGCTAGCTGACCTGACCGAAGAGGTGGAGATTGATGAGACGACTCCGTTTTATTTGCACTCCAGCGAGTTCGCTTTAGGGGTGGTCCTGGAGCGGATCTGCCTCCCAAGTGACGTGGCCGGACGTCTCGATGGCAAAAGCTCATTGGGTAGGCTGGGACTCCTGGTACACTCAACGGCCGGGTGGGTGGACCCGGGGTGGAGGGGACATCTCACACTGGAATTGAGCAACGTATCAGGTTCGCCCATAACCTTGTATTACCGTATGAAGGTCTGCCAGATATCCTTTCTACAGCTGACAACTCCTGCCCAACATCCTTATGGCAGTGGGTCCCTGGAGAGCAAGTACCAGGACCAGGTGGGACCGATGCCGAGTCAGTATTATCGTAACTTTGATTATAAGGAGCGCAGAGTCTCAAGGGGTACATAGCACGTTATTATCGGAAAAATACTGTATATTATCCATTATGTCTTGACAATATAGAGAATTGTCCTCAGAATTAGCCGTAGGGCCACAGTGAAGCATAGCTCCTATGAGCCATACTACGGATTACATGAAACGAGCCCTGGCCCTCGCCAGGCAGGCGCTGGGGACCACCAGCCCCAATCCTGCTGTGGGTGCTGTGATCGTGAAGGATGGCGCTATCTTGGGGGAGGGCTTTACCTTGCCACCAGGCCAGAGCCATGCTGAGATCGTAGCCCTTAGAAACGCCGGTGAAAGCTCTCGTGGCGCCTCCCTCTATGTAACCCTGGAACCCTGCTGCATCTACGGCCGCACCCCACCCTGCACTAAAGCTGTTATTGCCGCAGGCATTAGAGAGGTACACATCGCCACTACAGACCCCAACCCTCGCGTGAACGGCAAGGGGCTGGTAGAGCTTGAGGCCGCGGGGATTGAGGTGCACCGAGGAGATGGGGAGGAGGAAGCCAGGGAGCTGTATGAGGCCTTCGCCAGGCACATCAACACCGGAATGCCTTTTGTCACCGCCAAGTTCGCCATGAGCCTGGACGGCAAGATAGCTACCCACACCGGCGATTCCAAATGGGTCACAGGGGCACCGGCGCGGGGCTATGTGCAGGAGATGCGCCGGGCCTGCGATGCAATCATGGTAGGTATTAACACCGTACTGAGAGACAACCCCCAGCTTACAGCCAGGGATAGCGATGGAAATCCCCTGGCCCGACAACCCCTGCGAGTGGTACTGGACAGCAAGGCCCGCACACCCCCCGACGCCCGCCTCCTGAAGGAGCCGGGACGTACTCTCATCGCAGTGACCCAGCCGACGGATGACAGAGCCGCGTTCCTGTTGAAGGCAGGGGCTGAGGTTCTGCGACTACCCGCAACAAGGGAAGGGAAGGTAGACCCCTGTGCCCTTCTGCGGGCCCTGGGAGAGATGGGAGTGGTAAGCCTGCTGGTGGAAGGCGGCGGCACCTTGCTGGGCTCCCTGTTCGATCTCGGCCTGGTGGATAAAGTGGAGGCATTTGTAGCGCCTGTGATTATAGGTGGCCTCTCTGCACCTTCGCCTGTGGGTGGGATGGGTGTCGCCGCTATGGCTCAGGCAACGAGAATCGAGCGGGTGAGGGTAGAGCGGGTCGGAGAAGATATACTCGTGATTGGCTACCCGCTGACCAGACCCACCCCCCAGGAGGCGGCCGTGGGGCCGAGGGAGAGGTAAGATGTTCACCGGTATAGTGGAAGAAGTGGGCCGGGTTGAGATCATGGAGCCGCCGTCTCAGTCGGTTGGGGTAGGGAGACTCGCCATCAGGGCCACTAGGGCGCTGGAGGGTCTGAGGTTGGGCGACAGCATCGCTGTCAATGGCGCCTGCCTTACGGTAGTGGCCCTGGATGATAGTTGCTTCAGCGTTGACCTGGCGCTGGAGACCCTTCGTCGCACCAACCTGGGCTCTCTGGAGCCAGGTCGTGGCGTAAACCTGGAACGCCCCCTGGCAGCTACTGATAGGCTGGGTGGACATATAGTACAGGGGCACGTAGATGCCACAGGCAAAATCATATCCAGCAGACCCGAGGGTGACTGCGTAATTACGGGCTTTCGAGCCCCCAAAAGGCTCATGCCCTACATTGTGGAGAAAGGCTTTGTCGCCGTTGACGGCATTAGCCTTACTGTGGTAAAAAGAAGGAGCGCATCCTTCACCGTCTCCTTGATACCGTATACCCTGGATAACACAATTTTAAAGGAAAGGCATGTAGGGGACCCAGTCAACCTGGAGGTAGACATTCTGGCTAAGTACGTAGAGAGTCTCCTCCAGCGCTGATACCGAGGGTCTTCTCTTACCTTTCCCTGGGAGAAAGAGAAATGCCTCTAGCATCGGTGGAAGAGGCCTTAGAGGATATAGAGCGGGGCAAGGTGCTCATCGTCGTGGATGACGAGAAGCGGGAGAACGAGGGCGACCTGGTGATGCCCGCGGACATGGTGACCCCTGAAGCGGTCAACTTCATGGTCACCCACGCCAGGGGGCTTCTGTGCATGCCTGTCATCGGTGAGAGGCTGGATGAGCTTAACATGCCCTTGATGAAAGCTAGCTCAAACACCGCCAAGCATGGCACTGCTTTCACCATATCAGTGGACTATGGGGTGGGCACTACTACCGGCATCTCGGCTCATGATAGAGCCGCTACCATAAAGGCAATGATTGACCCCAAGTCCAGGCCCGAGGACTTTGCCCGCCCCGGCCATCTTTTCCCCCTGCGCTATCAGGAAGGGGGAGTCCTGGTCCGCGCGGGCCACACTGAGGCCATCGTAGACCTGGCACGGTTGGCAGGTCTATATCCGGCAGGTGTCGTCTGTGAGATCATGAATCCCGACGGCACCATGTCACGAATGCCAGAGCTAGAGAAGTTCGCAGAAAAGCACGACCTGAAAATCATCAGCATAGCCCAGATTATCGCCCACCGGAGACGTAACGAAAAACTCATACGAAAGGTGGCCGAGGCCCGCCTGCCAACCACTCGAAGCGAGTTTCAGATTATAGCCTACAAGAGTGCGGTTGACCCCGGAGAGCACCTGGCGTTGGTGAAGGGCACATGGGAGCCCGACGAGCCCGTCCTGGTAAGGATTCACAGCGAGTGTCTTACCGGCGACGTTTTTGGGAGCCTTCGCTGTGACTGCGGAGACCAGATGCAGCTAGCCCTGGATATAATTGCCAGAGAGGGCAGGGGCATCCTCCTTTATATGCGACAGGAAGGCAGAGGAATCGGCCTCCATAATAAGATAATGGCTTATTCCCTCCAGGATAATGGCATGGACACTATAGAGGCCAACGAAAGCCTGGGTTTCGATGCTGATCTTCGCCACTACGGGATAGGAGCGCAGATCCTCTGCGACCTGGGAGTAAAGAGGATACGCCTTCTCACCAACAACCCGAGGAAAGTGGTCGGACTGTGCGGTTACGGCCTGGAGATCGTGGAGCGGATGCCTATAGAGCTGAAGGCCAACGGCGAGAACAGGGAATACCTGCGTACCAAGCGCTCCAGGATGGGCCACATCCTGTGGAACTGCTAAACCTTTCTTGAGGGGAGCCGAAGGGGGCGAGGCATCATGCTTCGCCCTTATCTATTGTTCCATTATTCCTTCCCCACTATGGACATCAGATACGTCCTGATAAACTCATCCATTGCCCCACCCAGCACGCCATCAGGGTCGCTGGTCTGGTAGCCGGTGCGGTGGTCCTTCACCAGCTTATAGGGGTGAAGGACGTAGCTTCTTATCTGGTTGCCCCACTCAGCGGACACATGCTCACCTTTAAGCTGCTCCATCTCCTCCGCTTTCTGCCGCAACTGCCGTTCCAGGAGCCGGGCCAAGAGAATCTTCATGGCGAACTCCCGGTTCTGGTGCTGAGAGCGTTCGTTCTGGCAGGTCACTACGATCCCAGTAGGCAGATGAGCTATACGCACCGCAGAGGCTACCTTTTGCACATTCTGTCCCCCCGCCCCGCTGGCGCGGAAGAACTCAATTCTAATGTCATCGGGCCTCACGGTCACTTCCGGGTCTTCTTCGGCAGCAGGTAATACCTCTACCAGAGCGAAAGAGGTATGCCTCAGATGGTTTGCATCGAAAGGAGAGAGCCGCACCAGGCGATGCACGCCCTTTTCGGCCTTGAGGTAGCCATAGGCGTACCGTCCCTCTATCTCAAGGGTGACGCTTTTAATGCCCGCCTCTTCTCCGTAGGAGAGGTCCAGGATTTGGGCTTTGCGACCCCAGTTTTCTGCCCACCGCAAGTACATCCGCATCAACATCTCGGCCCAGTCCTGCGACTCTGTTCCACCAGCGCCAGAGTGTACCGAGAGGATGACAGGGCGCTCATCATAGGGGCCAGAAAGGGTTAACTGTACCTCTTCCCGCCCCAGGATGCTGGAAATCTCCTCTGCTTCAGCCCTCAGTTGCTCTTCCAGAGAGCTGTCACCTTCCTCGATGGCCAGGTCTGTCAGCTCTATAGCCAGGGCTGTTCTTTCCGACAGCCCACGCCACAGTTCGACCTTTTCTTTCAACTGGGCCAGGTGCTGCATCTTCCTCTGGGCATCCTGGGGGGCATCCCAGAAAGAGGACTGGGCAGCCTCTTGCTCCAGCCTGCTTATCTCAGTCTCTTTTCCGGAGATGTCAAAGACGGACCAGAACCTCTTCGAGCTTCCGGCTAATCTCCTCTAAATTCAGCTTGATGTACTGCATAAGTCACACCTCAGTTTGATAAATCTTCGGGCTGAGGCTCCTTAGCTCTGCTCAGGGCAAGCCTCAAGTCCGAATGCTCACGATGCACTTCGATTCCGCAGTCTCATAGGAGCCTGCCTTGTTGTGTGTCACCTGGCTTGCTTGGCCTCCCCCTACCCTTACCTTGACCCTTCGGCAGGCTCAGTGCCACCCCGCTCCCATCGGGAGAGGGGTCGTGGGTGAGGCTTACACCGGAGCCCCGCAGCCCTGGTGCCACATGGCCTGCCGCGGCCTGGTGGGCCAGCCTGGTAGTCTCCGGCAAGCGCCTGCCCTTGCAAGACGCCA
>CAYWGG010000100.1:0-9018 GCA_964457285.1 uncultured Dehalococcoidia bacterium
CCCCCACTCCAACTCCAACGCCAAGGCCAACGCCGACACCCACACCCACACCTACGCCTACCCCGGCCCCACAGACCAGAGAGCTTTTCCTCCAGGTCGCTTCGCCTCAAGACAACAGCGTGGTCAAGCTGGCTGAGATTTCCGTAACGGGGAAGGCTTCGCCCGATGCCACCGTCAGCGTCAACGGGCGACTGGCGACCATGGACCCGTCCGGCGACTTTCAAACTCCTCTGCCCCTGGAGGAGGGCCCCAATCTCATCGAGGTGATCGCCAGCGACCTGGCTGGTGACGTGCGCGCCCTGGTCCTGACAGTTATATACATACCGTAGGAGCGGCGCACGCTTCGCCTCTACTACTACATGCGAGGGCGATTACTACAACCGAGGAACGCTATGCTTAGAACGACGATAGTAGCAACCCTGCTTTCAGTAACCCTCCTCATTCTCGCTACGGTAGGGATGTCAAATTCCATCACCCTTCTCGCTCAAGAGCGTGAGGGGCTTTTCGGCCAGGTCACTAGCGTGACGACGCCTTCCCCCGGCCTTACAGTGATTAAGCTGGACACTAGCAGGGGAAGCGTAGAGGAAGTGGAGGCGGCAGAGGCGAGGACACTGGTCATCATTCCCGGTAGAGAGACGGCCTCTGCCACGGATATATCCTCTGGCGACTTCGTCGCTGTCTCGGGGGCTCGGGTGGGCGCTGGTAGCTTTCAGGCCATAAAGATACTGGTGAAGCCGGGAGCACCTGTGGCCCATGCCCATATCACTGGGTCTGTGGTAGGGGCCGTGGGTGACCAGGTCACTATTATGGACAGGGACGGCAACCTGATAACTGTGGAACCGCCCCCAGGTGCGGAAAGAATTGACCCAACGCAGGTAGTGACCGCAGTGGTGCGCCAGGACCTCAGGGCGGGCACCCTCTCCATCCTGGCGGCGGAGTCGGCAGACGTGAAGATAGAGCGCCTCAGAAAAGCTTTAGAGAGCGCCGCTAACACACGCGCCCAGGAGAACCAGAAGAACCTCGGCGAACGGCTGAGGGCGAGCACCACAGGCCACCTCACCACCCTTCAGGAGATCGGTAACCGCGTAGACCCGAACATTGGCGGGTTGATCGTCACCCCAGCCCTTGAGCGCTCCCGACGAAGCTACCAGGACATCCTGGCCACCTTCGGGCTAGGCAGGCCCACGATGAAGCTAGCTGGCGTCATTCAGGACATTGACCGGACGAGGGGCGTCGTCTTCGTTTCCCCACAGGAAGGTCCGCAGGTCCAGCTAAAGCTCTCGAATGCGACCTTGATCCGAGATGTGTTCGGCGCCAGCGACCGGACGGAGAACCTGGAGGCCGGCCAGAGGATAGAGTCAGTTTACGACCCTCAGACCGGCGAGGCGCAGACTATCAACGTAGTCTTCCCCACGCTGGAGCTGAGCCTGGTACGAGGCCTCCTGGCCCAGACCCGCGCTGGAGAGCTGGAGGGCACCGTCATCAGGGTTGACCCCTCCGCTGTTCCTCCTGTAGTAGTGGTGAGACAGCCTAATGGCACTACGGTCAGCTTGAGTGCCAGAGCGGATACCAGAATACAGGTCAGAGAAGAGCCTTCGGGGCTGACAGACCTCGTTGTGGGGAAGGAAGTGAAGGTGAGGCACGACCCTTCCACCACGGAGGCCCTGGATATAGAGACCTTCGACGAGAAGCCAGACCAGGCCTTCATATCGGGCGTGGTAAAGAGCTTTATACCTAAGATCAGGCCGGGAATCAGAATGCCTGGAGCCCAGGAGGAAGGAAATATCTCCGTCACATCCCTCAAAGGCGAGACCATAACCTTGAATATCACAGCGGGCACCGTTATCGAGCGCGACGGTCTCAAGATGAACATCGGCGCCGTAAAGCTAGGAGACCTGGTAAGGCCCGTCACTCGCTACAACACCGGAACCCGCGAAGTCTTGAAGCTTGTCCTGAAAACCCCAGAGCTTCGGGGGACAGTGCGAGGTAAGATAACTACTCCCGGTGGAAGGGACTACCTGACTATATCCACCGACGAGTTGGGCCTCGTGACCATAGCCCTTCCCCCCACCGCGAAAGTGACCAGGGCCGACAAGAGCACCGACTTCGCTGCCTTGAAGGTGGGTGAAAGGGTCGCCTCCGGCCTGTACAACCCCGTCACTCTGCAAGCCACGCAACTGGAGATAAGCCCTCCTAAGACCCTTCGGATAGCCGGGACTGTATCGGCCCTGGACCAGCAACTCTTTATCCTGACCGTGACCCCGCCCACAGGCGAGCCACTACAGCTATTAGTCCCCAACAAACCTGGGATAATAACCAGGGACGGCAACCCGAAGGCCAGCTTTAGTGACCTGAAAGTAGGGGATAAAATACAGGTGGCGCTCTACAGACCCAATAGGGTGGTTGTCAGCATAGTTGTTAAGACGCAGTAGAGGCGCAGCACGCTGTCTGTGCCCCCATCCCTTTTTGACATCTGCCTTCTACCTTGATATAGTGTTCCCTGACAAACCAGATATGGGGTGTCCCACCGCACATCTGTGGGTCGGAGACCTCCGAAGGATGCTATTGTGAGTTGGGCTGAACATTTAGTGCAGTGCCTTAAGGATGCCCAAATATCGCTGATCGCCTACGTCCCCGACATCAGCATCTATCAAGCCACTCGCCTGATGGAGGATGACCCCTTCTTCCACGTGGTCTCGGCTACCCGGGAAGAGGAAGCCATCGGCATCGCCGTCGGGGCGTATGCTGCGGGCCGCAACTCCTCGGTGTTCATGCAGTCCAGCGGCTTCGGCAACTGTGTCAACGCCATCGGCAGTCTTTGCATCCCCCATCGTGTGCCCATCCCCTTCTTCATTAACCTGCGGGGGCATCTGGGTGAGTTCAATATCGCCCAGGTAGCTTTGGGCCGCGCCACCCGGCCCATCCTGGACCTCCTCGGCCTGCCCCACTACACTCTGACCGAGGAAAAGGACATGGACAGGATCGTCAAAGGTGCAATTCAGTTGTGTTATGCCAGCCGACAGCCGGTGGCCGTCTGCCTGACGCCACTGCTTCATGGGGGCAAAATTGCGTAGACTCGATGCCACCAAAGTAGTATTGAAGCACATAGGCAACCGGCCCATCGTCAGCAACCTGGGTCCCACCACCGATGAGCTATGGCATTCAGGCCACCGTGCGCGGAACTTTTATACCTATGGCGCTATGGGCCTCTGCTCTTCCATCGCCCTCGGCATAGCCCTATCTACTTCGGAGAAGGTGGTATCCCTGGATGGCGATGGCTCTCTGCTCATGAATATGGGGACCATCGCTACCATAGGCCGGGAGAAGCCCAGCAATCTGATAGTGATTGTGTGGGATAACGAGGAGTGGGGCCAGACGGGGCATCAGCCCAGCCACACCGCTATAAACACCGACCTTGAACAGGTGGCTCAGGCTTGTGGCATTCCCAGGACTGCTACGGTCGCCACAGAGGAGGAGCTGGAGGCCATCTTTCAGACCGCCCTTGGCGCAGAGGGGCCCTGGTTTATCGTGGCCAAGATACAGGAGGCAGGCTATCTTCCAGTAGCGCCTATTGAGCCAGAGATGACCCTCTACCGATTCCGAGAGACCTTTGTCGGGCCTCCGCGCCCAGCATCGGGCCACTAAGGCGCTGGGTTGTCGGACAAAAAAGGGAGGTCACACAGGGACTGAAACCACACCTTCAGGATATGCTCTGAGGGGAGCCGAAGAGCAGCTTCATCCATGAGAGCAGAGTCAAAAGGCATAAAGGTGATAAGCACCCTGGGCGTCGTTCTGTTGGGAGCCCTCCTGGCGGCTATCATAGGATGTGGCGAGGATGTCAGTAGCCCGGAGCCGCAGACTGTGTCCTCCCAACCGACGTACTATGGCAGAGTAGCCGAGGTCCTATCTGCCAACTGCATCAGTTGCCATACGAAGGGTGGCATCACTCCTTTCCCGCTGGACAGCCCCGAAGCGGCTATCCCGATGGCGCCAGCCATCGCCTATGCGGTGAAGGAGGGCCTTATGCCGCCCTGGCCGCCCGGCTCTGACTCCCCTCCCTTCAAGAACGAGCGCAAGCTCTCACCAGAGGAGAGGTCTCTCCTGGTGGCCTGGGCTGACGGTGGCGCGCCGCTAGGCGAACCCAGCGGGCTGCTGAAGGATAGCGATGGAAAGTCGAGACCCCAGGAGCTAAAACCCGACCAGGTTCTGGTGATAGACCCGCCCTATAGCCCAGACCGGTCCAGGCAGGACGACTACCGTTGTTTCCTGCTCGACCCCAAGCTGGAGCAGGACACCTTCGTCACCAGCTACAGGGTGCGTCCCCATCAAACCACATTGGTGCACCATGCCCTCCTCCTGGTGATTGGCCCAGAGGTGGTAGCTGAGGCGGAGGCGCGAGATGGGACCGAGGCCGGTCCTGGTTGGACGTGCTTTGGCGGGCCGCAGATAGGCGGTGGTAACGCTGGTAGCCTGGACCTTCTGGGTTTCTGGGTACCTGGAGCCAGTGGCAGCGACTTTCCCGCGGGCACCGGCAAGCTCCTGAAGGGCGGTTCACATCTAGTCATGCAGGTCCACTACAACCTCGCTGTTCCTGGTAGTACAGGAGCCGATGCTAGCAGTGTGGAGTTGCTTCTGGCATCCCCGGCTGCTGAGCTTAAGCCCATCCACGAAATACCTCTGGCAGCCCCGGTAGAGGTGCTTTGCCCGGGCCTCTATCCCAGAAATTCCAATGACCCATGCAACCGGGACTACGCTTTAGAGCGTAGCGAGCTTAAACACGCCGCCCAGGGCATTCACTTTCTCTGCGGCACCCGCCCTGAAGATTACCTGAAGCGTGACAACGCAGACGGCCGCGCCCAGGAGAGCCGATGTGATCAGCAGCTACGCATAGATGCCCTGGCCCTGGGCGTCACGGGCCATATGCATCTGCGGGGTAGCTCCATCAGAATCGAGTTGAACCCCAACTCGCCCCAGGTACGCACGTTACTACATATACCCGACTGGGACTTCGAGTGGCAGGGACAGTACTGGTTTCAGGAGCCCATCCCTATAAAATGGGGAGATAAGGTACGCATCACTTGCGTATACGACAATAGCGGCCCCATCATCGGCCCCGACGGCAGTCCCCTGCCTCCACGCTACATGACGTGGGGGGAAGGTACTACCGATGAGATGTGTCTGGGTGCGATAAGCTTCGTGCGACCCTGATGACGACGCTGGCACCAGGAGCCAATCCACGCCTGGGATTTACCCCGTACCCATGCTGTCCCAGGCGCACAGGAGATACAAAGATGCTTATCCGCAAAGAAGAAGTGCTACAGATAATACAACAGCTACCTGACGAGATTGACGTCGAGGAATTGATTTACCGCCTATGCTTATGAGAAAAGCTAGCAGTGGCTGAGGCCGATATCCCTACCAGTCGTACGCTATCTGCCGAGGAAATGCGTGTACAGGTAAGACAGTAAGTGATAGTTGTTCCCACAGGCCATTACGGTAGGTGGTCAGGTATTACCTGTGAAGAGGTGCACATATGAGTTTATTCAGCAAGGAAGCCATGAGAAGGATAAGCAAGACAAGGGTAGAATGGGAGGAAGGCGAGCTTAAAGAGTCCCTAGACAGGGCTGGAGAGCAGCGGGAGAGCTTCCGCACCGTATCGGGGCTGGAGGTGAAGCGCCTTTACACCCCTGAGGATGTTCAGGGCCTCAGCTACGAGGATGACCTGGGTTTTCCCGGAGCTTACCCTTTTACCCGTGGAGCCTATCCCACCATGTACCGTAGCAGGCCCTGGACGCGGCGGCAGATCGCCGGTTTTGGCACGGCAAAGTCCACCAACGAGCGATACCGCTTTCTCCTCAGCCACGGCCAGACGGGCATCAGCACCGACTTCGACCACCCCACGCTGACAGGATACGATTCTGACCACGAGCTAGCGGAGGGAGAGGTGGGCAGGCTGGGCGTGGCGATAGACACGGTTAAGGACATGGAGGAGCTTTTTACCGGCATACCCCTGGATAAGGTCAGCATCTCCCTGACCATAAACCACCCGGCCATCATAATCCTCAGCATGCTCCTGGCAGCGGCCCAAAGTCGAGGCGTGGCCTGGAGCGCCCTTCGGGGCACCGTCCAGAACGACACCCTGAAAGAGTTCCACGGCCAGAAGACCTTCGCCCTGCCCCCCGGCCCCTCCCTTAAGCTCACTACCGACGTGGTGGAGTTCTGTACGCGCCATGTGCCCAACTGGTACACCATATCCATATCAGGCTACCACACCAGGGAGGCAGGCGCGGATGCGGCGCAGGAGCTGGCCTTCACCCTGGCCCAGGGCATGGCCTACGTGGAGTCGGCTATGGAGCGTGGCCTAGCCGTAGACGAGTTCGCCCCCCGGCTTTCTCACTTCTTCGGCTGCCACAACGATTTCTTCGAGGAGGTAGCCAAGTTCAGGGCTGCGCGGCGTATGTGGGCGCGGATAATGAAGGAGCGGTACGGCGCTCAACGGGCCGAGTCCATGCGCCTGCGTTTCCACACCCAGACCCTTGGCTCTACTCTGATGCGGGAGGACCCTAAGAACAACATCGTCAGGGGCGCTATCCAGGCCCTGGCAGCGGTGTTGGGCGGGACCCAGTCCCTCCACGTCAGCGGCTACGACGAGGCCTACGACATCCCCTCAGAGGACGCTATGAAAATGTCCCTGGCGACCCAGCTTATCATCGCCCACGAGTCAGGCGTCACCAACACCATTGACCCCCTGGCTGGCTCCTATTTCCTGGACTCTCTGACCAACACTATGGAGGAGAGGGCCTGGGAGTACATCCACAAGATAGAGGAGCTTGGGGAGCCTTCGGGTGGGCCTGGCCAACGGGGTAGCATCCTCAGTGGAATGCTCCACGCCATCGAGACAGGCTACATAGAGCGTGAGATTGCCAACGCCGCTTATCGGTACCAGCAGCGCATCGAGAGCAAGGACTACGTCATCGTAGGCGTAAATGAGTATAAGTCTCAGGAATCCCAGCCCCTTGAGGTCTTTGAGTACGACGCCCGTGAGGAGGACCGTCAGATAGAGCGCCTGGCCGAGGTGAAGCGCACCCGTAGCGCCACCCACGTTCAGAAGGCCCTCAGCGCCGTCAAAGGCGCTGCTGAGAAAGACGAGAATCTGATGCCTCATATCCTGGAGGCCGTTAAGGTCTGCGCCAGCGAGGGTGAGATAATGGCCGCCCTGAAGGAGGTCTACGGGGAGTACGTGGACCCTGGGGTGTTCTGAAGACCGATTACATCGTGCCCGGGATTGATGGATGGAATCTTCCGCTATGAGACGGAGGCTGCCATCAGTTACTGCCAGAGAGATAATCGGGGTGTTACGAAGGGATGGCTGGTACGAAGTTGCCAGCTCAGGGGGTCACCTTCAGTTCAAGCATCCACAAAAACCAGGTAGAGTGACTGTGCCTGTTCATGGCAGAGGAGATATTGATCGCAGGACGATGGCTAATATACTGGCACAAGCAGGGCTCTCAAGGGAAAGGTTTCTGGAGCTTCTTTAGGGGGGGATATGCGGTTCATGATGTTGCTCAGCAAGTCGCCAAACGGTAAAGGGTACTGGGCTATGGTGCCAGCCCTCCCCGGCTGCTTCTCCACTGGGGATACCTTCGAGGCGGCCCAGGAGAACGTGAAAGAGGCCGTGGAGTTGCATCTCAGGGGAATGCTTCAGGACGAAGAAGAACTACCTGAAGATGGTGACTTCATAGTATCCTATACAGACGTTGATGTAGAGCCAAAGTACGACCGCAAGGATTAAGGAGTCATGACAACACAAAATAAGCCCATAAAGGTGCTCCTGGCCAAGATTGGCCTGGACGGGCACGACCGGGGCATTAAGGTAATTGCCCGCGCCTTGAGAGATGAGGGAATGGAGGTGGTGTACATGGGCATGAGGGTCACTCCCGAAGAGGTGGCCCGGGCTTCCATGCAGGAGGACGTAGACGTGATAGGTATCAGCATCCTCTCCGGAGCCCACATACGCCTCATACCCAAGCTCACCCAGGCCCTGGAAAGGTACGGCCAGGAGGATGCGCTCCTCCTGGTAGGGGGCACCATCCCTGACCAGGACATCCAGCCCTTGCGCGACATTGGAGTGGACGCGGTCTTCCCAGTGGGCACCTTCACCAGCACCATCATTGAGTACATAAAGTCCAACGTAAACACTGGCTTTCAGCGGTCAGCTATCAGCCCTCAGCAAAAAGATAGGGAGCCAGGAGAGAGGTAACTCATGCTACCCATGTCTAGCTGCTGAACGCTGACTGCTGATGGCTGACAGCCTTCGCTGAGGTACATCTATGGACTGGCCGCCCGTTTATGACCGCAACTATATACCCCCTCGGAATAGCGAGTACTGGGACCCGCGTATGGAGACCATGGACCCTGCCCATCGGGACAGGATCATCCTCCAGAAGATAGAGCATCAGGTGCGCTACGCCTATAACAGCTCCCCTTTCTATCGGGAGCTATACAGGGACGTGGGCATTGACCCTACCAATATTCGCAGCTTCCAGCAGTTCCGTCAGCTACCCATCCTCACCAAGGAGGAGATAAGGCTGGAGCAGGAGAAGCACCCACCTTTTGGACGCTTCTTGTGCATCCCAGAAAAGAACATCTTCCACATCCATGGCACCTCTGGGACCACGGGCAGGCCCACGGCCTTCGGGATAGGCCGAGATGACTGGGAGCGCATAGCCGAGGCCCACGCCAGGATTCTATGGGGCGTCGGGCTGCGTCCTGGAGACTGCGTAATCATCACCGCCGTGTTCAGCCTGTATATAGGAAGCTGGGGAGTTCTCATAGGGACAGAAAGGCTGGGGGCCCGGTGTTTTCCCTTCGGGGCTGGCGCTCCTGGGCAGACAGAGCGGGCCGTGGAGTGGATCAACATGGTGAAGCCCACCGCCCTTTATGGCACACCCTCCTACGCCCTGTACCTGGCGGAGGTGGCAAGGCGCATGGGCTATGACCCCAGGAGGGACTTCAGTT
>CAYWGG010000101.1:0-9017 GCA_964457285.1 uncultured Dehalococcoidia bacterium
GAGGGAGGAAGGATAAGAAATACCAGCGCCGATGAGTAGCCCGTGTATCAGGTTAGATTCGCCAGTCGTAGAATAGAGGGGCTCTATGTACGGGGCCCCTCTACTTTTTTATGCTCTTTACGTCTACCTGTGGGCTCCTGAGCAATTTCTGCGCATGATTTTGCAAATAAAAGTCTATTGACACCTCAAATGACGATACTATATACTGCTACCTAAACTTCCGCCTAAAAGCCTCTGTGTCTGAACAGTGGCTTTCAGAGGTAAGGAGATAAGCCATGGCTCGTTTGTGGTCTCTCAAGCCTAGCCTTCTCATATCTGTCCCACTGGCGCTGGTGCTTTCGATTGCCGTAGCCTGCGGAGGGGAGGAAGCTACTCCAGCACCAGCCCCCACTGCCACTCCAGCGCCGCTACCCACGCCCACCCCCAGGCCAGCAGCCACTCCCACTCTTGCATTGGCGGCTACTCCTACTCCTCTCAGGCCAGCGGCGACGCCTGCTCCCACGCCCACGTCTAGAGCAATAGCCCCCGCACCAACTCCGGTACCAAGCGCAACGCCAACTCCCACTGCGACACCAGCACCCGTTGCTCGCCTCACCGACAAAAGGCTGCATCTGGTCACGAGCCCTCTGCCCCAGGACTCGTTCCTCCCCTGGCTGGTTACCTCCAGCGGTTTCCTGCCTTTCGTGCCCTTTACTGAGGCTTTGACTACCGTAAGGCCGGACACTGGGGTCTCCACCGTCTATCCTCAGCTAGCCACCGAGTGGACGATAAGCCCGGACGCCAGGACCTACACCATCAAGCTGCGCAAAGGGGTCCAGTTCCACTTCGGCAAGGGGGAGTTCACCGTCAAGGACGTGATCAACGCCATAGACCATTCCGTTCTGCCTGAGTCCCTCACCACTTGCAGGCCGACTTACACGGCTTTCATGGGAGCCAAGTCGGCGACAGAGATGAAGGAGAAGGGTAACCTAATAGTGGTAGATGACTATACCTTCACCATGAAGCTGGCCAGGCCCCAGATAGACGTGGCTACCTGGTGGTTCAATAACATGACCTTCCAGATCTGCGCTCCTAGCTGGAGTTCGGCCCAGCAGAAGGCCGAGGGCAATGCCATGTTCGAAAGGAAGCCCGCGGGCACCGGCCCCTACCAGATCGTCCGGCGCACCCTGAAAGAGTTCACCGAATACGAGCGGGTGCCCTACAAGCACTGGCGGGTGGACCCTGAGTTCAAGACCCTCAGGATCACCACCGCTCCCGAGGAGCTCACCCGCCTCGCCATGCTTCTGACCAAAGAGGCGGACATGGCGGACGTGGCCAAAGTGCTCCACGACCAGGCCATTAACGCGGGCATGGTGGTGTTGGAGAGCGACTTACCCAGCGTAGGCCTTACCATCATACCCCACGGACAGTACTACGTGTCCGGGGTCAATTACAAGCCGGAGGATGATCCCTGGGCTGCCCCTGGGGAGACCGGACGTCTGGTGCGACAGGCTTTGAACAAGGCTGTGAACCGGGAGCAGCTCATCAACGTGCTCTTCAAGGGCATAGGCGAGTCTATGTACGTCACGGCATTCCATCCCAGCCTGGAGGGCTGGAACCCCCGGTGGGAGCAGGAGTTCAAGGGGAAGTACGGCTACGACCCCGAGGGGGCCAGGAAGCTCCTGGACCAGGCGGGGTATCCGGGCGACAGGGGCAAGAACAGGTTCAAGCTGGAGGTAATGCAGACGAGCCTGCCAGGGCTGCCCGAGACCATAGAGGTTGCTCAAGCCCTGGCCCAAGACTTCACGAACGTCGGGATTGACGTGAAGCTGACAGAGATTGAGTTCGCCCGTACCATAGATGCCTTCCGGGACCGGCACGACGCCCACTTCTTCCTCCCACTGCGGATCACTCTCCGCCCCGTGATGCAGAACATACAGCTCTACTACTACACCGGCCCCATTGACCCGGCGAAGGGTATCCCCACAAGAGGGGCGATATACGTGGAGGTCCCTATAGTTGAAAAGGTGTATGAGGCCCTCCTGACGGAGACAGACCCGGCGAAACGTAACCAACTGGCGCTGGATGCGGGCAACATCATCTATGATGAGTTCCGCACTATCCCTGTTATCTGGCTCAATGTCACCCTGGTGGTGAACCCGAACGTGGTGGCTGAGTACCACTTTGGCAGTGCGACACCCGTCTTTTACTTCCTGGAATACGCCAAGGCCGTAAAGTAGGGTAAATCTCCCCACCCCCCCCTTTACGAAAGGGGGGCTATGGATGATTCCTCTACAACGGGGGTTCAGAGAGATTTCCCCCTCTGGAAAGGGGGGTTAGGGGGGATTTAAAAGCAATACTCAAATACAGGGGTGGTAGACATGCAGCGCTATATCATCCTCCGGATAGGCCAGGCCATCATCGCAGTGGTGGTGGTCAGCATCATCGTCTTCCTGCTCTCCCACGTCTCCGGCGACCCTGTGTCGGTCATGCTGCCCATGGGAGAGGCGACTTCAGAGGACATAGCGGCGCTGAGGGCCAAGTGGGGCCTGGACAAGCCCCTTCATGAGCAGTACTGGGTATTCATCAAGAACGCCGTGCAGGGGGACTTCGGACAATCCTATGCCTTTGGGGGCAAGAGCGCTATGGAGATGGTGAAGAGCCGGTTCCCAGCCACCCTGCAACTGGGAGGCCTGTCAGCGCTGATCGCTGCCATTGTCGCAATCCCTCTGGGTGTGATGACGGCGGTAAAAAAGGACAGCGTCCTGGACTACCAGGGCAAGGCCCTGGCCTTCCTGGGCCAGTCCATTCCCAGCTTCTGGCTGGGCATAGTGCTCATGTGGATTTTCGCCGTCAAGCTTGAATGGCTGCCCACCTCTGGGAGAGGAGGCATAGAGCACATGATAATGCCTGCCATCACCCTGGGCCTGTTCCAAGTGGCGGCCCTGGTGCGCCTCATCCGCTCCTCCATGCTGGATGTGCTGGACAGCGAGTACGTCAAGCTGGCCCGCATCAAGGGCCTACCGGAGTGGAAGGTAGTGTGGAAACACTGCCTGCGTAACGCAGCCATCGCCCCCCTTACCTACTTCGCTATCATCATCGGCTCCCTATTCACAGGCACCGTGATCGTCGAAACGGTCTTCTCCTGGCCTGGCGTGGGACAACTGGCTGTAGGCGCCGTGAGGTCCAGGGATTTCCAGGTATTGCAGGCGGTGGTGGTCATCGGCGCTTCCATCTACATCCTGGTTAACCTGATAGTGGATGTGTTTTACGCCTACCTTGACCCACGCATACGGTACGCCTAGCAGCAACATCCCACCGGTGAGAGAGGTGTGAAACTATGGCTATAGCAGTACCAACCAGAGAACGAGCACCCTGGTACACGCCGGCTGGCGTCTGGCGTGGCGTGAAGGAGGTACGGCGCTATCCCCTGCTTCCCATAACCGTCCTGCTGGTGGTCCTCATCATCCCAGCTATCTTCGCCGAGTGGATCGCACCTCACGACCCCAGGGTAGGAAACCTGGCCGAGAGGCTGGTGCCCCCTGCCTGGGAGGGGGACAAGGCAGCGGTGAAGACCGTGGTGGACAAAATAAACAGGGCGAACGTTCAGAACGAGATCCTCCTCAGCGATGCCCAGCGGAAGATTAGGATCGGAGAAGCCACGCTGGCAGGCGGTGCCGAAGGTAAGGCGGTGGCCCTGGGAGACCAGGTAGAGATCGTGACTAAGCGTGGCGGGTCTACAAAGCACCTCCTTGGAACGGACAAGAACGGAATGGACATTCTCAGCCGTATTATTCACGGTGCTCGCCTCGCCCTGATAGTGTCCCTGATGGCCATTGCCGTGTCCGGGGTAATAGGCACCAGCCTCGGCATCCTTGCAGGGTACTTCGGCGGCTGGATTGACATCATAGTCATGCGATTGGTGGACATCTCCCTGTCCATGTCCCTGGTACTGGTGGCATTGGTGCTGGCGGCCACCCTGGGACCGAGGATTGAAAACGTGCTGGCGGTCATCTGCGTGTTCCTGTGGTCCCGCTACGCTCGCCTGGTGCGTGGGGAGACCTTAGCCATCAAGGCCCATGACTACATAGCCCGCTCCAGGGTGGCTGGCTCTTCCCACATCCGCATCATGGTCCACCACATCTTCCCCAACCTCTTCAACACAGTGATTGTGCTGGCCACCCTTCAGATAGGCTACGTCATCCTCCTTGAGGCGGGCCTCAGCTTCCTCGGTGCGGGCATACCCCGGCCCAACCCTGCCTGGGGCCTGATGGTATCCGACGGGCGAGAGCTTATTATCGAGGCCTGGTGGGTCTCCTTCTTCCCTGGCGTGGCTATCCTGCTGGTAGTGCTGACCATGAACCTGCTGGGCGACTGGCTGCGGGACAGGCTGGACCCCAAGCAGAGGCAGGTATAAGCTGGCGTATCAATCTGCAATACTATCTGCCTGTTCCACACGTTGACAGGAACCCCCGTTGTTGTTAGACTCCTATCACTCCAGAAGCGAATTTCTGCAAGTGAGTGCGAGTCATGAAAATCGTAGCCGTTTTATATCCTGGTGGACCAGCCGCAACTGAAACTCCTGAGTTGCTGGGGTGTGCAGAAAATGCTCTTGGGCTGCGTGAGATGGTCGAGACGCGTGGCCACCAGTTGGTCGCCCTCGCCGACGCCGGACGTGAGCTTGATAGGCATCTGCCGACGGCGGATGTCCTGATTGTCACGCCCTTCTGGCCCGCGTACATCACCAGGGAAAGGATCGGAAGGGCTCCAAACCTTCGCCTCCTTCTGACGGCTGGTGTGGGATCCGACCATTTCGATCTGGCGGCGGCAGCGGAACGGAACATCACCGTGGCCGAGATCACGGGCAGCAACGTGGTCAGCGTGGCTGAGCACGCGGTCATGCAGATTCTGACTCTGGTCCGCAACTATATGCCGTCCTACAGGCAGGTGATTGAGGGCGGTTGGGACATCGGGAGCATTGCTGCAAAGGCTCATGACCTGGAGGACAAGGTTGTCGGTATCGTTGGCATGGGACGCATCGGGCAGAGGGTAGCCACCCGGCTCAAACCCTTCGACGTCCACACGTACTACTATGACCAGCGGCGTTTGAGCACCGCGGAGGAGCAGGTCCTCGGCGCTCGCTATACGCCTCTCGATTCCCTCATCCCTCAGTGCGATGTGATAAGCATAAACACTCCCCTCACGCCAGCAACGGACAGATTGTTCAACCGCGAGCGCCTCTACAGCATGAAAAAGGACGCCTACCTGGTCAACACGGCCCGGGGGCGGATAGTTGACACCGACGCGCTCGTTGAGGTGCTGGAGCAGGGGCACCTGGCTGGCTATGCTGGCGACGTCTGGTACCCGCAACCTGCGCCGCCGGACCATCCGTGGCGGAATATGCCCAATCATGCCATGACGCCCCATGTCTCCGGAACGACCCTGGAGGCCCAGAGGCGCTACGCCGATGGGGTCCGCGATTGCCTGACGCGCTTCTTTGAGGGCCGGCCCCTCGACCGAGACTACCTGATCGTTGAAGGCGGTAGGGTCGTCAGCCCCAGCTACAGCTATGCCTATGAAGCCCAGGGTGCCAGCCGGTAGGTTGATGGCTATGAAGTACGAAACTATAATCGGCCTTGAAGTCCACGTGCAACTCCTCACCCGGAGCAAGATGTTCTGCTCCTGCCGCGCCGATTATCAGGCAGCATCGCCCAACAGCCTTGTGTGCCCTGTGTGTCTGGGCATGCCTGGAGTGCTGCCAGTGGTTAATAAGAGGGCGGTGGAGTACACCATCATGACTGGCCTTGCCCTGAACTGCCGCATCTCGCCCTACACCAGGTTTGACCGGAAGAACTACCCATATCCAGACCTGATGAAGGGGTACCAGATCTCCCAGTACGACACCCCCATCGCCAAAGGCGGCTACCTGGAGGTAGAGGCGAGTGGCTATACGAAGAAGATAGGGATAACGAGGGTGCACCTGGAGGAGGACGTCGCCAAGCTCCAGCATGTGACCTCACCCCGGCCTTCGGCCACCCCTCTCCCAGCGGGAGAGGGGCTGGGGGTGAGGTCCTACAGCCTGGTGGACGTGAACCGTTCGGGCGTGCCACTGATGGAGGTAGTGAGCGAGCCGGATATGCGCTCCTCCGAAGAGGCGCGCCTGTACCTCACCAGTGTCCACTCGATCCTTCAGTACCTGGGGGTATCAACGTGCAATATGCAGGACGGGAGCTTCCGATGTGACGCTAACGTGAGCATACGGCCTGTAGATAGCACCGTGTTCATGTCCAAAGTGGAAGTGAAGAATATGAACAGCTTCCGGGCTGTCTACAACGCCCTGGAGTACGAGGTGGACCGCCAGACCAGGGTCGTAGAGGACGGGGGCAGGGTGGTACAGGAGACCCGAGGATGGGTGGAGGAGCGCGGTGTGACCGTCTCCCAGAGAAGCAAGGAATACGCCCACGACTACCGTTATTTCCCGGAGCCTGACCTGCCGACCCTGATGCTAGACCCCGCCTGGGTTGAGGAGATACGAGGCAGGTTACCTGAGCAGCCCGCCCAGCGGCGGGTCCGCTTCGTTGACCAGTACGGCCTGCCACCCTACGACGCCAATCTCCTGACTGGCTCCAGGGCCACGGCCGATTACTTCGAGAGCTGCCTGGGCCTTGTAGAGGCGAAGTACGCATCGTCCCTGCTGGGAAGCCGGGCCAAAGGCCTGAGCAACTGGATACTGGTTGAGATGGGCCGCCTCCTTAACCTCAAGGGGATGGAGATAACGTCAGCCAGGGTGACTCCTGCCCACATGGTGGAGTTGGTGGAGCTTATAGACTCAGGCACCTTAAGCACGACCCTGGCCAAAACGGTACTGGAGGAGTCCTTCGACACGGGCAAAGCGCCGGGAGACATCGTGAAGGAGCGAGGCTACGTACAGATAAGCGACTCGTCAGTGGTGGACTCGGCGGTTGAAGAAGCTATCAAGTCCAATCCCCAAGCCCTCGCCGACTACCTGAAGGGCAAAGACACGGCGGCCAGGTTCCTGGTGGGACAGGCGATGAAGATAACCAGGGGGAAGGCCAATCCAGCCCTGGTTAACCGACTGGTCAAGGAAAAGCTGGAGGCCATGAAAACTTCTTAAGTGGAGATAGGCCATTGTCAGACCCCCTTAATGTCGCTCAAATACTGGTGTCCATAGTGCTGATAGTGGTGATACTTATGCAAGTGCGGGAGACGGGCTCTGGGATGTTTGGCAGCGGCCAGGCCAGCTTTCGCACCCGCAGAGGGCTGGAAAAGACCCTCTTTCAGTTCACCATCATACTGGCCTTCGTCTTCCTCCTCATGTCCATCATAAGCGTCAGGTTTACGTAAAGGGAGAGAATGGATGCTCCCCCCGTCATAACCCTCACCACTGATTTTGGAACGTCAGACCCCTACGTGGGCGTGATGAAAGGCGTTATCCTGGGCATCAACCCCCGGGCCTCCATCGTAGACATCGGCCATCAGGTGCAGCCCCAATCCATCCAGGAAGGGGCATTCATCATCGGCACCAGCCACCGCTTCTTCCCCAAAGGGACAATTCACGTCGTCGTGGTGGATCCCGGGGTTGGCACTTCCCGCAGCGCCCTGCTCCTGGTCACTCCCCTGGCCTACTTCCTTGCGCCCGACAACGGCGTCCTCAGCTATATACTTCAAGAGGGGTTTTGCCTGGAGCCAAAAGCAGCGGCGCACGTCCTTGCCAAAGGTCAAGGGGACAGCGGTGCGCCGGTACAATGGGAGGGCTCCCAGGTGGGCGTGCATCCAGGGTACAGGGCTTACCACCTCACCAACCCGGAGTTCTGGCTTCACCCCGTCAGCGCCACCTTCCACGGGCGAGACATCTTCGCTCCCGTGGCTGCCCACCTGTCCCTGGGTGTGCCTGCCCACCGGCTCGGCGTCGAAACTCGCCATCTCACCTCCCTTCCCCACCGTCTCCCCAGAAGGGATGGGGACATGCTCATAGGTGAGGTGGTCCACGTGGACCATTTCGGTAACCTGATAACCAACATTCCGGCCAGCCTGCTACCCCAGCAGGGCACAGTCACCATCGAGGTCAAGGGACGCCGTATCGTGGGGCTGAGCCGCTCCTACGCAGAGGGTGTGTGGCTCCTTGCCATTGTTGGGAGCCACGGGAACCTGGAGGTGTCGGTAAGGGACGGTAATGCTGCCCAGATGCTAGAAGTCAAAGTGGGCCACGTTGTCAGGGTTGTTTTAGCGTGAGCACAGATTCTTCACCTCCTTGCTCTCATCCAGGGGCGGCACAGGTCCACGGGCCAGAATGCGGAAGCCCAGATGAGGGCCTTCTTTCAGTATTGACACACCATGTGGTCGTGTTAAGATGGTGGCATTGAGGGCCCGTATCAAACCTCGGCCATCAGGCGGGGGCATATATGCCGCAGCCTTATGAACTTTAACTAATTAATGACGTTACCGTAGGGGCGCACCTCACCCCGGCCTTCGGCCACCCCTCTCCCAGTGGGAGAGGGGCCGGGGGTGAGGTTACTCCTACAGGGGTTACGTCGCTAATTTCTTAACCTTCATCAGGCTGTGGTACACCAAAAATGCAAGGGGGTTGCTATGGACTTGAGTCGGGAGACCCTTCTGTGGCTGTACAAGACTATGGTCACTATCCGCAACTTTGAGGAGATCGGCATCTACGAGATGGGGCAAAGGCGCCTGTCGGGCTCCGTCCACTCGTCAGCGGGGCAGGAGGCAGTGCCCACAGGGGTCTGCGCCCATCTGAACGACACCGATTACATCGCCAGCACCCACAGGGGCCACGGCCATTGTATAGCCAAGGGCGTTGACCCCACGCTGATGATGGCGGAGCTTTTTGGCCGTGCCAACGGCACCAACAAGGGTAAAGGCGGGTCTATGCACATCGCAGATATGAGCAGAGGGATGCTGGGGACCAACGGGGTGGTGGCCGCAAGCGTTCCCCTGGCGGTGGGCGCTGCCCTTACCAGCTCCATAAAGGGCAGCGGCCAGGTGGCTGTAGCCTTCTT
>CAYWGG010000102.1:0-8945 GCA_964457285.1 uncultured Dehalococcoidia bacterium
CCCATAGAGAGCGGGGTGGGCGCCGCCGAGCACGTAGAAGTTCCATATCGTGCCGTCGGGGCCATACATGGCCCAGAAGTTGGTGGTGGTCAGGTCCTCGAAGATGCCTAGCTCGTATATCTTGGGGGTTGGCAGCGGGGTCGGAGTGGGCGGCAGAGGCGTGGGCGTCACCAGCACCTGTCTGATGACGGGTGTGGGAGTGGGGCCAGGAGTGGGAGTAGCAACGACGGTGACCTGCTTCTCGACAGGGACCTCTTTGACAACCTCTTTGATGACCTCCTTCTCGACAGGCACCTCCTTGACAACCTCTTTGATAACCTCCTTCTCGACAGGCACCTCTTTGACTACCTCTTCAGTACATGCCGCCATGATAAAAAGGAGGGCCAGAAGCGCAGCGAGTCCGGCGAACCATTTGCGTGGATGGGGTGTAGGGACCATATCTTCCTCTCCATGTTTAAGCGTAGGTTGGTAGCATTGCAGCACCAATACTATATAACTGTCAAGCCTTTTTGACAACTCCTATTATCTTCGGCTCTTCACGGTAATGTGTAAAAGCCCTCACCCCTCTCCCACTCCCACTAGTGGGAGTGGGAGAGGGGTGGCCCTGAGCTTGCGAAGGAACGGTGTGAGGGCTTTTACATCAGCAGACTCACTCTGACAGAGGCCTGCTTGCTATCCCTTCAGGTGCTTATTGAACCAGGCTATGCTCTTGGCCCAGGCATCCCTTGCGGCGTCTGCACGATAGCTTGCCCTGGAGTCGCAATGGAAGCCGTGTCCAGAGCCAGGATACATATGGAACTCGTAGGTCTTGCCTTGCTTTTTGAGCTCAGCCTCGATAGTCGCCACGTCTGCGGGCGTGGGGTTCTGGTCCTCCTCACCGAACAGGCCCAGTACCGCCGCTCTGATGTTGGCCGTCTGCTGAAGTGGAGAGGGCCCTGACCCTCCCAGGGGATGGAGAATGGCGCCACCATAGAACACCGCCGATGCCTTGATGTCCGGTATGCTACAGGCGGCCAGGTAGGCGACTCTGCCTCCAAAGCAGAACCCGACGATTCCGATGCGGTCAGGCTGCACGAAGGGCTGAGCCTTGAGGTAGTCCACCGCCGCCCTCACATCGGCTACGATGTTGGCGTCGGTGCACCTCTGCATCCGAGCTATGGCTGTCTGCATCTCCTCGTGGAGGCCGAGGGTCATGGGGCCCTCACGGTGGAACATAGCGGGTGCCAGGCCCACATAGCCCTGGGATGGGAGCCGGTCGGTTACCGACTGGATGTGAGAGTTCACCCCCCACACCTCCTGGATCACCACCACTGCCGGGTATCTGCCCTCGGCCTCGGGCCGAGCTACATACCCTTCCATGGTCTGCCTGCCAACTTTTACGTCTACCCAACCAGGTGGCATAGGTACTCCTCCTTACCCAAGTGATTTTTGGCTGGTCATGCCAGACGTTGATATTTTAACACGGCCTTCAAGCCCGTAGGGGCTTTCGATTCTCACGGCAAGGAAATCAGAGAGGCCGTCCCCGGTGTTATCAGGGGCGGCCTCGCCATGCACAAAGGGCATCATGCTTCTCTACTACTTTCCAACGTCGCTCCTGGCTCTTGGGTTCACCACACAGCTCTGGAGTTCTTCCGCCTCTTCTTCAGTGATGAGGCCTGCCGCCACCTGGCTGTTCACCAGAGCCTCAGTAAGCTGGGCCACCTTCTTTACATAGTCACCGTGGTTTTTGTACGTGCCCGTCGGCGGGACCCGGAAGTCAACGATCCGGCCGATACTCTCACACAACAGTGGTTCCTGTCCCGGTGGCAGGAGTGGCTGAGGCACTACAGTGGTGGTCCCATCAAGGTTAGCTGTGAAGACAGCCGCGCTGGTGCTTTCCTCCTCAGTTGGACACTCATCCTTCTGATCAGGAACAGTTCCATCCCTTTGTCCTGAACACCTCGGGTCCTTAGGGTCTATCGGCAGAGGGACGCTGCTGCCCCACCATGCCGGGTCAGGAGAGTAGCAACACTCCTCAGTAGTGAAGCCAGCCGCCTCCAGCCCTATCTGGAGTTCGGCTATGACGTGGTTTGCCGAGTTGTTGGGAGAGGGGCCGAATCCGGCTATGCCCGCTACTCCTGAGGGCATCGGGACTTGCTCGACATCATTAATGAGCACCTTCTGAAGACCACCGGTGCCGATGAACACGTCGTAGTGGACAAGCTGAAGGTTGTCCACAGTCATGAAGTGTACGTGTACCGACTCGCTCGATCCCAGGGGAGTAGTCCGCTGGACTTCGTCGTACATCAGCATCAGGGTATCTATGCCAGAGCCATTCGGAATGCTCCTGGTCGGGTCCTGGTCTGACTGGCCTACATATAATACGCTTAATACGCCCCCGCCGAGGACATCGAAGAATGATGTACCAGCGATATCATCCCATTCTTGAGAGCCATCGGCACAGCTAGTGAACATACCATCCGTGACGTGGCAATGGCTGGAAGGGCCAGAGCTAGGCGTACCATGGGCATAAGCTACCAAAGCGCCCGCTATCAAGATGCCCACCAGCGTAGTAAAGAGAACGACTAACGATGTCCTTGAACCTAAGACCTTCCTCATAGCCAACCTCCTCTCCAAAGCCGCAAAAGGTGAAACTTAGCTGTAGTGAAACACAAGAATATCGAAAAGTCAAGTCAATCTCTGTAGATGTCGGCTTTGCCCATAAAGTATCGATTTCGACGCAATGCTACGTTTTCAATATAGATTTCACTGTCACCCTGAGCGAAGCGAAGGGTCTAACCCCTTCCGATAGATTCTTCGCTACGCTCAGAATGACTTTTTGGGCAAAGCCTGACATGAGTAACGAATTCAGCCATTCACATCAGATTATACGACGAGTCAGCTTTACATGCGGTTGACCTGGGAAGGTCATGGGTGGCCGTTGACATTGTTGACATTAAGGAGGGCCCTGATTACACTTGCGTCTGTATAGACCGGTTTCCAATCAAGGTGTTGTCAAGCTAAGTGGGAAAAGCACGCCGAAAGGAGTACGAAGATGCAAGAGTCTACCAGGTCCAGGGACCGCTATGGGCTTCCCATTACCACAAGCTCTACACTGGCGGCTGAGCGCTACGTGGAGGGCCTAGACCTTATGCTGTCCCAGAATTTCGGCGCAGAGGACAAATTCCAGCAGACTATAGAGGCCGACGAGGGGTTTGCCGTCGCTCACGGCGCTCTGGCTATGATGCTGACGTTGCGAGCCAACATAGCGGGGGCAAAGGCGAGCGCGGAGCACGCCCGGTCCCTGGCGCAGAGCGTCTCACGCCGGGAACGCCAGCACGTTGAGTCTATCGCTCTGTTCGTAAACGGTGAGGGCCGCCGAGCGTATGCCCTTATCAGGGAACACATCGCCGAGTTTCCCCGCGATATCCTGCTGCTCCGACTGGCCCAGCGCCTGTTTTCCCTGGGATGCAGTGGCGCAGGCGTAGCGAACTTCCCTCCGGTCCTCTTCAGCCTGATGAAGAGCGTTGAGCCGCATTACGGCGACGACTGGGCCTTCCTGGGCCAGTACGCCTGGGCTAACCACGAGATCGGCCTCGCTAACAACGAGATTAGCCCCATAGAAGAGGGCCTTCGGCTGGCGGAGCGCTCCCTGGAGCTGCGCCCTGACAACGCCGTCGCAGCCCACTCAGTAGCCCACGTCTTCTTCGAGATGGGGATTCCTACCGAAGGTGGGGGCTTCCTTGGCAACTGGCTAAAGGACTTCGACAGGCGTGCGACCTACCGGGTGCACCTCTCCTGGCATCAGGCGCTTTTCGAGCTGGCAATGGGCCGTTACGGTCGAGCCCTTGAGCGGTACGAGGACGATATACGCCCCGCCGTGGTAGCGAACAACGTCACATCGCTACAGGACAGCGCCGCTCTAATGTGGCGTATGCATATGTACAGTGGCTCTGTACCTCCAGTCCCGTGGGAGGAGGTGCGCGACCTGGCTGCTCCGGCTGCCGACAGGCCCGGCCCGGCTTTCAGGGACTCTCACGCCGCCCTGGCCTTTGCCGCCTCTGGCGATGATGCGGCCCTGGGGCGACTGATAGACCGTCTTCGGGCACTTGCAGACAAGGGAGACGCATTTGCGCGGGAGGTCACGTTGCCTTTAGTACAGGGTATCGGCGCCTTCGCCCACGAGGCTTACGACGAGGCGGTGCGGCTGATGGAGCCGGTCTACGGCCAACTCACCCGCATAGGCGGAAGCCACGCTCAGCGGGAGGTGTTTGAGGACACTCTGCTGGAGGCTTACCTCAGAGCAGGGCAGATGGACAAGGCTGAGGCCATGCTACGTACGCGCCTGAATCGGCGGCCATCTACGCGGGACCTGTTCTGGCTGGGTCGCGCGCAGGTGAGCAGTGGGCAATCCGAGGCGGCGAGGGCGAGTTTCAACCATGCCAGACAGAGATGGCAGAGCGCCGACCGCGACTCACCTGAGCTGGCTACCCTGACCCGCCTGGCCGAAAGAGCGGGCTAAGAGCGCCTAACAGAACCACTTTGGTGTATCTCCGCCTGAAGGCGGGGGTAGAAATTGGCTTTTCGGGTTCTTCAGAGCTTTGTGTGGGATTAATCCCTCACCCCGGCCTTCGGCCACCCCTCTCCCAATGGGAGAGGGGCCGGGGGTGAGGGCTATACCACACGAAAGACCGAAGAGCCGCTTTTCGGAATGAGTTCATCGAAACACAGGAGAGTCATGACCAGAATCGTAATAGGCACTGGCGACCACGTTTACCAGGTGGTGCATCCCTTCGGGAAACTGCCTTCAGGAATGCCCCTCGGCAACGTCTCCCACGTGGCTACCGATTCCCTGGGCCGGGTCTACGCTTACCAGAGGAAGGATCCGCCAATGCTGGTATTTGACAGCGACGGCAACCTTCTCACCACATGGGGGGAAGGCCAGCTACTTGATGCCCACGGCATCTACATCACC
Organism: uncultured Dehalococcoidia bacterium; assembly: GCA_964457285.1. Lineage (GTDB taxonomy): Bacteria > Chloroflexota > Dehalococcoidia > Lucifugimonadales > JAGWBF01 > CAYWGG01. Next base: position 4,955 of record CAYWGG010000102.1, read on the forward strand.
CCCAGCGACGAGGTCTTCCTGGTAGATAGGGATGCCCATGAAGTGTTGAAGTTCGACACTGAAGGCAAAGTCCTCCTGAGGATAGGCACCCGGGAGAGGCCCTCCTTGCACGGGCCCTTCAACCATCCAGCTGATGTAGCCGTAGCTCCAGATGGGGAGATATTCGTGGCAGATGGGTATGGAAACTCCCGAGTTCACCGGTTCACTGCCGAGGGCAGGCTGATCAAATCGTGGGGGGCTCGCGGCTCCGGCCCGGCGCAGTTCACCACACCTCACGGGATATGGGTGGACGGGATGGGGCGGGTGTTCGTATGTGATCGCGAGAATAACAGGGTGCAGATTTTCAGCGTAGAGGGAGAATATCTGGCCGAGTGGCGGGACCTCTTCCACCCGATGGACATCTGCACCGATGCCCAGGGTGTATTCTACGTCACTGACCAGATACCCAGACTGACGCTGCTCAGCGCTGAGGGAGAGATGGTGACCCGTGGCCGGACGCCCTTCAACGGCCACGGAATGTGGATAGACTCTGTAGGCAGCATCTATCTGGCGGGCAACGCAGCAGGCGTTACCAAGCTAGTCAGATCGAAAGTGCGCGAGGGAGGCAGGGCGGGGAAAGGGCGGAGCGACACGCAGTGACCTCTTGCAATCGCACCCGACCCTACTCGTAGGGTTGTAGCCTGACCTCGTGCAAAGCCGGTATAACCTCTTTCCCCAGCAGCTCGACAGAGCGCATCACGTCCTTATGGGGTATGGTCCCGTCGCTGGCTATGAGGATGAGGTAGCCGGGGCTAAGGCGCTCTATGGTAGTCGCTAGCTTCCTGGTCACGGTCTCCGGGCTCCCTATTATGAGGGTGTTAAGCTCCTGGAGCTTCTCGTACCCCAGAGCCTGACCACTCTGCCCAACCACAGGCCGACGCTTCATCATGGCCGCCGCCGCACGAGACTGGTATCCAGGCGGGTCGTTGTGCTCCCTGGGCCCCCTCATGCGGTGTTCCTGCGTCCAGAGGAAGTGGCGCCCAAGCTCCTGAGCCTTCTCGTCGGTATCAGCCACTAGCGCCCGAAGCTGATAGCCGAACTGCTCCGGCGTGGGATTTACGCCCACCTCATGGGCTGTGTCAATATAAATCCGCTTCAGGTCCATAGTGAGGTCTATCAGGGCTCCGAGGTTTATGTAGGTGTAGCCGTGTTGGGCTGCCCAGACCACGCTTTCCGGGCTACTACCCCCTGGGAACCAGATAGGCGGATGGGGCTTCTGCATAGGCAATACCCAGGGGTTCACCGCGCGATAGTGGTAATACTTCCCTTCATAGCGGAATGGGCCCGGCGTTGTCCAGCACTTGATGATAATGTCATGGGCCTCCTCGAACCGCTCCCGGTTCTCCGTGGGGTCTATGCCCGCCATAAGGGTCTCTGTAGCACCTCCTCGCACGAATCCAGAGATAATCCTGCCGCCGGAGTAGCAGTCCAGCATTGCTATCTCCTCGGCCATCCTCACCGGGTCGTTGATGGGGATGATATTCCCCAGGATGGCTATCTTGACCCTCCGGGTGACCTTGCTGATGACGGCGGCGTCCAGATTTGCCGAGGGCTTCATGTTCCAGTAGGAGGCATGGTGCTCGTTGGTCATGATCCCGTCGAAGCCCACCTCGTCTGCCCAGGCGTACTGCTCGTGGTACTGGTTGTATAGCGCATGGGCTCTCAGAGGGTCAAAGTAGGTGTTGGGGAAGCGTATACGGGAGTCGTACTCCGCAAGGTCCTCTCCTGTGACGTGGGTGTAGGGCTGTTGTGAGTGAAAGTAGACCTCGACCTTGTCTTTCATCGATGCCTCCTCACCTGTTTCTGATAAAGAATGGCTCTTCGGGCTTTCGTGTGGTATAGTCCTCACCCCCGGCCCCTCTCCCATTGGGAGAGGGGTGGCCGAAGGCCGGGGTGAGGGATTAATCGAGCCTTCGGCCCAGGGCTTCGGCGTGGGCTCCGCCGAGCGCTCAGGCCGATGGCTCAGGATGAGCAGTCCTGCAAGAGGGTCCAGAGCCTTCTGGCTGACCACCCACCTGGGGCATAAAGAACTCGTACTTTTCCTTAGCGTCGTATCCTTCTATAGTCGCAGGCACTATACCAGGGCTCTCCAGTGAGGCTCTCACTATGCGCTTGTTAAACGGGTGAACATCTTCCGAGTTCAGGTATTCATCCACGGGCATCCACAGACACTCCTCCAGCTCCTCCGCCTGGATGGAGATGTCCGCGCTCAGCGGTGCGAGGCGGCAGACGAAGTAGATATCGGACTTCCCATACCGATACCCATGCCAGTGGCGGAAACATGCCAGGGACTCGAACTGGGTCCTGACGCCTGTCTCCTCCAACACCTCGCGGATGACACCATCAACGATGTGCTCGCCAGGATGCAGGGCACCCCCAGGCAGCTTGTAAGAGGGCCCCCGACTCCGGCGATATCTTTCAGAAACCACCAGAAGCTCTCTTGCTCGGTTCAACACGACTCCGCCCACGCCCACATAATGGGAGGCGTAGGGCGGGATGTAAGCTCCCTCCACCAGCCGGCGCGTGAGCATGGCAAAAGTCTCTCTAGCGTGGTGAAAGGAGAACCCGGCCTCCACAGCCACGGGTATGAGAGTGGCCCTGGAAACCGGGACCTCCAACCACACCACCTTGAAGCCTTTGCTCTCCCAGACGGCTAGGGAATGGTGGAGTTGATTCCTGAACTCCTCCGGATCGTTGACAAGCGAATCTGGAACGGGGATTACTCCACCGAAAGGGTCAGGGGTAGATTCGATTGCTTCCATAGAGGATCAACGGCGCAGGGTGCTTTCAGTCGCCACAAGGTAACCGCTCGCCTCACCTTGCGCTAACGCAGCCAGAATGGCCTCCACCAGCTTTCGCGCCGACTCCGCACTGAGCTCCACTGCCACTCGCGCACCCGGGCCCTCGGCCTCGTTCACAAAGTCTATGTTCAAAGCATGTTCCAGAGGTGCATGGAACGGATGGTCAAAGGACACGTTTGCCTGGCTCAGCTTGAACCATCCTTGCTGCCCCTTGCCGCTGCCGGATATATCCGCTTTCGTCACAATCATGGTACACATCTGTGTGCTCCTTTTCGGGTCTAACCAACGGCCTGTGGCGTTCTCACGGGCGCGCTGAGGTGCTTTTCCAGGAAAGCGAATACCTTCTTCCAGCCATCCACTGCCTGCTCTTGCCTGTAGTTGGGCCGGTCATAGTAGAAGAAGCCGTGTCCGGCTTTGGGGTACATGTGGAACTCATAGCTCTTGCTGTACTTCTTGAGCTCCTGCTCGTGCTGCGCTACCTGCGCGGGCGTGGGGCTCTGGTCTTCCTCACCAAAGAGGCCGAGAAGAGGGCACGAGAGGTCTTTGGTGTAGTCAATGGGGGCTACAGGCTGCTTGGGGTTGAGCTCTTGTCTTGACATCACCACACGCCCACCCCAGCAGTCCACAGCGGCGTCAAAGCCTTTCGCCCGGCACGCCACAAGGAAGGTAGCCCGCCCACCTGAGCAGGTGCCCAAGACGCCGACCTTACCGTTGAGGTAGGGAAGGGAGCGCAGGTAATGCATCGCCCCTTCCACATCGCCTACAACCTGGTTGTCAGGGACGCCGCCCGCTGCACGGACCTTAGCGCCGATGTCCTCAGGAGTCCCGTGTCCCTCGCGGAAGTAAAGGTTAGGTGAGATGGTAACGTAGCCGTGGTGGGCGAACTTGCGGGTGGTCTCCCTGTACCATTCATCCCAGCCGGGGGCGTGGTGGATTAACACCATGCCAGGAAAGGGCCCTGCGCCCAGAGGACGGGCAAGGTAGGCGTTGATGGTATGACCATTATGCCCACCTATGGTGATAGTTTCTGAGAGCATGCCTTCATACATGTTCGTTTGGTACATAGACGCCCTCCATTCTCAAGTCTTAAGTTGGACGCTAATAGTTTCTTAGGAATAAGTTTCCGTGTCAAGGGCCAGTCAATCAATTTC
>CAYWGG010000103.1:0-8856 GCA_964457285.1 uncultured Dehalococcoidia bacterium
CCTTGTTGGGTATGCCCTCATGTTATAATGTCTAACTAAGTTGTTAAAGAGCATTACGATGGGGTCATCGTAGTGGCGGTTCAGCTCCAGGGCCCGTCCCATTTTCTCCATGCACCCTCCCACACGGAGATGGTTTACATCCACGTGGGCTGCCCGCGTTACCGTCCACATCTCCAGGGCCGCGTCTCCCTCACGCCTTGCAATATCAAGGGCTCGCCCCAAGGCTTCCTCGGCGGCCTCGTAGTCGCCCCTTTTAAGGCCCAGATGGAAGCCATAGTGGGAAAGCAGACGCCCGGCCTCATGGGAGTCGGGTGGGACCAGCGCTAGGGCACGGAAGGCAAGCTGGGGCACCCCCGAGTTCACGTCATCAACGGGGTACTGGGCTACCTCCATGGCCATTGGGACATCTCTCGATTCGACGTAGTAATCGAAGGCGCGTGTCAGGGAGGACTCCGCAGCTTGCGTCTGGAGCATGGCTGCCTGGGCGCGGCCCACGCCGAACAGGAGGGCCGCAGTATCAGCATCCATAGCCTGTCCTGATGGTTCGACAAGCTCACCATGAGCGGCTGTCGAAGGAGCCTGCCCTTCTTTTGATGACAGCCCCCTCTGGAAATGGGCCAGGGCCTCCTCGTAGGCATAGGCAGCCAGCGCCCTCTCGCCCGCCAGCAGGGAGTAATGCACCAGCTTCTCATAGCCGAGCACCGACTCGGCCTCGGCGAAGTGGTGGGCAATCTCGGCGGCGTGGGCCTCGATGCTGTTGCTATACATCTCCTCCAGGGTCTCGCCGATGCGGGCGTGCAGCCGCGCCCGCCGGGCAGTGGATAACTCTTGTGTTAGCGTCTCCTGGACCAGCGAATGGGTGAACTGGTAGCGGCCCACCGAGCGTGGCACCTCCTCGATCACATGCACTGCCAGAGCCTCATCTATAGCACCCAGCAACTGGTCCTCAGCAGTCCCCTGCACCAGGCGGCCCAGCAGCCTGAAGTCGAACTCCCTTCCAATGACCGACGCCACGGTCAGCGCCTGGTTGCATTGCTCGGACAGGAAGTTGAGACGCCTACCTATTGCGTCCCTCACTCCTTCTGGGATGGGGAGATTCTGACTTTGCTCCCCTTCTAACCCCTCTTGCCTGAGCAGCCGCGCCACCTCGCTCACAAACAGGGGATTGCCCTCGGTACGGCTATGCAAAACCTCTACCAGACCAGGAGTGGGCCTAACGCCGGTGGCAACCTCCACAAAGCGGCCCACCTCCTGGCGGGTCAGGCCTTCTAGTTGTACTCTCCTAAACACCGGCTCCCGGATGAGGCTGCCAAGGGATTGGGACAAGGGGTGGTGTCTGGACACCTCCACGTCCCTGTAGGTGCCTATCACCAGAAGCCGGGCACCAGAAAGCTCGTGGGCCAGGAACTCCAGGAGCAGAAGGGACGGCCTGTCGGCCCAGTGGAGGTCCTCCAGGACCAGCATCATGGGCTGATTCTGGGCGGCGTTTTTCAGGAAGGTGGCGATGGAGTCGAAGAGGCGGAATCTGGCCTGGTCCGGCTCTACGGCCGGTGGCGGCTTCAGGTCAGGGAGCTTTTCCCGCACTTCGGAGATGATTTCCGCGATGTCGGCAGCGCCGGGCCCCATTTCGGAGCGCAGTTGCTGCGGGTCTCTCTGCTGGACGTAGGCCCGAAGGGGCTGCACCCAGGGCCAGTAGGGTGGCGAGCCCTGTTCTTCATAGCACCGGCCCCAGAGGACCTGGAAGCCCAGCGTCTCCGCATGGGAGGCCAGCTCCTGGGCTGTGCGGGTCTTGCCGATGCCCGGCTCCCCCACCAGCATCACCAGCCGCCCCCGGCCCGACAGGGCATCCTCCAGGGCAGCCTTTAGCTCATCCATCTCCCGCTGGCGGCCCACGAAAACACTGCCTACAAGGCTGCCTGGCACAGGGGCCTGGTCTGAGTGTGACTGAGACTCTGCCATGCTCTCGATACCTTCCTAAGACTCAGCTATGGAGTCACAGAGACACGGCCCCTCACCCTGTCCTGCGGACATCCCTCTCCCACTGGGAGAGGGACGGAGGATGAGGGCCGCCTCACAACTGTACCGGATATATCACCTGCAAGACGTGGCCCTGTTCCAGAGAGGTGTACTGGGGGTTGGGTCGGGAGGGCTGGTGCAAGTGCCGCCGCACGAAGTAGGCGCACATATCGGCCAACTGGGTGCAGTGGGAGTCCTCGGAACGGGCGAAATGTATGTTCTCAAGCACAGCCCCGGTAGGCAGGTCCATCTCTGTCTTGAGAAACTCCTCCATGAACCGGGAGTCAGTGCGTTTGGCTTCGTCGGCGATGATGGCGGCCCGCTCTTTTATCCTCACGGGCGCTCCGCTGCTCAGCTCGTCTTCGGGCATTGCCGCCATATTCAGCTCGTCCATGTAGATGTCCAGGGAGAAGACGAAGCGAGAGAAGATGGGCTCCCAGGGACCTCGCCACCAGTGCTGGCGGCCGGAGTCTGTGTCCCTGGCGGATGCGAACTCATTCTTGTTCACGTAGGAGACGATCAGGGGTGTCTCCCGTCGTACCAGGATGTTGAGGAGGTCATCAACGATCTGAAGGCGTCTGGCCTTTGGCCAGGAGGAGAAGAAGCCCTTTCCTTGAAGGATCTCAGAGGCGTTGAGTTCCTTGGGCGTGCCGGGCTCCCCCAGGCTACGTCCAAAATGATGTCTGCATACCTGAGAAAACTCTGCCTTTATCCTATTCCAATGGTCTTCGTGGACCATCAGGCCCACACATACGTGATGGGGCTGGTTAGTGTCTTTGGGGCTGGTGCCCGTATTCCCCGACTCGCCCATGTAGACCAGGTACATTATAGCGCCCCCTCTCTGATACGCTAAATTTGGGAGATTAGCCTTCCTCCTCCTGCTTCTGGGCCTCCCCTCCCCTGGCCTGGCCTTCCCCGGCAGCAGGGGCCTCCTCTTCCACTACCTCTCCTCTGGCTACCGCTATCCGCGCCACCAGGTCATCGGGGTCGCTGACAAGGGTTGCGCCCGGGGGCAGGGAGATATCCCCAGCCCTTATTACATCATCGAGACGGGCAAGAGCGGACAGGTTCACTGAGACTTCCTGGGGCATCTCCAGGGGCAGGGCCTCTATAGTCAGGAAGTAGAGCTGTTGCACAACAGTGCCTTGGGCCTCTCTGGCCCCTGGAGATGCTCCTGTCAGCACCACCCGGACCTCTGCCGACACCGACTGATTCGCCTCTGCCCTCAGGAGGTCCACGTGAAACAGGTCACCCCTTATGGGGTCCCACTGGATCTCGCGGACAAAGGCCAGGTGCTCTTCAGACTCACCATCTATGGTGATAGATATAGCTGTGCTCCCACCGGCTTGAGTAAGGACCTTTATTAGCTCCTGGAACCGGCTCTGGAGGGGTCTGGGAGTTACCGTCGGCCCGTAGAGATGAATGGGGATAATGCCAGCCTTCCTGAGCCTCTTTACCTTCTTGCCAAGGGTAACCCTTGGCTGGAGTTTGAGGGTTATTCGGTCCGCCATAGTTTCTCCTTTTCTATCCAATGATTGACCCTGGCCTCCCTTCTGCCCACGCCCCGCCCCTCCTTCGGCGTTTCCATAATAATAGCATTCATCATCCTGAAAGGGAACCTGGAGAGGCTATTAGATTCCAGCCTCGATCGGGGGCCGCTTTCGTGGCGACCTTCTGACCTCCCTTAAATACGGCGACCACTTTACTCAGGGAGGTAATGTCTCTGGTGGGGTCGCCCTCTACAATCAGCAGGTCGGCCTCCTTCCTGGCCTCCAGGGTCCCCACACGGCGCAGGATTCCCAGGGCCTCAGCGCAGCTGCTGGTGCCCGCCAGGATGGCTTGCAGAGGCGTGAGGCCCGCCTCTGCCAGGGAGCTTATCTCGTGGGCGAACTGGCCGAAGGGGTAGACTCCCCAGCCGCAATCGGAGCCACCCACCAGCTTTACCCCCGATTCGATGAGCTGGCGACACTCCTGAAGGCTTATCTCGTAGCCCTCTTGTGCCCTGCTGAGGAGGCCCTCCTCCTCTTCGGTCAGCCCCTCCCTCTCTTTCTTCGCTCGCAGTTGCCAGATACGTGACCTGCCTATATGGAGGGTTGGATTCACCCATACACCCTGCTTTGCGATTCGCTCCGCCACCCTGGGATCGAACCTTCTGACGCTATCTTCATCGGCGAAGAAGCCGTGAATTATAATATCAAGACCTGCCTCGAGGACGTTGCTCATGCCCCGGGTGCAACGGCAGTGGGTGGCGACGACCCTGTTGCGCCTATGGGCTTCGTCGGCTATAGCCCTCAGCTCCTCCACAGTATATGCGGGCCGGTAGGGGTCGCTGGTCAAGGTGCTGCCGCCGGTGGCCATCACCTTGATAAAATCGGCGCCCTCTTTAATCAGCTGGCGGGTGGCCCTCCGCACGCCGTCTATGCCGTCGGCCTCGCCGCCCATGTACCAGCAGTGGCCTCCCGTTGTAGTGACGGGACGCCCGCATACCAGAAGGCGTGGCCCCTCTACCAGGCCCTGGCGCATCCCTTCCTTCAGGGAGAAGGCCGTGTGATTCCATGCGCCGTTATCGCACATGGTGGTCACGCCTGACTCCAGGGCCATGCGGACATTGCGGGCCGACCTCAGCAGTCTTACGTCATCCCCATCGGGTATCACGTCTTCGCCGCGGCGGCCATCGGCTGGCATGTTGGTGTGAGTATGGCAGTCTATAAGGCCGGGAAGGAGGGTCGCTCCAGGGAAACGGTGTGTTTCACAGGCGTCGCCTTCGGGGATAGCCAGGTGCTTTTCCGGAACGACTTCCTTAATCAGATTTCCTGCCACCACCACCGCCATGTTCTCTCTGGCGGGCCCTCCACGGCCGTCAACGAGCCGGTCCGCGTAGAGTATCATCACAGGCGTCTTAGCCCCCCTTCCTTTGATTGCTGGCTGCTGAACGGCTATCGTGGCAGCAAAGTTCCCGCTGCCGCTACGGTGCTCCGCCGGACCCACCGGTCGGCCTCCACGGCGGTCAGGAAGTCCAGCACCGCCCGGTTGAACAGGTCAGGCTCTTCCAGGTTTATGGTATGGCCGGCCTGGGGGAAAACTACCAGGCCCGACCTGGGGATGTGGCGCTTCATGAAGATGGCGGGCTCGACGCACGGCTCATCCTCGTCGCCGATCATGATGAGGGTGGGCACCTCGAGGGCGTGGAGCTTTTCCTCCAGGGCGAAGATGGTGGGCCGCTTCGTTATGACGCCCCGAAAGGTGTAAGCCGAGCCCTTAGACGAGTGGGCTGCAAGCCCCTTTTTGAACTCCTCCCAGCCCTTGGGGTCCTTTCGCAAGAACTGGACTCGCGTGGGCCCCTGAGCATACACCTCGGCCATAGCCACCATGCCCTCCCTCTCGAAGCGCCTTGCCACCTCTGCCCCCTCTCGCAGGAACCTTTCCCGGTCAACGGTGCCGGAGCCGGTGGACGCCACGATAAGGGCCTTCGCCATCGCCGGATGGGTGAGGCCGAAGTTCAGGGCCACGTTGCCGCCCATAGAGAGGCCGCCTATGTGGGCCTGCCGGATTCCCAGGTGGCGGAGGAGGCCATACAGGTCCTCCACGGACTGCTCCTGGGAGTAGGCTGAGGGGTCCTCGGGGACGCCGGAAGGAGGGTAGCCTCTGGCGTTGTAGGTGATGACCTGATAGCGTCGGGAGAAGAACTTCACCTGGAGGTCCCAGCTCTCGTGAGCCCCTGCGAACTCATGACACCACACCAGGGGGAACCCCCGGCCGGTCACCTGGTAATAGAGGTTCACTCCGTTTATCAGCGCCTCTGGCATACGCGCTCTCCTTCACACCGATGGCTTCTGACATTATAGCGTATGCCAGAGGTTATTGCTTACCTTGTATCACAGGCTCATCTGCCGGCCGCTCAGTCCAATATCTTTCTGCAATCTCTATGTATGCAGTAACGCTCATATATAATATATGACTATCTGTGAAATTTTTCACAATTCAAAGTATCTTGACAAAACAGTGTGAAATCTGGTAGGTTCTATGTCATTCCAGGCACCCCTTGGTGTGAGTAGATACACACTAATAATAAGGTATGGAGGTGACTCATGACGTGCCGATGGTTGCTTAAGCCCCAATGGTTACTCTTTGTGCCCCTGCTGCTAGTCCTGGCAGTAGCAGCCGCCTGTGGAGGCGACGAGGCGACACCTACATCTGCGCCTACACCAACGAGTGCTCCTCAGATCACAGGAGCAGCCCCAGTGGCCACACCGACCCAGCCCTCTGCCGCTCCCACGGCCAAGAAGGTCAAGTTCCAGATAGCGCACCCCAACCGCAGCCTGGACACCTTCCCGCTGATGGAAGGCTTCGCCAAGCGAGTCGGTGAGCGCACCAACGGGCAGGTGGAGATAACGCTGACGTCCTACCCGGAGCTGGGAATCACCGGGTTTGACCTATTGCGGCAAGTCCAGGACGGCACTATACCCTTTGCCGTGATATACAGCGGCTTCGTGGGCGGGGACTTCCCTCTGATAGAGATGGGAGAGCTTCTGGGCCTGTTCCCCGACTCGGCTACCCAGGAGAGGGTCTTCGACGCCATCCGGGCGGATGAGATCAGGGTAATGAGGGAGAAATTTGGAGGAGAGGTCCTTTTCTACGAGTTTTACCCGGACCAGTTCTTCTTCAGCAAGAAGCCCCTCAACAAGCTGGAGGACTTCAAGGGCGTGAGGAGCCGGAGCCACAGCGTGCCTCTGGGAGACCTGATCAAGGGCCTGGGCGCTGAGCCTCAGACCGTTACCTTCGCCGAAGTCTATACTGCCCTGGAGCGGGGAATCCTGGACGCGGGCGTTACAGGCAGTTCACCTGGCTACGGGCAGCGGTGGTATGAGGTGACCAAGTACCTGGTTGGCCCTCTGAAGTCCCACCCTCACACCATGGTGACCATTAACAGGAATGAGTGGAACAAGCTCCCTGCGGATGTCCAGCAGATCATGCGAGAAGAAGGCGCAAAGACCATGGCTGAAAACCGGAGGCTGGTGAACACATGGGACCAGAAAGGGGTGGACGATAACGTAGCCAAGGGGATGATTTACAGTGACTTCACCCCGGAGATGCGCGCCGCCATCCGGCAGGCGGTGCTCAAGAGCATAGTGCCCAACTGGGCCAAGCGGGCAGGAGGGCCGAACTCGGAGGCGGTGAAGATATTCAACGATAAGGTCGCCCCCATAGTGGGCCTCAAAATCCTGGCCGACGGGAGCGTGGAAGAGACCACGATGGTGAAGGCCCCAACGGCGGCGATGACCCCCATCGGAGGGCCCGGGGCGATCTACAGGGGCAAGCTGGAGGACCTGGTCGGCCTGGCCACCAGAAAGGAACTGGGGGACGAACAAGGGGGAGTCTCCCTCGACTCGCTAAAGCGTTACACGTGGATTTACGAGTCCGACTACTACAAGAAGCTCATCGAAAAGGCGAAGCTGGACGATCCGACGCCCCTGGTCACCAAAGGGAAGAAGTTCAAGCTCCAGTGGGTGCCCATCACCCGTGCCATCCAGAGGAGCAAGCTGATGGAGGACTATTTTATCCCCAACGTCCTCAAGCGCACCGATGGGCAGGTGGAGATAACTATCTCCTCCTACCCTGAGCTGGGCATAGCGGGGCCTGATACATTAAGGCTGGTCGCCGACGGCACGATAGGGTTTATAGAGATATACGGCGGGTATGTAGCTGGAGAGTTTCCACTCCTAGAGCTCGGGTACCTCTGGGGGCTTTTCCCTGACGACAAGACCCTCTACACGGCTGTAACCGCCTTCCAGGACGACGTGGACAGGCTCACCTCTGAGGAGGCTGGTGGCGCCAAGATTGTCCTCCACGGCTGGGCTGCGGAGGGCCCCCTGGGCTACTTCTCCAAGAAGCCCCTCCGCACTACGGAGGACTTCAAAGGGATGAAGTTCCGGAGCCACAGCACTGCCCTGTCAGACTGGGTTATTGGCATGGGTGGTGAGCCCCAGTTCATGGCCTTCGCCGAGGTGTACACCGGCCTGGAGCGGGGCATTATTGACGCCGGGTCTACCAGCCCCTGGGGGGCCTACGGGCAGAGGTGGTATGAGGTGGTCGATTACATCGTGGGTCCCATTGCGTCCACCTTCGTTACCCTCAATCAAATCATAAACAAGAAGGTGTGGGACGGGTTGCCGCCGGACATCCAGCAGATCCTCCTCGAGGAAGGGGCAAAGTATGAGCTGGAAACTCTCAGGCTTGCGCCCGCGTGGAATGAAAGTGGGATACCCGCGCTTCAGGGAAAGGGGATGGAGCTCGTCGAGTTCTCCCCCGAGCTGAAGGCGCGCAGCTTTGAGGTGGCCCTGGAGAGGGTGATACCCCAATGGGTGAAGCGGCTAGGAGGGCCAGACACAGAGGGGGCGAGGATTTTCAACGAGAAGATCACGCCCCTGACGGGTGTCAAAATCAACCCCGATGGCACGGCCTCGAAGACAATAAAGTAACAGCCAGCCCAGGAACCCAGGGTAACTGTGTAGGGGCGGGTTTCAAACCCGCCCCTTTTTGTGAATACAATTAGGGGCAGACCCGTGTGTCTGCCCTTACGTTTATACAGCCTTGTCAAACCCAACTGGTCTTCCCTTTGTGTGAGCACACTTCCTCAGTCCAATATCTTTCTGCAATCTCTACGTAATCAGTGATACACATATAATATATACCTTTATATGTGAAATAATTCACAACTCAAAGCATATTGACAAAACATAGATGAATTTGATAGATTTCCTGCTAACCCAGGCAAATCCCTGGACATTCAAAGACAAAGAGGAGGTAGACTCATGGCGTACCGATGGTTGCTTAGCCCCA
>CAYWGG010000104.1:0-8793 GCA_964457285.1 uncultured Dehalococcoidia bacterium
ACACGCGTAAGATCGTCGGCAGCGTCAGATGTGTATAAGAGACAGGGCAGAAGGGAGGCTGCGGTCCATGTCGTCCAGGCACACGTACCTCTGAGCCCACAGGTAACCGGGGATTCGGAGCAGGTTGGGGAGGTGGCTATTGTACCACAGGTTGAAGGCGTCCAGGTGCTCCTGGGCGCAGGTCACCTGTACCATAAGAAGAAGCTGTCTATCGGGCATTTTCAGCTCCCGCAGATACGTCACCCATGAACATTGGGGCCTCGATTCATTAATCTATTCAGCCAGGTCGGTTGAAGGGGACGGGACCACCGGTGTCCTTATCGTGCCCAGTATAACATACGAGACCACCAGGCAACCCACCAGGCCCAGCAAGGCCGCAGGCTGGCCCAGCCCCAGAGTGGACGATATGAAGGCCCACATAAAGGGGCCAAGGACTCGGCCGGATTTGCCCACCATCCCGTGCAACCCAAAAAACTCTCCAAGGTTTCGATGCGGCGTAAAGTTTAGCAGAAAAGGCCGGTCCGCCGTGAAGACCCCAGCCATCGCCATCCCTGTAAGGCACCCTACAGCCCACCAGAGGTCCCTGTTCCAGGACAGCCACGGGATTCCCACGGCAACCAGGAGCAACCCTATCCACATCAGCAAAGAGAGGGTCAGCACTGGCTTTGCGCCGATTCGGTCTACTACGATCCCCCATAAGGCCCCGCTGGGAATAGCCACAGCGACGCCAGCAAGGAGTATTAACAGTATGTCCCGGTCAGATAGACCTATAGTTTGGGAGGCGTAGACGACCGCAAAGGTCGTCGCAGTGCTGACCCCCATGATGTAAAGGAACCGGGCCATAAAGAACTGGCGCAAGCCCAAAAACCGGTGAAGGCTCCTCAAGTCGTTGCCTAGTTGGCGGAAAGCCTGGGCAGTCTTACTCAGGAGCGTTGATGAGAGTACCTCGCTTCGCCGCTCCCTGAGAAAAAAGAAAATGGGAAGGGCGAATAGCAGGAACAGGACCGCGTCCACGCGAAAGGTGAGGAGGTAGCTTCTTGGCTCGGTGAAAAGCTGGGTAAAAAGCAGAGCGACTCCTACTGCGATGAAGGCCCCCGCATAGCCGATGCCTATCCCTAGACCAGCTATTGTGCCACGATTAGTCTGCATGCTCACTTCGGTCAGAAGGGAGTTATAGAAAACCGTGCCTAGCTCCATACTACACAGGGCTATCGCGAAGAGGCCCAACGAAATCAGCAGTCCACCATTGCCCAGCAAAAGAGTGGCGGCGATACACGCCAGGGTAGTAAAGAGCAGCAGTGGCATCCTGCGCCTGGATTGGTCCGAGATGGCCCCCAGCACAGGAGCTATCACCAGCACTGCGACCATAGCAGCAGCCAGGGTATAGCCCAGGGTGGCATCGTTCCCAGACATGTGCTTCGTGATCCACAGCGGGAACGACAAGCCGACGACGCCCGCCCAGAAGATCGTATTGGCCACCTCGTAGACTACCCATGCACCCACTGCGATGGGTTTCGGCTGAGGTTCCCTCAAACCAGTACCCTCCACTTTGGGGATATGTTAGCCACTTAGCTATACCTCCGGTACTTCAGAAGCCTCCGCCCTTCCTGGTTCTGATTTATGTAGATGTCGCCGTGAGAGTCTACCCAGACGGCATGGCCTCCGTCGCCTGCGCCAGTACCTGTCGGGCTAGGCCAACGCGACAGGACCTTGCCATCTATAGTCAGGATGCTTATCAGAGCGTTCAGCTCCGGTACATAGACCACCTCATCGGCGTCTATGAATATGTCGCAGGGGCGGGCGAGGCCGGTCCACTGGTTGAGGAACTCCCCGTCGGGGGAGAATATCTGGATACGGTTGTTCTCCCGGTCGGCCACGAAGACCCGGCCATCGGTGTGAACCCAGACGCCGTGGGGGACGTGGAAATCCCCAGGGGAGGTCTTACCGGGTCGGCCCCAGGAGAATTGTAGCCTGCCGTCGGCAGTGAACTTGTGCACGCGGGCGTTGCCGTAGCCATCGGAGATATATAAGTCGCCAGTGGGGGATAGAGATACGTCGGTAGGCCTGTGGAAGGGGCCTGCGGCCCGTTGTACCGTATCACGATAATTGCCTGACCAACCCGTATCGGAAGGTCGGTCCCAGGTGCCCAGAGTCATCAGAAGGTTACCCTTTGAACTATACTTCAGCACAACGTGGGAGAGCATGACAGGCAGGTAGATATTCTCGTCGGCATCTATGAACATACCGTGGGCGGATGTCAGGACACCCTCTCCCCACGAAGTAAGGAAGTTGCCATCCTGGTCGAGGACAATCATCGGATGGTCACTTCGATTGAACAGATAGACTCTGTCATGGGAATCGGTGACTATACCTGTCTGCCCCAAGACCCAACCCTGAGGGAGCCTCCCCCAGCCCTCCACCAGCTCGTAGGTGTACTTGCCAGTACCCACCGCTACCATATCAACCTTACCTCCTTTGAAACAGTGTGAGGTCACTATAAGACGTGGGCATAACCCCGTCAAGAGGCAAGGGAAGCTGACCACCAGGATATTTCTAAAGGCACCACGCAATCCACAGTAGCACAGCGCATGATGGCATCGCCATGGATCGGACCCAGGCAGCGCCACGCTCACCCGACCAGTAGCCGCCGCACCCTAGCGGTCCGTCCTCATCCACAGCCGGTTGCCGTCGGTAATGAACTCGATGTTACCCCGCTCTGAGGTGAGATAGGTGGAGCCTCCCCCAGGCATGGCCTGAAGCCTGTCGGTCACCTCCGGGTGAGGGTGGCCGTAGGGGTTGTCGGCGCCAGCGGAGACCACTGCTGCCACTGGGCTCACTGCTGAGAGGAAGTCCGGCGTCGTTGATGTCCTGCTACCGTGATGGGCCACCTTCAGCACAGTGGCCTGAAGGGGTAGACCTTCCCGTAACAGGCGTTCCTCTGCCTCAGCTTCAATATCCGCTGTGAGCAGAAAGCTCACCCCGCCGTATAGCAACCTTAGTACGATCCCGTTGTTGTTCGAGTCGGAGCGAGTGCCTGTGATGGGGTACCGCAAAGGGTTCAGGACTTCTAGCCAGGTGGAGCTATCCAGGGCTATCGTCTGTCCCTGGAAGGCCGTGACTCGTGTAGCGCCTTCCCTCTCAAGGGCCTTCTCCCATGCCAGATACATGGGGTTCTCGGAAACACCGCCTCCCTCCAGGACCACGTCCACCCCGTACCGGTCCAGGACCTCAACCAGCCCTCGGAAATGGTCCTCGTCGGGGTGGGTGAGCACCACCATATCCAGGTCTCTGTCCCAGAAAGGGACTCTGCCGCCCACGGCCCGCGCCGCTTTTACACTCCCAGGCCCTCCATCCACCAGGACTTGCGTGCCCTTGGGGGTGACTATGAGCACGCTGTCCCCCTGATCCACATCAAGAAAGTGAACGTGAAGTTTCCCGTCTGGCCCTGCGATGGCGTAGTACCAGAGGAGGGCGGCGAGGACGGACAGGCCCCCCGCCATCATCAGGTATCCCACTACAGGGAAACGGAATGTTGACGTCGGAGTACCTTTGCCTGCCAACTGCGCGCGGCTACTCGCTACCAGTTGCCTGAGCAGACCCCACAGGGCCCAGGGGCCTCCAGGCAGCAGGAGCGTCAAGGCTAAGGCCCCGTAGTAGGCCCATGACAGGAGGCCGCTGAAGGCTGGTACTGAGATGACGCTTCCTGGCACCTGTGCAAAGAGGTGAACAAGCCAGATGGTATACTCCAGGGGGACCCAGGCGGCCCAGCCAACCACCTGTCCCGCCAGAGGATGAGCCAGGCCGGCTACAGCGGCGATGGCGGAGGTAGCTAGCAGAAGGGCTTGAGGCGGCAGTGTCAGAAAGGTGGCTAAGACTCCCAGGGTGGGGATGGTATGGAAGTTGAAGGCTACCAAAGGGAGGGTGGCCACGGTCGCCGCCACAGAAACCATTACTGCCAGCATGATGCCTCTTATCAGAGCGCTAAACCGTCCCACATCGCCAGCAGGTAAGCCAGAAAAGCGGCCCAGGAAAAGAGTGTCATGCTGGGCGATCAGAGCTATGCCAGCAACGGCAGCAAAGCTGAGCTGGAAGGACACCTGCTTGAGGACTTGCGGCTCAATCCCGGCCATCACCCCTGCGGCCAGCGCCAGAGCAGGCAGTGCGCCCCCGGGCCTGCCCAGGGCCAGAGAGAGGAGATATACACTTCCCATGATGGCAGCCCTCTCCACAGGGGCGGAGAAGCCGCTCACCAGAGCGTAAAGCCAGATGGCGCAGAGGGATAGGAGCAGATATACTTGCCTCCGTCGGCCCATGAGCCATGCCGCTGCCCCCAGGCTCAGGAACAGGAGTACCCCCACCTGGAGACCCGATATAGCCAACAGGTGGGATGTGCCCGTAGACCTGAAGTCATCGGTGACATCCTGGGGCAGGCTGCCCCGCAGCCCAAGGAGGAGGGCTTGAGCCAGAGACGCCTGGGGCTCAGGCAGGGCCCGGTCAACCCCTTCCGACACCTTGCGTCTCAGGCCATATATGAAGCCCTGGGCCGGTTTGCCCCCGCCTTCGTCTAACAGCCGGACCTGGGGAAAAGGCATGGTGGAGTGAATGCCCTGGGTTGCAAGGTATGCCCTGTAGTCGAACCCTCCCAGGGCTGGTGGCTTCTCCAGCCTTCCGATAAGCTCCAGGCTATCACCATAGCGGAAATAGGGCTCCTTCCTTGTCTGGACCAGCTCTCTGGGAGGACGAGCGAAGACAAGGACTTTCCATCCACCCTCCATCCGGCCGATGGCTCCGTCTGCCGTCTCAACAGATAAGGTGAACTCCACGCCACGGCCGGCCAGCTCTGGGTCGCTGACTACCAGACCACGAAGGGTGACGATCTGGAGGCTATCGGAGGACTTCAGAAAGTGCGCTCCCTCGGGAGCCTCTACCCTGATAAGGCCCATGAGCATGACCACCATCAGAAGTGCAGCCCAGGGCGAGACACCTCTGCTTCTGAGGAGTAATGCCAGAATACCTGCCGCCAGAGAAAAGAGGACCAGGGCGGCCAGATATACGTCCGTTTCCAGCCCCACAAGGAGTCCCACTATCCAGGCGGCAGCAAGAGCAGCTAGCTTCAAGTGAACGGTCCATTAGAGCTATAATGTTATAGAAATTATAGAAGGTTGGGCGAGCTTTGCGTGCGCTTATCCTTACAGATATACATTCCAATCTGGAAGCCTTCCGTGCCGTGCTCGAGGACGCTACCAGTAGAGGCGGCTTTGACGAGGTCTGGTGCCTTGGGGATATAGTAGGCTACGGCCCCGACCCTGGTGAATGTATAGAGCTTCTACGGCGGCACAACCATATCAGTGTCGTGGGGAACCATGACCTGGCCGCAGCGGGTAACCTTAGCACCCATGACTTCAACTCTCACGCTCGCTTCGCCGTCCATTGGACGGCTGCCCAGCTAATGCCGGAACATACGCAGTTCCTTTTATCACTACCCGAGGTGATACAAAGGGAGGAGTTCACCCTGGTGCACGGCAGCCTCAGGAGCCCCGTGCTGGAGTACCTGCTTTCCACTGAAGCTGCTATGGCCACCTTTCACCTCCTTGAGTCACACTTTTGTCTGGTAGGTCACTCCCACATACCCTTCATCTGCCGCGAAAAGAACTCGCTCTATAGCTTCGAGCCTTTTCCCGAGGGCGATGCCGTCCTTCTGGGCGAGGAGAGACTGATAATTAACCCTGGAGGGGTAGGACAGCCCCGGGATGGCGACCCCAGGCCAAGCTATGCCCTCTACGATAGCGACGAAGAGACAATACGTAGGCATAGAGTCACCTACCATATCGAGGCCACCCAGGAAAAGATGCGCCGGGCAGGACTACCCGAGCGCCTCATTCAGCGCCTCAACTACGGGGTTTAGGTAGCCCTTTGGGAAGGTTGCCCAGGCACCACTGAGTGAGGGGCGTAACGTACGCTGCCCCGTATACAGCAATTGCCCAGGATGTAGCTTTCTGCTACACTACACCAGGGACGCACAGCAGGACGTGTGTGAGGTTCCCCTAGTCTGCAATATCGAAGTAAGGAGGGGCCATGATTTACGAGTTGCGCACCTATACCCTGAAACCCGGCACGGTAGCAGAGTTTGAATCCCGCTTTGCCAAGAGGAAACCATACCGCGATAAGTACTCCAGGCTGGGTGCTTTCTGGCATACGGAGTTCGGGGCCTTGAACCAGGTGATTCATGCCTGGCCCTACGAAGACCTTAACCAGCGCGCAGAGGCACGGGAAGCAGCAAACAAGGACCCGGATTTGCAACGGACACCGGGAGGCCGTGAGTTCGTAGTCGGCCAGGAAGCAGAAATTGTGATACCAGCCCCCTTCATGCGCCCCCTGGGGGAGCAGCAACTAGGCGACATCTACGAGATGCGCATTTACACCTACCAGACGGGCGCCATGCCGGAGGTGCTCAAGAGGTGGGCCGAGGCCATACCCTACCGGGAGAAGTACTCGCCTCTGGCAGCTTGCTGGTATACCGAGTTTGGTGGGCTGAACAAGTTCTACCACGTGTGGCCCTACAAGAGTATGGCAGATCGCGACAGGATCCGCGCAGCGGCGCTAAAGGACTCCCACTGGCCCCCGCCAACCCGGGAGTTTCTGGTGCGGCAGGAGAATAAGCTGCTGATTCCCGCAGCCTTCTCCCCCATGAGGTAACAGGCCCAGCCCTCACCCCTAACCCCTCTCCCACTGGGAGAGGGGCAGGGGTGAGGGCTATCACATCGTAAGGAGACGATGATGAAAATCGGAGTTATGGCGTTCCCTACTGAGTACCCCGTAGATACGGCAGTGATAGCGGAGAGAGCTGAGGAGTTAGGGTTTGAGTCCCTGTGGGTAGGGGAGCACCCCATCATGCCAGTGCATACCACTTCCCCATTTCCCGGCTCCCCGGACGGTGTTATCCCACCAACCTATAGCTGGTTTGTGGACCCCTTCGTTGCGCTGGCGCGGGCCTCCGGCGTGACCAGGAGCATGAAGCTGGGGACGGGGATTACCCTGGTCCCGGAGCGTAATCCGCTCCTCCTGGCCAAGGAGATAGCCACCCTCGACCACCTCTCTGGGGGCCGGTTCGTCTTCGGCATCGGCGCGGGCTGGCTCAAGGAGGAGACGGAGATCATGGGAGGCAACTTCGAGCACCGCTGGACCCAGACCCGTGAGGCCGTGGAGGCGATGAAGGAGCTGTGGACCAGGGATGAGGCCGAGTACCATGGTAAATACTACGACTTTCCCCCCGTCCGGTCCTTCCCTAAACCCGCTCAGAAACCCCATCCACCCATCTTCCTGGGTGGCACGGCGAGGAACGTGTTCAAACGAATAGTGGAATACGGCGATGGCTGGATGCCCACCCGCGTCACCCCAGAGCTGATAAAGCGTGGCCGAGAGACCCTCAACGAGATGGCCCAACAGGCCGGTCGGGACCCTGATTCCATCGAGGTGCTGGTTTACCGTGCATCCGCCGACCGCGAGGCGATGAAGGCCTTTGAGGAGGCGGGTGCGGATTCAGCGGTGATCTTTCTGATGACTGAGACAGAGGAGAAAGTGCTGGCCGAGCTGGAGGAGATCGCCCGGAAGGCCCTATGAACCTGTTAACCTCCCCTATATCTCCTCCTTGCTAAGGAGGAGACAAAGGGAAGGTCATCCCTTTTATACACCCTCTCAAGGGCTCGTTCGATTGGGGCGCACGGCTGTGCGCCCCTACTCCTTACCACCTCGGCCAGCTTGAACACCTCCGCCATTTGTCTCTATTTTACCAACGCCGCCTTCAGAATGGGGACCTCGGAATGAATGTGAAGGCATCCAGACAACTCCTGTGATATACTACACCAGGTATTCTGAAGACGAGGGAGAGTATGACGACTACAATAGTAGGCAGCGGCAGGTACACCTACGAGATGAACGATGACTGGGCGCGCCTCCCCGAAGGGTGGCAGATGCCCGCGGCGGCGGTGGCCGTGGACTCTCAGGACAGGGTCTTCGTGTTCAACAGGACCCCCGACCACCCCATCGTTGTCTTCGACCGCGACGGCAACTACCTCTACTCCTGGGGAGAAGGGCTTTTCGCCTTCCCCCACGCCATCCTGATAGACAAAGAGGATAACGTCTGGCTGGTGGAGCGGAATAACTGCCAGGTGATGAAGTTCACTCCCCAGGGTAAGCTTCTCATGACTATAGGCACCAAAGGCTACCGCTCGGACACCGGCGTTGACCCTACGGATTTCAGCTCCGGCGCGTGGAAAAACGTGACCCACGGGGGTGGGCCTTTCAACATGCCCGCTGGCATAGCCCTGAACCCAGCCGGGGAGGTCTTCATCGCCGACGGCTACGCCAACTGCCGCGTCCACAGGTTCTCTCCAGATGGCAAGCTCATCCTTTCCTGGGGTGAGCCAGGAAACGGGCCTGGACAGTTCAACCTGCCCCACGGTATATGGATTGACAGACATGGCCGTGTGCTGGTAGCCGACAGGGAGAACGACCGGGTCCAGGTGTTCACCCAGGAGGGAGAGTACATCACTACCTGGCCGACCCGCCTCATCGGCGCCGCCCTGTTCTACGTGGACGACGAGGACACCGTCTACATTCCCGAGCACAACGGGGGCTTTATCAGCATCCTGACCCTGGAGGGCGAGCGCCTGGCCCGATGGGGCGCAGAGATTCACCGCTCCTGCCACGGAATATATCTGGACTCCCATAAGGATGTATACGTGGTGCAGCCAGGTGAGTGGGCCCCCCGAAGCCGACGGGTGGTGAAGTTCA
>CAYWGG010000105.1:0-8785 GCA_964457285.1 uncultured Dehalococcoidia bacterium
CCGTGTGCTGGACGATAGACTCCTGGAGACCATGATGGCCCTGGATGAGGCCCAGGAGAAACTTCGATCTCTGGAGGTTGGCTATGGGCAAGCCAGTGAAGGCTGGCAAATAAGACAGGTAGAGCTCGCTGAAGAGCGGAAAAAGCTGGAGGAGACGGTGGCAACCCTGGAGGCCCGGCGACAGCAGCTCATTTTGGGGGTGGGGCAGCAGGAACTCAAGCTATACGAAGGTCTCCGGCTGTCCAAGGCGGGCGTAGCTGTTGCCAAAGTGGAGCGGGGCTTGTGTCGAGGCTGTCGTATGTCCCTACCCACCCACCAGCTCCAGCGCGCCAGGGTGGGGCGTGAGCCGGTGCTGTGCAACAGTTGTGGCCGGATTCTCTTTGTCAGTTGAATCCCCTAAAACTGTAGTCCGAAGATTGATGGAGTGCATTATAAGAGGAGGTAACAGGCAGATGACTACTACTGCTACAGTGGGCACAGGCAGATATACCTACAGACTGATCCAGGACTGGGCCAAGCTGCCCCGAGGGCAGAGCTTCGGCACGGTCAGTGCCGTGGCTACCGATTCTCAGGACCGCGTTTACGTCTTCCAGCGCAAAGACCCACCGGTGCTGGTCTTCGACCGGGACGGCAAATACCTCAGCTCCTGGGGCACCGGTATGATCACCGACCCCCACGGCATCTACATCGAAAACGACATCGTTTACCTCACCGACCGGGATGACTCGGTGTGCATGGTCTGCACCCTGGAAGGGAAGCCCCTTAAGGTGATAGGCCATCGTGGGGTGCATTCGGATACGGGCTGTGAGAAGGCCGGCGACCTGGTGCCCAGGGCTGCGGGCCCCTTCAACTACCCCACCGAGCTGGTCCCCGCTCCTTCAGGAGACCTGTACGTCTCTGACGGTTACCGCAACGCCCGTGTGCACTGGTTCTCTTCAGATGGCCGCCTTATCTCCTCCTGGGGCCAGCCAGGGAAGGGCGGGCCTAACCAGTTCCACCTGCCCCACAGCCTAGTGGTGTATGGGGGGCGGATCTACGTATGCGACCGGGAGAATAGCAGGGTCCAAGTCTTCTCCCTCGATGGCCAGTACATCACCATGTGGACCAATATGCAACGGCCCCTCGACATCGCTGTTGACAAGAATGGCGTTTTCTATACCAGCGAGCGGGTAGGTTTAGACGGATCACCACCCCAGATGAGCGTGTTCGACAGGAATGGGAACCTGTTGGCCCGCTGGCCCTCACGCTCGGCCCACGGCATGTGGGTGGACTCTCGTGGGGACATCTACCTGGGGCTAACCGCTGAAAAGAGCGTTGACAAGTACGTTCGCCAGAGCTAAGCTAGGGACTCCGTCGTAGATCATTATTCTGTGCTTTGTATGTAGGGGGGTTAGCAATGGCCGTCGAGTACAAAGAATGGGTCTACTCTCCAACACAAGAGGAGAGATTCGAGGCGTGGGTAAATACCATAAAGATTGCCCACAAGGGCGGCACCACAGACATACGCAACGAGAGGGTTAGCTGGACACCCCTTGAGAAGCCCTTGAGAGAGTGTAAGGTCGCGCTGGTGACTACTGGAGGCGTTCATCTGCGCTCCCAGGAGCCCTTTAACATCCTTAACCCTCACGGCGATTGGTCTTACCGGGAGTTTCCCAACGACGTGGATGCCCGAGAGCTGATGGTGACCCATAGCCACTATAATCACGGCGACGCCGACCAGGACATCAACTGCATGTTGCCTATTGAGCGCCTAAAGGAACTGAAAGACGAGGGGTACGTAAATGACATCGCCCCTACTATCTTCAGCTTCATGGGCTTCATACCTGACCCCAGGACGTTGGTGGAGGAGACAGGGCCGGAAGTAGCTCACCGTTTGAAGGAAGAGGAGCCCGATGTAGCCCTTCTCACCGGCGGCTGACCCATCTGCCACCGGTCCGTTGGGCTGGTCCAGAACTTAATTGAAGGCGAGGGTATCAGCACCATATCCATCACCGTCCAACCCCACATCACCACGGCCATAGGCACCCCCCGAGCGGTTTACATCAGGTTCCCGGCGGGCAATCTGGTGGGGGAGGCTTTCAAGGTGAACCAACAGCGCGCCATCCTCACCGCTACGCTGGAGGCTATAGGCGCTATAAAAGAGCCGAATACCATCTTAGAACTGCCTTACCGGTGGCGGCGCTTCCAGGGCTAAGAAACTATCTCCAAACTCGCTGGTGGGGGAGTGCAGAGGGGGCAGAGCCTTCCTGCCAGTGGCCTGGGGGTGCCCCCCAGACCTGTCCTGAGTTTGTCTAAGGATTCAATCCTCTTACCCCTCCCCCACAGAGCAGGAGAGGGAACAAAGGGGGTGAGGGCTATGACAGTAATAAGACAGAAACACGTCCAGAGAATGGCCGAGTCCCTGGATGAGGTGATTGAGGCTGCGGAGGAATACAAGGCTTATTTGCAAGGCCAGATGGAGGCCCACAAGGGGATAAGGGATGACGCTCCTCCCATGTATATGTTTGCGCTGAAGTACCAGATTGGTAACCTGGAGCGGTTCATCGCCACCCTGGACGACCAGGTGCTGGAACAGCTAACAGACATAGTGAACGTCCTCGATCCGATGGAACAGGCTCAACGCGGAGAACTGGTGTAGCTGATACACCAGTTCTCTTCCAATGGTCAAATAAGGGTTTCCAGCATTCTCCCCTTGGCGGAGGTCTCAGGGTTGAGGATTCAGTATGACTGTCATAAAGCACGAACATCTCCAGAAAATGGCCGAGGCCCTGGATGAAGTGATAGAGGCCGCCGAGGGCTACAAAGCTTACCTGAAAACCCGGATGGAGGGACACAAAGGCATCAGTGAGGACGTCCCTCCCATGCCCATGCTGAGAAGGCAGCTTGGCAACGTGGAGCGGTTCATTGACACCGCGGACAACCAGATGGTGGAGCAGCTCATCAACATGGTGAACGCCATTGAGACGCTGGAGCTGGCCGAGCGGGGCGAGTTCGTGTAGGGGCAGGTTCCAAACCTGCCCCTACCTGCCTCGGTCACGATGGCACACCCATCAGGGTTCTAGCTTGGGCAGCACATCCCTAGCCAGGCGCTCTGCCTGCTCTGTCACCTCGTACACCGGGTTCAGCATGAGCAGGTCTATGCCCTGGGAGACAACCTCGCTCAGGCCTTCTACGCACTCTTCCTCGTTGCCAAACAC
The DNA here is from genome assembly GCA_964457285.1 of uncultured Dehalococcoidia bacterium. Taxonomy (GTDB): domain Bacteria; phylum Chloroflexota; class Dehalococcoidia; order Lucifugimonadales; family JAGWBF01; genus CAYWGG01. Next base: position 3,198 of record CAYWGG010000105.1, read on the forward strand.
CGATACCTCCAGCGCCATAGAGGAATTGCCGTAGTGGTCCCCGAACCACTTCTGTAGCCTCTCAGAGGCCCTCTTTTTGTTACTGTCTATAGTTACGTAGACCCGCTTCGATAGGGCGAGAGTTGCTGGGTCTCGGCCCTCCTCTTCAAGGCAATGCCGGACCAGCTTTATCTCTTCCTTGAAGGTCCTGGTGGAAGATGATCCCGCTCCCATCCAGCCATCCCCCAGCCTGACGGCCCGCCTGAGGGCCGACTCCGAGTGGGCTCCGAACCAGATAGGAGGGTGAGGTTTCTGGAAGGGCCTGGGAGCTATAGATGCACCATCCATCTGCCAGAAACGGCCGTTGAAGGTGACCTTGTCCTCAGTCCACAGCTTCTTCATCAGGCGGATGCCCTCTTCAAACCTCCTCACCCTGCTCCTCGGGGAGATGCCGAAGGCGGGATAGATAGCGGTGTTTCCCCCAAGGCCCACGCCCACTATGATCCTGCCTCCGGATAGCTGGTCCAGAGTAGCCAGGCTCTTGGCCAGCGGGATTGGGTTTCGCAGCGCCGTCAGCATCACCGATGTACCCAGTCTGAGACGGCTGGTGAAGGCCGCAGCGTAGGAAAGCAGCGATATGGGTTCCAGGGAGGGCATACCCCCTAACATCCGCTCCTGGACCCAACCACTATGATAGCCCAGAGATTCCACCTTAGCCAGAAAGCGTGAGATAGCTGAGAGGTCTATTTCACCTGTGGAAAACATCTGAGGGATGGCGATCCCGAACTGCAATTTATTTTTATTCACCATATACGTAGTCCTCCTGACGCGAGTTTTCAAGACAGCTCTGCACCCTTTTATGCGGTCTTCCTCAGAACATTGTATAATAGGGCAAACGGCGGTGCCACCAGGATGACTGAATTGGGCGAACAGTAGAGTGATGCGGCCGTATGCTCCTACCACGCCCCGGATTTTTGAGGAGGGATATAACGATGAAAGAGCGCAAAGACGGCGGAGAAGCTATTCTGGAAGCCTTCAGGCGGCTGGGCATCGATTACGTCATATCCTCTCCTGGGTCAGAGTGGCCCTCGGTATGGGAGGCGCTGGCCCGCCAGAGGGCAAATGAGCTGGATGGCCCCAAATACATCAACTGCTGGCATGAGAGCCTTGCCGTTTCAATGGCTATGGGATATACCAGGGCCACCGGTCGGCTTCAAGCCGTCCTCCTCCATACCGGCGTAGGGCTTCTACAAGGTTCTATAGCTATCCATGCCGCAAATCAAGGGGAAGTCCCCATGCTGGTATGTTCTGGCGAGTCCATCACCTATGGCGAGGACCCCGAGTTCGACCCCGGGTGGCAGTGGTTCAGGAACCTGAGTGTGGTGGGAGGCCCGGACCGTTTTGCTGAGCCCTTTGTAAAGTGGAGCGGACGAGTCAGTAGCCACTATACCCTGTATGAGACGGTGATCCGTGCGGCAGAAATGGCCCAGAGAGTGCCGAAAGGCCCCACCTACCTGGACATCCCCATTGAGGTGACGCGTGACGAGTGGGTCCCGCCGAGACGGGAGACGAAGGTCCCTGCCCCATCAAAGTCTCAGCCGGAGGCCGAGGCGATCAGGCAGGTGGCAGAGCTGGTATCCAGGAGCAGAAATCCGGTCATCGTCACAGAAGCCTCTGGGCGGGACGTGGATGCCTTCAACCATCTGGTAGAGTTAGCGGAGCTACTCTCCATACCTGTGGTGGAGCCTGGCACGCCCCTTTACGCCAATTTCCCCAAAGACCACCCTCTGCATATGGGCTTTGACCTGAGGCCCTTCCTGAGTCAGTCCGACCTGTTCCTGCTTATCGCCGCGAAGGCCCCCTGGTATCCCCCAAGCTCCGGCCCCGCCAATGGAACAGTAGTGGTCATGGACGAGTACCCCATCAAAGGCCAGATGGCTTATCAGACCCTTCATGCCGATGTGTACCTCGAAGGAGATTTGGCAGCCACCCTAAAGGCTCTGGTTGAAGCTCTCCGGGCCGGCGGGGCTATTGTTGCCAGCGAAGTCAAGGATAGAAGAGTGCGCTGGGGAGCTGAGCACAATAAACTGTACGAAGGGTATCGCTCGGCGGCAGGGTCGGCAAAGGACAAAGCCCCTGTTGAGCCCGCCTGGCTCTGCACGACTTTGGGTGAGGTGATGCCCAGGGACGCCATTTATGTGGAGGAGACCATAGTGCACAGGCCCGTCATCTTGAGGCACGTGCAGTGGAACCGACCCCAGAGCTATTTCCATCCTACTGGGGGCCTGGGTCTCGGCTTGGGGCTGGCGTTAGGGGTCAAGCTGGCAATGCCTCAACAGCCAGTGGTGGCCCTGGTGGGAGATGGTTCCTTCCTGTACAATCCTATCGTCCCCAGCCTGGGCGTATCCAAGGAGTACGGTCTGCCCATCCTGATAGTGGTCTTCAACAACGGCTCCTACGCCGCCATGAAGAGGTCTCACCTGGATTTCTATCCCCAGGGGACCGCTGCCGCCACGGGAATCTTCCACGGAGTTAATATCCCTGGCCCCAACTACGCTCAGCTAGTAGAGCCCTTCGATGGCTACGGCGAGAGGGTAGAGGACCCGGCAAAGCTAAGACCTGCTCTACAGAACGCCCTGGCGGCAGTGAACAAAGGGAAGGTGGCGCTGGTGGACGTGGTGTTGGCGTCTTAGGCTTGCCCAAGCATCTTGCGCACCGACGGCACCGGATCAGGGTCCCCATGCAGGTCTCCCGGCCAGTGCTGAGTGGTAACTTCGATCTGCAACCGGATACCATTAGGGTCGCTGAAATAGAAAGTCTTACCGTAGCGCCGCTCGATGATATCGGTCACCTCTACCCCATGCTCCTTGAGGCGCCGGTAGGCCTCGTCGAACTCATCCACAGTCGCCACAGTGAGAGCGAGATGGTTGAGGTGTTGCGGAGCGGCCTCCGTGGGCAGAGCAGCGCCATCGAAGAACGCCAGAGAGTTGCCCCCTCCGGCGTCGAAGAAGTAGTGGCGGGCATTGTTCATCGAGGGCCCGGTGCGTAGGGTTCGAGCTAGCCGCATCCCCAGAATCCCACAATAGAACTGGACCGTTGCCTCCATGTCGCTAGTCATGAGCGCTATATGGTCTACACCTGCACACCGAAACATGAGCCTTCCTCCTTTCCCTGGTCTGGTAGAATCCGGATGATACTGGTTTTACAACATTGTAAGCCTATCTCCAGGGTTTTGGAAGACTGCACCTGGAGTTCCATCCTTGCCCCCCTCTACCTGAGATGGTAGAATAGCCCCCGTAAGGAGGCCAGGATGAAAGTCCGTAAGGCTGTCATACCGGCGGCCGGGATGGGCACCCGCTTTCTGCCCACCTCCAAGGCTGTCCCCAAGGAGCTTTTGCCCATCCTGGACAAGCCTATGATTCAGTACGGGGTGGAGGAGGCGGTAGCTGCCGGTATCGAACACATCATTATAGTCACTTCCCCGGGAAAGGAAGCGCTGGAGAACTATTTCCAGCAAGACTCCGGTCTTGAGCAGCTCTTGCTGAATAGCAGCTCACATGGCCTCCTGGAGAAGGTACGGCATGTCTCATCCCTGGCCCACACCTCGTTCGTCAGGCAGGAGCAACCCCTGGGCCTGGGTCACGCTGTACTCACCGCGAAAGAGCTGGTAGGAGATGAGCCTTTCGTCGTCATCCTCCCCGATGACGTTATATGGCACACCGAAGGAGCTACCCAGCAGATGCTTCGCATCTTTGAGAAATATGGCGTCAGCGTGGTGGCCGTGGAAGAGGTGCCCCTTGAGATGGTGAAAAGCTATGGGGTGGTAGACTCATGGGCTGTTGGCGAATGGTTACATCAGGTAAAGGGACTGGTAGAAAAGCCTAACCCCGAAGATGCCCCTTCCAATCTGGCTATTGTGGGTAGATATGTACTCACTCCCGAGATCTTCCCATGTCTTGAACGCACTACGCCTGGAGCGAGGGGGGAGATTCAGCTCACTGATGGTATGATGCTGCTGCTAGAGCGCGAGCCCCTTTATGCCTACCGGTTTCACGGGACCCGCTACGATGGTGGAACGCCTTTAGGACTTCTCAGGGCGTCGGTGGAGATAGGGTTGAAGCGGGAAGATACCAGGGCCTGGGTCCTTGACATCCTGAAAAACCTGCCTTCTAGTCCCATGTAGCACATAGTCAGCCTCTAGCCATAGGCCAGCTTGAGGCTGGAAGCTGATGGCCGAATGCCGCTAGCTAACGCTTAATCAGGAGGGCGCCGTTGACCACGCAAAGGGACTCCTTACTTCAGGAGCTTCAGAGCATTCGCAGTGAGCTGGACCGCTTGCTAGAGGGGATAGACTACTCCTTTGACTGGAAGCCCAGCGATGAGGAATGGTCGGCCAGGGAAGTGGTATACCATCTGGTAGACACGCCCTCCGGGGGCGTACACACAGCCGTCCAGGGAGTCCTGGATGGCAGCATAAAGGAGCTTCCCATTACGGCCAGCTTGAGCAACATGACCCCGGAGCGACGGAGACAGGACATCACCGGCGCGAGAGAGGACCTGGAGGCTGTTCTTGCTGGTCTGGAAAGTGCCCTCAACTCTACGACCGATGCCGACCTAATGGGGAAGAAGGTGCCCCTCCACTCCATCACGCGCGGGACGACGACGGAACGGACCGCTCAAGAGCTAGTGGCAGGCATATTTGTTCGCCACTGGCGGGAACACCTGGGGCAGTTGGTGGCGTTGCGGGAGGCGCTGGGGTTGGAGTAGATGGTGGAGCATCGGTAACAATACACAGAACCTTTGAGGTGACCCTAGCTCTGTCTACAAAATGATGACCGTGCTTTATCTACCTCAGGTCATACGGGCTTGCCCAGCGGAAAATCTTTGGGGAAACGCCATTGCTTACCATTGTACATGCGTGCATATCCAGGACCACCTGAGTCGGGGAGTTGAAGATCAGGTTCGGACGACAAGATAACTGCCCCGACATGGGGGCGCGAGTCCACTAGCCTGCCTATAGCTACTCTTATCGGTTCGGGGCCTGGACGCAACGTTTCAAAATCCTGGACGTGATCCGCATAGTGAATAGTTACTATTCCTGACGCACCGCCCTTCAGCTGCCTCGCCCCATCTAGGATCGAGCCTTTTAAGGAACTCCAAGGTCTTTCTTGAGGGTCCGCCTCAATGCCTACAACCGCAACGGCATCGTAGGCATTTCCATTTAAAGCCGGCTCACCAATGACGATGCCGACGTGGAAATTGAAGCTGGCCAGGTAGTCACGAATTGTCTCTATTGTGAATTGTCCTTTTAGTGCCTCGGAACTCACAGTAAACGTTCTATTCTTGTGTGTGACCAAATCTGGGCCGATCCCCGACCCAATGCGGTTTGCTACCTGGCGCCGAAGGAACTCGATATCTTCGTGCCGTATGGATCCCGTGGAGCCAATTCGAATAAGTAACTTCCTCCTGGAACACCTTGCGTCTCGAGCGACGCAGCAGGCAAGGGACGTAAACGCCTCTTGGGAGATTACCCTTCCAGAACCAGGCTGTTTCACCTTGCACTGGACTGGTATTTCGGCTCCCTGCCAACGAACGGTAATCTCTTGGAG
>CAYWGG010000106.1:0-8717 GCA_964457285.1 uncultured Dehalococcoidia bacterium
GTGAGGTTACTCCTACAGGGGTTACGTCGCTAATTTCTTAACCTTCATCAGGCTGCGGTGTTCTGGAGAATAGATGAGGGAAGGACAACAGACCACCGTCAGAGAGGCCAGGCCCACCGACGTGGAGGCCCTGGTTAGCTTCAACGCGGCTATGGCGAAGGAGACGGAGGGCAAATCGCTGGACATAGAGCGGCTGACCAGGGGCGTCAGGGCCGTTTTCGAGTCTCCTGAGAAGGGATTCTATATTGTGGCCGAGGCTGGCGGCTGCGCTGTGGGAGCGCTGCTGGTCACCTACGAGTGGAGCGACTGGCGCAACGCCACCTTCTGGTGGATTCAGAGCGTGTATGTCATGCCTGAGTGGCGACGGAGGGGGGTATACCGGGCGATGCATACCTGGGTGTACGACGCTGCCCGCTCCCGCCCCGATGTCTGTGGAGTCCGCCTGTACGTAGACCGGGCCAACCGGGTCGCCCAAAGGACCTACGCCAGCCTGGGAATGGTCAAGTCCCACTATGACCTGTTCGAGACCGACTTCGTCTTTCCCGGGCAGGATGGAAAGTGTGCGAGGGGGGCAGGGTAGGGAAAGGGTGGAGCGACACATGGTTGACCCCCATCGGCGGTGTCTATACAATTGTCCTTGCCGAGGAAGGGAAGGAGGTCACAGTATGCCGCAGAGTGAAATAGACCTGATGGCTCATCTGATGCGTCGCGCAGGTTTTGGGGCGACCAGGGAGGAGCTGGAGACCTACGTCGCCAGAGGCTACGAGGCGACCGTGGAGGAGCTACTGCACCCTGAGAGCGCTCCTCCAGCCCTGGAGGATGAGGACCTGGTCAGGCGTTACCACGTGGACCAGAACCACCTGCTGCTGGTAGAAAGCTGCCAGGCGTACTGGCTGTACCGCATGATCAACACAAGGCGGCCTCTGGAGGAGAAGCTGGCCCTTTTCTGGCACGGGGTGTTCGCCACCGGATACACGAAGCTCAATCAGCCCAAGGCTATCCTCAACCAGATAGACATGTTCCGCCGCTACGGTCTTGGGAGCTTCCACACTCTGCTGGTGAAGCTTTCCAGGGACCCGGCGATGATTTTCTGGCTCGATAACAAGGATAACCACAAGGGCGCGGTGAACGAGAACTACGGCCGGGAGCTACTGGAGCTGTTCTCTATGGGGGTAGGGAACTACACCGAGGACGACGTGCGACAGGCTTCCCACGCCTTCACCGGCTGGACTATACGCAACACAGCTTATATGGCCGCTCGCAACGCTCGCGACTCCGTGTGGCCCTATGGCCGCCTGGACTGGCAGTTCCAGTACAGAGACGATGACCACGACTATGCCGAGAAGGGGTTCCTGGGCAATAGAGGGGCCTTCAACGGCGAGGACGTTATAGACATCATTTGCCAGCAGCCAGCGACCGCCAGGTTCATAGCCCGGCACCTGTACAACTTCTTCGTGGCCGATGAGCCTCAAGTGCCGGCCTGGCATACCATCCCTCCCCGTGACCCGGAGGCGATCAAGGCCCTGGCGGATGCCTTTGTCAAATACAGGTACGATGTCCGCTCAGTGCTGAGAGTGCTGTTCAACTCCGATTTCTTCAAGAAGGACGCCGCTTTTGCCAGGGTCAAGAGCCCCGCAGAGCTGGTAGTTGGGACCGTGCGTATGGCAGGAGGCCATCGGTTCCCCGAGGTAGATGATATAAACCTGGCCCTCAAGACCGGGTACATGGGCCAGCAGCTCCTCGACCCGCCCAGCGTCGAGGGCTGGCATACGGGTGTGGAGTGGGTCAACACCGGGAGCCTGGTGGAGCGGGTCAACTTCGCAGTCAAGCAGCTATCAGACGTGGATGTGCCGGGCGTCAGGTACATAATCAACAGGATCAGGTCCCAGGGAGACGCCATGTCCCCGGAGCACCTGGTGGACGCCTGCCTGGACTTGATAGGGCCCATTACCGTCGCCGAGAGCACAAGACAGGAGCTGATAGCCCATGCGCGGGCGGGCGGTGAAGTGCGCTTCGGGTCTGAGAGCGAAGACCGCTCCTCAGCCGAAAGGATAAAAGAGGTATTGCAGCTCATCGTATCCACGCGAGAGTACCAGCTAGCCTGATGGAGGGGAGAGGCAAGAAGGTAGCGGAGCAGGCGTGTAGCGGTGCTGCGTCTCGATCCTGTCGAGAGGGAGTGTAAGGGTGAGCGCTCAAAGTGTATACAGATATAGCCATACCGTCGGCTTCTACGCCCAGGTTGGGAGGGGGTTCCAGAACCCAATTGACGTAGCCCTGGGCCGTGATGGGCTCCTGTACGTGCTGAACCGGGCTGGTGCAGAAACAGAAGTGAGGATGCCCTATAAGCGGGTCACTATATGCACGGTGGATGAGGACTACCTGGGCGACTTCAGCACTGGGGGCACTGGAGACGGCCAGATGATGTGGCCCGTCGCCATCGCCCTCGACGGGGATGAGAACATATACATATCCGATGAGGCCCTCCATAGAATCTCCATCTTCAACAAGCAGGGCCAATTCCTGAGCAAATGGGGTGTGAAGGGAAGCGGCGACGGAGAGTTTAACCGGCCCGCCGGTATCGCCTTTGATAAGGATGATAACCTTCTGGTGGTTGACGGCCTGAACAGCCGTATCCAGAAGTACACCAGGGACGGGCGATTCCTGGGCGGCTGGGGCAGGGCTGGCAGGGGTAACGGCGAGTTCAATCTGCCCTGGGGGATAGCCATTGACCAGTCAGGAAATGTGTATGTGGCCGATTGGCGCAATGACCGCGTCCAGAAGTTCGACCCAGAGGGCAAACACCTGGCTAGCTTTGGCAATTCGGGCCATGGCGACGGGGAGTTCCGTCGGCCATCGGGGGTTGCCGTTGACCAGGAGGGCAACATCTACGTTGCTGACTGGGGAAACGAACGAGTCCAGGTGCTCGACCACGATGGCAGCTTTATCGCCAGGTTCCGAGGTGAAGCAGGGTTGTCCAGGTGGTCCCGTGACTACTTCGTCGCCAACATGGACGAGCTTGCGGAGAGGGAAAAGGCCGATCTGGAGCCCGAGCTGGACCTGCCACCAGGAGGGGATTTTCTCCGCAATGAGTCGGCCAGTGTAGAGAAGCTGTTCTGGGGCCCCACCTCCGTGAAGGTAGATGCCCAGGGCAGGGTCTTCGTTGTAGATAGCTGCCGGTTCCGCATTCAGGTCTATCTCAAAGGTGCTTGAGAGCCCCTGACAAAACTATCCTCAACCCTCGCCTTCAAGCTGAGGTACACCCTTCCTCCGAAGGGTACACCAGAGGGGTTTCGTTAGAGGCCCTTGGCGGGTAGAAGGAGGCGTAGCATGGCAAGTGAAAACATTGAAAGGTACAGAGAGGCTAAGAAGGCTGTAGAAAAGCAGCGGGCAACACGCGCCTTCGTCATCCATCTGGTAGCCTATATCATCGGTAACATGATATTAGGCCTCTGGAACGCCGGGACGTTCTATCTCAGAGATAACGACAATCTATGGTTCTGGATCCCGATCCTGTTCTGGGGGATTGGGGTCATGATCCACTATCTGTATGGGGTGGCCCTCTTCGACAACTGGTGGGACCGCGACGAGAGGTTAGTAGAAGAGCGCCTCAAGAAATAGGACCAACTCATTCCAAAAGCCAGTTTCTACCCCCGCCTTCAGACTGCGGTGTCCTAGAGAATCTGGGGAAGGCCTCACAGATGTGGCCCTATCTTCTACTCCTGGTGGCTCCAACGCTCCTGGCAAAATCACGCAACTCGTCGGCCAGCTCGCGGGTGTCTACTGCCCCATGCCGCTGGAGCAGGGCTCTGACCTGTGGGTTGGCAACTACCTTCCTCCGGAAAATGTCTTGTAGTGACATGGGCAAAGAGTCCACTGCCTCTTCAGAATCGGGCCTCACCCCCTGGAGATCGGAGGCGTTTGGCTGAGTCCCCGGCGATTGAGTGGATACCCCTTCCCGCCGCCTGGCTCCAGCAGCCCCCTCTGCCATAGGTCCCCCCGATGGAACTCCAATCCTCACCCGGCTTACAGGGCCGCCCCCTGGTAGATGGACGCCCTGGGGCTCAGGCACGCTAGCCTCCCTTGCTGGAGGGGCCGCCCTCCTGCCAAAGACTTCCTGGGCCAGGTCCGGGGCCAGCCGGTTCACTTCTATGGAAGCCTCAGGAGATGCCCGTGGCACGGTTGCCTCACGGAGTAGATCGCTCTGGGTAGGCGCTCCGGGATCTGTTCTGGGCGAAGCTTGAGTATTAAATATCTCATGCACAGAGGCTGACTGGTCCTCCTGGGGAGACGCCTGGAGCCTGGCAGCCTCTTTCCTGGCACGCCTCTTTTCGAGCCACTGGATTATAGGCTTGGTGAAAGTGGCCTCACCCATGGCATTACCTCCTACCCATTAAATTAAATGGAGAAAAGCGCCGAAGTAAGGAGCGGCACAATCCCTAGAATTGCTCCAGAGACTATGCACATCATGCTTAGAAAGGAGACGATTTTGAGATTGCTACCGCCAGCGGCGAACTTGGGGGCCAGCGAATTGGCGACGGTAAGTATGATTATCACCAATATGATCATGTAAGAAACGAGGGCCATATCTTGGGTCCCGAATATATCCAGGCCTGCCCCCAACTCCCTGGCCGTTGGTACGGAGACTCCCGGTGGCAGCTGGAAGTTTTCCGGGATGGGGAGCTTATGGTCAGCTGTTTGCAGGACTGAACCCGACGCTTCGGCTAGCTTGGAGCTAAAGTTGGTGATGATTCCCAGGACAAAGAGAAGGATGAAGCTCATGGTGGCGTGCATGGGGACGGAAAGAAAGGAGAAGGTAGAAGCGGTGAGCCTCCGTTTGGCCCGGAGTTGGACCACCCTCTGGGCATATTCGGAGCAAATCATGCCCACCCGGTCTGGGGTCCCGCCAAGCTCTGATCCATCAACCAGCATATGAGTAGTGCGGTTCACTAGCTCGCTTCCCGTCTCCTCCCTGAATTTCTCCCAGCACTCGCGGGTAGGCAGCCTGGCGCCAAGGCGGACGCGTAGACGGCTGATGTACGGCTCAAGAGAGCCCAGCGACCTGGTATCAATCCTTCTCAAGGATTCTGTTAGGGTGACTCCCGCAGCGCCCGCCACATTGCCTACGCTCCTCAGGAAGATAGGGAATTCTGAGTCCAGCTTGGTCATGTTAGCATCATCCTTCCAGGCGTAGAATCCTGCTGGCAGAAGGGAAGCTCCAATAAGCAAGAAGCCGACAGAGAAGCCCACCAGCAAGTCAAGCTGAGGGCCAAGCAAGAGGGCCAGTATCACTCCCATCGGGGCCAGGGTCAGCAGCAGGAACCGGGCCATTCTTCTTTCTCTGGTAGTGCCCTGGCGAGTGTCGTAAGTCATCTGCTCTACTGGGGCCACCTTATAGATGACGTATACCCCAATGGAAGTTATGAAGAGCAAAGTTAAAGCCATGATAACTATAAAGTTCTGACTGAGAGAGCCCATCATAGTGGATACCAGAGATACCACCATGATAAGAGTCACTGAAACCATGATGGCCGCATAGGCGTCGGTCCACTTTCTGAGATTTTCTACACTTCTCTCGTACTCATTGGCGTACCGCTCCCCTTCTATCCGGGCCTCTTCAGCTATAAAATCCCGTTCAGACTCGCCAGAAGATATAGAAGCGGCGAAACGCAGTAAGAGGCTCTTGACATTTGAAGCTTTCGCCTTCTCAGATACGATTTGAAAGGCTTGTGTGTACTCAAGCCCCAGGCGCTTGGCTAGAGTATAGATGTAATCAAAGAAGACGGCCGTTTTCAGACGCTGACGGGAGCAATTCTCTAACACCTGGTCCCTGGGCAGTCCCCCCAGGGACAACACCCACATGTAGGTAAGGTTTGACAGAAGGTCAAAGCCTATGACGATGTTATCGGAAGAGACCTTCTCGATACGCCTGGGAGAGGACGTTATGGAGCTCATAGAAGTTGTTGATATTCCTCTCGTGAAGTTTCCTGAGGATATGCGTCCGATCCTCGATCTCATTATATATCAGGCGGCTGTTATGGGGTGGTATGCCTCTCCTCATACCTACAACGTGCTCAAGGAGGTTAGTGTTCATATAGCCCGGGTACTCGAAGGTATCCGTGGCAGGGTTCCAGCGGAACACCTCTATGTAACCGAAGGTGTCAGAGCTGGGTTCGTAGCCAACGATCTCGTTTATGCTCAGCACTCTCCGCGCGGGGCGGCCGTCGGGCAGGCGGACCGCACTCAGAATAATGATGAGGTTCAGGTTATCCACATAGGTCTTGGGGATGTTGATGGGGTTACCTGTGAGACGCTGGATGAGCTTCTCCACTGAGGCAGCGTGAAAAGTGGCCATACAAGCATGGCCCGTCTGCATGGCCTGGAAGGCGACTGAGCCCTCTTCGCCTCGGATCTCGCCTATGATGATCTCGTTGGGCCGTTGGCGCAAGGCCGCCCTGAGCAGGTCGTACATAGTGATGGAGGAGCTGCTGTTGGCCTTCCCACGCACTACCTCCCTGATCCAGTTGGGGTGAGGCACCTGGAGCTCCGGCGTATCTTCGATACTCACTATTTTGGCGTTGGGGTTGATGAATGTGGTAAGAGCATTGAGCATGGTGGTCTTACCGGAGGCCGTCTCGCCAGAAACGAAGGCGTTCATTCCCTCTCCCAACATCAGGGAAAGATATGCCGCCATTTCATAGGACAAGGTCCCCGCCTCTATGAGGTCCAGAATGCTCATGGGGGTGGTGCTGAACTTGCGGATGGTGAAGTTGCTTCCCCTCTTGGAGACGTCATCTCCGTAGACTATATTTACCCGGGAGCCGTCAGGCAGGACGGTGTCAACTATGGGCTCTCGCACAGTTACCGGTCGGCCTATCTTCTCGGAGAGCTTGATTATGAAGCGGTCCAACTCCTCACGGGTGGTAAAGGAGATGCCAGCTTTAAGGCCCCCAAAAATCTTGTGCTCAATGAAAAGCGGCCCGATCCCACTGCAACTGATGTCCTCGATGTAAGGGTCGCCAATAAGGGGCTCTAGAAAGCCCATGCCTTCTTTGTCCCGCATCATGAGGTATCTCAGCCCCTGTAGCTCCTTTTCGGTCACTTTTACAGGGCCACTCTGACGGCGACCTCCTTTAACAGAGCAGATCCTATCAAGACATCGTAACAGGACCTCAGTCCTCTCCTGGTTGTCACTGGCCTTTTTGAGCTCATCCACATAGTTTATCAGGCGCTTATCTACCTCTTCCATGAGGCCAGAGAGTGCGGGGTCCAAGGAAGGCTCTATGCTCATATAAAAATCCCGGCTGTCCGCTAGATCAGGGTACAGATGAGTGAATACACCTTTGCCCACGGGATAGATGAGGTTGCGGTATTTGATATCCCTCATGTTCCGGCTCAGCCGGGGAAAGTAGTCAGGTATACCGATTTCTCCAACTGGGAGAGCGCGCAGGTATTCCCATAGATGGTCCTGGGCCATGGACTGCTCCTGAAGCTGAGGGGGAAGGTGATGAAACAGGGGAGAGTCAAAATCCTTTCCTTGCTCGGATTTAACCTTCCCATTACCGACCTTATCCTGCGCTACCTTGAACTTGAATACCGATGTCCTGGCTGTAGCGGCGTTGGGTGACCCATTGTCGTTCCCATTCCCATAGGGAAAAGTATTGGGTTCGGGCCCATCTTTGGGCTCCGGGACATCCTTATTATCCCGGGTCCACGCCCTCTTAAGGGGCCCTAATTTCATACTCGTTCCCCTTTATGACCCGTACCTCTGAGTGAAGCCTGAAACGCGATGGGATAGAGACATTGCTATGCTCTTGCCCTGGATATTGGAACAATCCTGAGGCCAAAGCCCGGCTCTACCTCGAAGGCTGAGATATTGCCCGTGTTCATATCTGCTCCCCTGATTTTAGCCACTTCCATGAGTTTCAAGAGTTGGGCTCCCGACCTTTCTACCTGGAGCCTCAGGTAGCCGTCGCATACTGACCTGACCCGTGTGAGGATACTCTCATCAAAGGCATGGGAGTGTATGGTGCAGATGATTACCTTTCCTCCATCGCAAAGGGACTTGCATCCAGCAAAGAAGTCCTGTATCTGGTCGCCTCCGGCCTGGGAGACGAATGTGGTAAGGGCGTCCACCAGTATGACCCTGCAAGCCTTCTGCCTTCTTATATGATTAGAGAGCTCCTGGAAAAGTAGATCGGGCTCGATGGAGTCTGGAGATATGGAGACAGGATATATGGCCAGGTGGTCCAGCAAGAAGTAATCCCTCACGTCCATCCCCAGGCTGTCCATCTGGCGGAGGAAGCTTTGAACCGTCTGCTCGGTAGTATACAGAGCCGCATCCTCTCCAGATGCGAGAGCACCCCACAGGAACTGCTGGGCCAGGGTGCTTTTCCCTGATGCCGCCGGCCCTTCGATGAGCATGAGAGTCCCGTAGGGGATGCCACCCCCGATCCTTCTGTCTATTTCCGTACTACCTGTGGAAATGACCCCCCCTGCCTGGCCCCATTGTACTGCGCTTGTCATTGCCTCGGTCCTCCGCTCAGATTGGCTGGCTGACTCGTTCGCTTCGGTCGGGACAGGCTTCTCCTGCTGAGCTATTATGACTCTGAATGGAGTTAACACTGCTATTATACTTCATCCCAGGCGATCCTGCCATAGGGGTGTGAGCAGGGTGTGATGGCAGGGTCTTTCAGCTCTTGCCTGGTGGTAGGTATTTC
>CAYWGG010000107.1:0-8651 GCA_964457285.1 uncultured Dehalococcoidia bacterium
CCGCAACGTTGGCCAGGAGCGGCAGGAGAAGATGCTCCGATATGCAGAGGAGTTGATGTCCGCCGAACCTCCAGACGAGGGTTCAAGCTAATATCATGCGAGTTGTCATGCCCCTTTTGGGGCGACACGGACAGATGAAATAGCCATGCTCGTTGCCACGAGCACCACGATACATGAAAATACCTGAGCTTGGTATTTTCGTAGCAAAATGATGCCACTAAACCTCACCCCGACCTTCGGTCACCCCTCTCCTCTTAGGAGAGGGGCTGGGGGTGAGGTCTATTTTCAGAGCAGGGAAGAGTGACCTTATAGATAGGTGCAACAGGGGCTCATGACCCAGGGACTTCCTCTTTGGCCCGTCTCCTGGATTTAGCCTTCTTCTCTGGTGGACCCTTGAGCACGATATGCTGTAGCAAGGAGACTTCCCTGCGTACGGCCGCTTGGGAGTGGCTGGTGTACTCGCCCATATTCCTGAACTTCTTGTAGCGGTTCTTCACCAGCTTCCCTGGGGAGGTCTTGGTGAGCTCTGCAAGCTGCCTCACTATGGCCTGTTGAAGCTCCTGGGCAGCCTCCTGGGGGTTAGTATGGGCGCCCTTTTCTGGCTCCCCCACAATCTCGTCTACAATGCCCAACTCCTTGCAGTCCTGGGCTGTGAGGATGAGGGGCTGGGCCTCCTCCCTCTGCCTTGAAGGGTTGCGGTAGAGCCTGCTGGCGGTCTGGCCTAGCGAGATGGGGGAGTATATGGCATATTGCTGCATAAGTATGCTGTCCGCTATCCCCAAGGCCAGGGCAGCCTCGCTGCCTCCCTCACCTACGATCACCGAGACTACGGGCGTGGGCACTTCTGCCATCAGGGACAAGGTGGTGGCGATGGCATTCCCCATGCCCTGCTCTTCGGACTCCAGACCAGGATGGGCCCCCTGGGTGTCTATCAGGGTTATGATGGGCAGCTTGAACCTGGCGGCCAGGTTAATGAGACGCCGCGCTTTGCGGAACCCTTCGGGATAGGTATGGTACATCTCTCCCGCCAGGGACTTCGTCCTTTCCTGCCCCATAATCACTACCCTTTCACCTTTCAGATAACCCAGGCCACCCACTATGGTCCTATCGTCGGCGCTCACCCGGTCTCCCCTGAGCTCGATAAAGCTATCAACGATGGAGCGTATATATGTGGAGGCAGAAGGACGCTCCGGGTGTCTGGCAATCTCCAGCACTCGCTCGACTTCAGGACCATCCTCTATCTCAGCCATCGCTGGCTTCCTGCTGCGTCTACCGTCGGTGCGGTTGTTGTGCTGCGGGTTGAGTATATCTAGAACGGTGCCCAGTTTCTCTCTCAGCTCCTCTCTATCTACCACGTTATCCAGGAGCCCGTGATTCAGGTGAGCTTCGGCAGTGTGAGCATCCATCGGGATAGGCCTCTTTGAAGCCTCCCTGAGGGTCTTCATGGGGGCCAGGCCGATAAGGGAGCCAGGTTCGGCAAAGATCAGGTCTCCCAGGTTCGCGAAGCTGGCGTAGGCCTGGCCGGTGGCCGGATTGGAGAGTACCACGATGAAGGGAAACTGTTTTTCACGTAGCTGATTGGCGGCTGCCACCGTCTTGGCCATCTGCATCAGGGAGAGGACGCCTTCCTGTATCCGGACGCCGCCTCCGCTAACCAGGGCCACCAGGGGACACTCGCTCTTGGCTGCCGACTCAAAGGCCAGAGCTACCTTTTCTCCCACCACAGTGCCCATACTGCCGCCCATGAAGCCGAAGTCCAGCACTACCAACATCACCTTGTTGCCTGCTATGGTACACCGACCGGTGACGGCGGCTTCAGTAAGGCCGGTCCTGGTCTGGTCCCGAGAAAGCCGCGACGCATACAGCCCCTCCCCTTCGTCTTTGCTCGGGGCACGGCTGGAGAAGGATAAGGGGTACAGGGAGGTGATGGACCGGTTGGTCTCACGGTAGCTACCCTTGTCCGCTAGAAGCTCGATCCGCTCCCGAGCGGTCAGGCTGTAGTGAAACCGGCAGTGAGGACACAGCCGGTATGTCAGGTACTGGGGAGCATCGCTAATGGCCTCTTCACAGACGAGACAGCGGTCCCGGAGTACGGACAGATAGATACGGTCTAAGGTAGTGCTCCTTCTGAGGAGGTGTACAAGAAGCTCGGACAGATTCCTCACGGATATCCTTACCTGGAGCGTTTGACTGAGGCCCACACCGAAGCCTTCAGCCTCCAGGCGTGGGGCTGGGGGGGCTCCGCCTGGCCCTCTCCCAACCCATCACCCTATATTTTAATAATACAACGAAAAGCGTGGAAAAAGAAAGGGTACTCGCTAGTGAAATTGGCGACCATATCGGGACGGGAGGCCTCTGCTCCCGTGTAGGTGAAGTACTTTTCACACACTGCTAATCCTCTGGCGTCTGCCGGCCCCTGCGGGACCTCGTGGCACCCACAGGGGACCGGGCGCTCTCAGTGGGGCCGGATATAAGCCCCTCATCCTCCAGTAGCTCCATGAGTCGCATCGCCCTGGGATACCCTATCTGGAGCCGCCGCTGAAGCACGGAGGGTGAGATATGCGGGTATCGCTGGGCCAACTCACGGGCCCTATCGAGAAGGTCGTCTTCGCCGTGGCTGTCCTCATCGGAATCGGAGCCGGTGTGCTCGTGGAGAGGTATTTCCGGCAAGGGAGGGCCAGACTGAATCCGCCAGAACTCCACCAGCTTTTCTATCTCCCGGTCGTGAACGAAGGTACCCTGGACTCGCTTGGGCTTGGGCGAGTCGGCGGTGAGCAGAAGCATGTCTCCTTTGCTCAGCAGCTTCTCTGCTCCCACAGAGTCCAGGATCACTCGGGAGTCCACCTGAGAGGCCACAGCGAAAGCTATCCTGGCGGGTACGTTGGCCTTCAACAGCCCCGTGACCACATTGACTGAGGGCCGCTGGGTCGCCAGGATGAGGTGTATTCCCGTCGCCCGGCCCAGTTGCGCCAGGCGTACCAGGGACTGCTCTACCTCATAGGCGGCAGTCATCATCAAATCGGCCAGCTCATCAATGATAACCACTAGAAAGGGCATGGAATCTGGTAGGGGCGCACGGCCGTGCGCCCTTACTTTCTGGTTGTAGCCTGCGATGTTTCTTACCCCGACCCCTTCCATCAGCTTATAGCGTCGGAGCATCTCATTCTGAACGGCACGCAGGACTACCAGCACCTCTTCCGTGTCCACGATTACCGGACTCATCAGATGTGGTATTCCATTGAAGGGTGTAAGCTCCACCCGCTTGGGGTCAACCATAAGCATACGGAGCCTGTCTGGCCGGTTGGTGAGGAGCAGGGAGGCAACGATGGAGTTTATGCAGACGCTTTTGCCGCTGCCAGTAGCCCCTGCGATGAGCAGATGGGGCAGGTCGCTAAGGTCTGACATCACTGGCGTTCCAGCGGTATCCTCTCCCAGGGCGACGGGTAGCCCGCCTTTCTCCGCTAGCTCCTGGAAGGCCGGGCTCTCAGCTACAGAACGGAGGGCAACCCTCCGGGGGTAGGGATTGGGCACCTCAAGGCCTACCAGGGCCTCTCCGGGTACTGGGGCCTCAAGCCGGAGGTAGGGTGTTTTCAAAGCCAGGGCCATGTCCTTTTCCCTCATCAGTATGCTCTGGACCTTAACCCGGCTCATCTCCATCAAATCGGGGGGTATATTGGGGTGGCCTGAGGGTGATCCCCTCTCTCCCCTCCCCCGTGCCTTTCCCTGGTTGGACCTGGCTCCCCCGGGCTCCCGGTATTTTTTCACCCAGCCCGGCACCAGGCCAAACCTGATGACCCGCGGCCCGGTCCGAATATCCTCTACAGCGACGTCTACGTTGTGCTCAGCCAGGGTATCCTCGATATGTCGGGCCATCTGCTGGAGGGCCGCCTGAGGGACGAGGCGGCTCTCACCCCTGCTCAGCAGATCGAGCGAAGGAAGCTTCCAGCCATTAGACTTGCCTCCGTGTGGGGTGGGCTGGGGGTCACCCCCGCTCCCCTTTCCAGTCCCCTTCCTTATTTCCTGCCGTTTCCGGCTCGCTTTGCCCTGAACACTGGATGCCCGCGTACTGGCCGGTCTGGGTTTGGGTGTGGGAACCCCGAAGACGGACCTCCATGACTTTCTCAACGATATGGACGCCCTCCGCATGAGCTTGCTTCTCCTGGGTTCCCTACCCGATGTAGCGGAGGAGGGACGGACCACCAGGGGCCTTATGTAGCGCGCCAGGAATGCAGCTAGCCGCTTCAGGGGTGGTCCTAGAGCTAAGTGAAGGATAGCAGCCCAGGCGCGGATAGCTTTGATCACAACCCGCCTGTAAATCCTTGCCGTAGGCCGGGGGAACAGGAGCAAAGGTCCCAGAAGGGTAATTATCGCCAGCTTAAAGGCGCCTGGAACTATGGGCTGGCCGCCAAGGTGCTGGCCCCAGTAGCCGCCCAGGGATGCGTTTTCCATTACGCCACTGGAAGCGTGGAACATGGACAAAATCCCCAGGGAAAGGGCCACCAGCAGGCTCGACCCCACCCATACTCTCCAGAAGCGTATAACCCAGGCGTTCTTGTAGCGCAAGGCGAAGGCAAAGCAAGCGACCCATAGACTCACCGGTATCAGCCCGTAGCCCAGAGCGCCCAGCGCCCAGCTACGCACAGTCGGCACGAGACTGAAAGTGAGGATAGACACGAGAGGTATAGCTAATGGAATGAGCGCCCTCTGTGTCCAGCGCAAGATGGGCAGAGCACGACCCTGGCCTCGCCGCTCCCGAGGTGCGGGTGTAGACCGGTGGGGACGCTGCGAAGTAGACGGCGCTTTGCGCCGTTTCACCGCCTTTGTTCGCGCCAATTACACCTCCAGCGCTACCGGCACAATCACTGGGGAACGTCCTGTCTCTTTGAGGAGGAGCTTGCTCACTGTATCCCTTACCCGAGCATCGGTGAAGCTCCAGTCAATGGGGTAGCTGGGTTGATGGTCAAGGGACTCCATCACCGCCGCCAGCACTTTCGGGGACACCTCTGACATCTCCTCCTGGTCCAGGAAGCCCCTGGAGACTACCTCCGGCGGGCGTGCTGGCTTTCCTGTCGTCTTATCCAGCGCCACAGCTACGAATATGACCCCGTCTCGGGAAAGGACCCTCCTTTCCTTGAGCACGGGGCTTTTATCGCCCCTGATACTGTGCCCATCCACGTATATGTGCCCCGCCGGTACGCTGCTGGTGACCTCTGCGCTCTCCTGGGCGAGTTCGAGGATGTCGCCATCCTCCAGGACGAATATACCGGACTCCGGCACGCCCATCGCTTTCGCCAGCGATGCGTGGGCTACCAGGTGGCGATATTCGCCGTGGACCGGCACGAAGAAACGGGGCCTGGTGAGGTTGAGCATGATCTTCAGCTCCTCCTGGCTGGCGTGGCCGTGGACGTGTACCAGGGCCACCTTGTCGTAAAGCACCCGTGCCCCCTGGCGCAGCAGGTTATCTATCGTCCTGCTGATCACTGTCTCGTTCCCGGGGATGGGAGTCGCCGAGATGATCACCGTGTCCCCGGCCATTACCTGTATATCTCGGTGGTCGCGGTTGGCTATTCGCACCAGGGCGGAGGTGGGCTCTCCCTGGCTTCCCGTGGTAACCAGGACTAGCTTATCGTAGGGAGCGGGGAGAGGGGCCGAAGGGTCACCCCCTTGCCGCCCTCCTCCACGCCCTCCCAGGGCGGAGGTCTCTCCCAGGGGAAGCAGCACGCCAGGTGGGGCCGAGAGGTAGCCCATCTCCATGCTCATCTTCACGTTATCCACCATGCTGCGCCCCACTATGCCCACTTTTCTGTTGTGCCTGGCAGCTGCGTCTATCACCTGCTGAATGCGGGAGATAAGGGAAGCGAAGGTGGCCACAAGGACGCGCCCTGGGGCTTCTCCTATGGCCCTGTCCAGCGCCTCACCTACCACACGTTCCGAAGGCGTGTAGCCTGGCAACTCGGCATAAGTGGAATCGGATAAGAGAAGGAGCACACCCATAGAGCCGTAGGCGGCCAGTCGGGCCAGGTCGGTGGCCCTACCGTCCACGGGGGTGTGGTCTATCTTGAAGTCGCCGGAATGGATGACCATTCCGGCTGGAGTCTCTATGGCCAGGCCCATAGCGTCGGGGATACTGTGGCATACTCGGAAAAACTCTACCCGGAACTTGCCCAGCTTTAAGGACTTGCCGGGCTCCACCATTTCAAGCCTGGCCCCTCGGGTGGCGCGGTGCTCCCTCAGCTTGACGGATATGAGGCCGTGGGCCAGCCTTGGCGCGTAGACCGGCACCTGAAGGCTGGGCAAGACGTAGGGCAGGGCCCCTGTGTGGTCCTCGTGGCCGTGGGTTATGAGGATGGCCCTGACACGCTCCCGGCGCTCCAGGAGATAAGTTATATCTGGGATCACCAGATCAACCCCAGGCATATCCTCTTCAGGGAACAGCACCCCGCAGTCTATAACGATGATGTCCTTATCGTACTCCAGGGCCATCATGTTTTTGCCGATCTCGCCCAGTCCGCCCAAAGGGACTACTTTCAATGGAAGTTTTGGCATATTGGTGACCTTTCTTCGGTTCGCCCAGTCTCGGACTAACACGGTTTTTAAGGAATCCCTTTTTCTGGCTCTTCGGTCTTTCGTGTGGTATAGCCCTCACCCCGGCCCCTCTCCCATTGGGAGAGGGGTGGCCGAAGGCCGGAGTGAGGGATTAATCCCACACAAAACTCTGAAGAACCCTTTTTCTTCGTAGATTCTTCGCTGCGCTCAGAATGGCATGAGGCGTGTATCGCCTGTATAGCCAGGAGGGGCAGGGCCTAGAACATGGTTAGCTGCTTGGGAGGAGGGCCATCTTTGGCTTCGTCTTTTCCTTGGCTCCGTTCCAGGACGGGAGTGTCCGCAGCTTCCCTGAGCAGGTTAGGGATAGGCTTGAAATCTTCCTCTATAGTCTTCCTCAGCTCCTGTCTGTGAAGGGCAGCGGCAGGATGCATTATCGGGTATACGGTTAGACCATCCGCCTTTCTGACCTTTCCTCGGGCCCTACTTATGGTCTCTTTAGGGAAGAACTTAGCTAAAGAGAACCGCCCCAATGTAACTACTAGCCTGGGCTTTATCAGCTCTAGCTGTCTGTCCAGGTATTTGCTACAGGCAGCTATCTCGGTAGGGAGGGGTTCGCGGTTGTTGGGCGGCCGGCATTTCACCATATTAGCGATGAACACGTCTTCTCGCCTGAGGCCGTTGGAGGCCAGAAGCTCATCCAAGAACTTCCCTGCTGGCCCCACAAAGGGCCTTCCCTGTCGGTCCTCCTGGTAACCTGGGGCCTCTCCGATGAACACGACTTGAGCGTTGGCGGGTCCTTCCCCTGGCACGGCATAGGTCCGGCTGTTGCTAAGGGGACAGTCGGTGCAGACCTGGACTCTCTGGGCTATCTCCTCTAAGCTATTCATTCTAGACCTGCTTATACTTCCATATCTGTCTCTCTGCCGGAGAAGCCTTTGGGCCGCTCCCGCAAGAGGTGAAGTCATGCTTACGCATTCTCCCACAGACGGGCTGGGAAAAAGGAGGCATCTTCAACAGCAGCAATTAGACTATGCCATAAGCCCTGGTCGAAATGCAAGGCAAAGGACAGGCACAGCGGGTGAGAGTTCGATCCTCTATTCGTCCTTGACCCCATGCTCTTGTAGATAATTGATGGCGTCTTGAAGGGTCACGATCTGACCTGCGTCCTCATCGGATATTTCGATCTTATTATCCTCGCTGGAAAATTCCTCCTCGAAGGCCATGATAAGCTCTGCTAAGTCGAGGGAGTCGGCGTTCAAGTCATCAACGAAAGAGGCGCTAGGCACAACGGCATCTACATCCACGTCCAACTTGTCTGCTACTATCGCTCTCATCCGTTCGTAAACGGTTGCCATGACCTCACCTCCCTTCCTGACTGACGTTAGAAGTCTTTTCTATCTCATCCATTACGGAGCCCAGGACACCGTTGATGAACCTGGGTGAGCTTTCGCTACCGAAGGTCTTGGCCAACTCTACAGCCTCGTTTATAGCCACCTTACGGGGTATCCCAAGGCCAAATCGTATCTCGAATAGGGCTAGTCGAAGGATATTTCGGTCAACTACAGGAAGCTGCTTTACGGGCCATGCCGGGGCATACTTGTAGATGAATTTATCTATCTCATCCCTCTGGTGGACCACCCCCTCTATGAGCTCCAGGGCATAAGCTGACGAAGCTTCCGGCAGCCCAACCTCTTCCTTGAGCCATCCGAAAGAGGCATCCGCGGTGTGTCCAGCCACATCCGCTTCGTATAGCGCCTGGAGGACCACAGCTCGCGCCTGCCTTCTGAGGTGTGTGGTCTTTCCTCTCCTTTTGCTCAAGGTGGGCTCTTGTGCCATAGGATCACATCAGCCTGTAGTAGCGATTCCACGCATCGCTATCGCTTAAGATGCCGGTAGAGGACGACCGAGCAGGCCTCCTGCGGCGCTGGCTTCAGCCACTTTCATCACAGAAGATAGGTCCCCCACGGTCAGGGTCTCCACGTGCCTGTCTCGATACATCGGCGTAGAGCTGATCCTTTTTATCAAGCCTCCCAGCACCTTGCCGGGGCCGAACTCTATAAAACTGGACACTCCAAGGTCTATCATAACACCAACCGACTTTTTCC
>CAYWGG010000108.1:0-8625 GCA_964457285.1 uncultured Dehalococcoidia bacterium
CCCGATGGTGGGAGGAGGTGGAGGTGGGCGACGGCTTGACGCCGGTGGTCAAGGGCCCCCTGAGCCACGGAGACATCCAGGCCTTCGTGGCGGGGTGCATCGGAGGATTGGCCCACGGGCTTCAGCTCAAGGAGATGCGTCGCCACCCCTCCTGGGGCTTCAGGGACCCCACAACTGGCGCTCAGGAGGCCATCATCCGTGTACACGACATTCAGGAGGCGGCGGAGAGCGCTGGCCTTCCTGGGGCCTACGACTACGGCTGCCAGCGGTGCTGCTGGATGGGCCATCTGCTGACCAACTGGATGGGCGACGATGGCTTCCTGAAGAGGACGTACATCGAGTTGCGGCGGTTCAACGTCCTCGGGGACGCCACCTGGTGCAGGGGCAGGGTCACGGGCAAGAGGGTGGAGAACGGCGAGCACCTGGTGGATATAGAGATATGGGGAGAGAACCAGCGCAAAGAGGTCACCACCAAAGGGACGGCCGTGGTGCGGCTGCCTTCAAGGACAATCGTTTAGCCACAGAGACACGGCTTCGCAGGGTGTGCTGGACATTGCTTGATTTGACGAACAGCGTCAGATGGATAGCGTCTTCAGGTTCTTCGGGGTTAATTGACGGTGAGTAAAATAGTCTGATCCTCAATTTTAGTCTAGTTTACAAGGCCTCTACGGCCGAACCAGAGGAGTGTGCCAGTGGCTAAGAAGATCAGGCATAAGCCAATTGAAGGAATCAACAAAATCATGACTACCTTCTCCTCTTCTGGCCACACAGCCGCTAGCATAGGCAAAACTGACAGAAGACTTATAACGGCGTTCCCAAGGAAGATCTTGGCAGAAGCCTCTGGCCTCGAAAGCGCCCGTCTACCAGCAATGATACTGGCAATACCCACAATGATAAAAATGATGATATACATCAACGCCCACAGTATCTCGAGGCATTTCCCTGTCTCACACGAGAGATAAACCATGGCGGTGACAAAGCCAACAATCCCGCTATAAACTACCGCAACTACTCCCAAAAAAATCCCAAATATATATGATATGCTTCCCAGGGTGATAGACCTATGGGTTCCCAACCATAAACCCAGGAACGCCAGAGAAAAGCTAATGATCAGAAAGATGCTCCAGCCGGGCCACCCTTCTTCTATATCAAAGAGGGGTGTGTCAAAGACAGCATTTAAAACAAGGGCCGCTGTCAGACCCACTACCAGCCCAGTGAGAGCCGCGATGAGAGCAGTGGCAGGACGTTGCTTCAATAGGTCCAGGGCTTTGAGCATTGGCTTAAAGGCTATGTACAGCGTAGCCAAGGCTTCTAAAACAGCTTCCCTGGGTTCATGATGTTGTAAGGGTCGAGGGCGTGCTTCATGGCCTTCGCTACGTCGAAGCCCACTCCCATCTCCCTTGGCAGCAAGTGGGCCAGCTTGACGCCAACCCCGTGGCAGTATTCCATAGTACCGCCCATGTCCTGGGATAGGACCAGCACCTCGTCTACCGCCTCTGCCAGGTTACCCAGGGACTCATCGGTTACCTTGCCATCGGGCACCAGGAGCATGGAGAATAGCTCGGGCTGAGTCCAGATGGCGTACTCAACTACCTTCACCCCTCGCCTGGCCAATATCTCCTCGCTCCGCCGCCGGTAGTCCAGCACCTGGGATACGGGCAGCGCCATATGGAGATAATCGAAGCCCCTGCCTCGGCGTTGTTGCCATCGGACGCTGCGGGGTTGGTTTAACATCTCCTTGCGATACCACTCACCGGTGCGGTGCCGCGTCTTCCAGTAATCCAGGGCCCCTCCCGCCCCCAGGTCTTTGCCGCCGAAGCTGTAACACACCTGTAGTGAGCGGCGCCGCTGGGCTGACACACCCTCCTTGTAGCCTTCGTACATCATATAAAGACGTATCCCATTCCCGGGTTCCTCGGTCAGGTCTACCAGGGTGGGTCTCACGCCCAGGGCGAAAAACTCGGCCACTGCTTTGAAGCCCTCGTCGAAGGAATCAAATCCCACTGTGGAGAAGGAGCGCTTCTCAGGCTGGCGGAACACCATCAAAGTCGCCTTGGTGATTATGCCAAAGACTCCCTCGGTGCCTATGAAGAGGTGATTGAGGTTGGGACCGGAGGAGTACTTGGGCACGGAGCGAGTGATCAGGACCTGCCCATTGGGCAGCACCGCTTCCAGACCTAGCACCTGCGCGCCCATAGGGCCGTAGCTGGCAGCACGGTAACCCACGCCGTTGGTGGAGATGGTGCCTCCCACGGTAGCTATCGGTACGCTCCACGGGTCATGTCCCAGCATCAGGCCGTGGGCATCGAGGGCTTTGACCAGGTCCTCCAGGACTACACCGGACTCCACCAGCGCCGTCCTGTCGGTGGGGTTTATGTCGAGCACCTTGTTGAGTCCCTTGAGGTCTATCACTATCCCGCCCCGGACCGGGAGCGCTGCGCCCATGACTCCGGTGCCGCCTCCATAGGGGACGATGGGGACTTTATAGGCCGACGCCAGCTTGACCACTTCCACCACTTGCTGTACGGAGCGAGGTATCACCACTACATCCGCGGTCTTCTGGAGGCTGGGGGCAGCCCTGAAGGCGCGGGAAGGGGTGAGAGCGTCGGCGGAGTATCGCTCAAGGTCATCTTCGCGGGTGGATACGTTATCATAGCCGAGGACTTGAGCTAACGATTCGATAAGTGCTGTATCGAGCATCATCCTACCTTATTGATACCTCCATTGGGTGCCCTGGGAGCTATCCTCCAGCGCTATGCCCAGCTCTGCTAGACGGGTGCGTATCTGGTCGGCCAGGGCATATTGTCTAGCAGCCCTCAGATCCGCCCTTACGCTCACCAGGAGGTCAATGAAAGGCTTTGCATTTCCATCCTGCTCCTTTTGCGGCTGACGGAATGTCAAGCCAAGGACCCCACCCAGCTTCCGGAGGGTCTGCTCGGCCCAGGCCACCCCTTTGCCCTCCTCTCTAGCCCGATTTATCTCCCGGGCCATATCGAAGAGAGCAGCAAGGGCCTGAGGGGTGTTCAGGTCGGAGTCCATCGCCTGGAGGAAACGCTGTTTGTAAGGCTGAGGGTCAAGCTCTTGCGCAGATGTGGGAGGTAGCGAGGGGGTCACCCCCTCGACTACCTCTCCGCCTCCTGCTTTTGACTCCTCCCTGAGGGCGTTGCGGAGGCGCTCGGCAGCCCTTTCCGTAGCGGACAGACGTCCGTCACTGTAGTCCAGGGGACTCCGATAGTGGGAGCTAAGAAAGAATATGCGAAGGGCATCGGGGCTATAGTGCTTCAGCGCTTCCTCCAGTGACACCAGGTTGCCCAGGGACTTGCTCATCTTGTCCTGGCCCAGGTGGAGGAGGCCGTTGTGCACCCAGTAACGGACAAAGGGCACCTTGCCGGTATAGGCCTCGCTCTGGGCAGTCTCGTTTTCATGGTGTGGGAAGACGAGGTCCTGACCGCCACCGTGAATATCCAGGGTCTCCCCCAGGTACACCAGCGACATAGCGGTGCATTCTATGTGCCAGCCGGGCCTTCCCTGGCCCCAGGGGCTCTCCCATGAAGGCTCTCCTTCCTTGGCCGCTTTCCAGAGGGCGAAGTCCATAGGATGCTCCTTGCCAGTATCCACCTCTACTCGCGCCCCAGCTATCATTCCCTCCAGGGTACGATGGCTCAGCTTTCCATAGCCGCCGGCCCTGGTCACGCGGAAATATACATCGCCTCCAGAGGTATAGGCACACCCCTTTTCAATAAGGGACGCGATTACCCTGATGATGTGGGGTATCTCCTGGGTGGCCCTTGGGTAGACCCGGGCCCTTTTGACGTTGAGGGCATCCATATTGGTCATGAACTCTTTTATGTGCCGCTCTGCCAGCTCCTGAGGATAAATCCCTTCCTCTTGTGCTCGCTGAATGATCTTGTCATCCACGTCGGTGAAGTTCTGCACGTGGTCTACCTCGTATCCCAGATACTCCAGGTATCGGCGCAGAACATCGAAGGTCACATAGCTCATGGCGTGTCCCAGGTGGCACGGGGCATAGGGCGTGATGCCACATACGTACATCTTCACTTTATCTCCAGCAGGAACGAACTCCTGGTCCTCACCGGTGAGGGTGTTGTACAGCCTCATGCCGTCTCCTCCAGCAAGGCCACAGCGTAGGCGGCCATTCCCTCTTCTCTACCCACGAACCCCAGATGATCGGTGGTTGTGGCCTTGATACTCACGACACTCTCAGGGATAGAGAGGGCAGCACCTATCTTATTCTTCATATTCTTGATGAAAGGGCCCAGGATGGGCCTCTGAGCCAACATTGTAGCATCTACGTTTACGATTCGCCAACTCTCTTTAGACACAAGCTGTGCGACTCTGGTCAGGAGGAGAAGACTGGATATGTTCTTGTAGGTAGGGTCGCTGGAGGGGAAGTGGACGCCCTTGTCGCCCAGGCCAGCGGCTCCTAGAAGGGCGTCCATAATAGCATGCACCAGCACATCCCCGTCGCTGTGGCCCGCAAGCCCCCTCTGAAAGGGGACCTCTACACCCCCCAGTACCAGAGGTCGGCCCTCCGTTAGGGGATGGGCATCGAACCCTATCCCTACCCTCATTGGAGCCCTCACGCCTTTCCCCTCTCCCGATGGGAGAGGGGTGGTCCTGAGCCTGGCGAAGGGGCCTCGGCCCGAAGGCTTGCCGAAGCGCCAGGGTGAGGGGTAGCCTCAATCCCCTTCGTTGCCCTCAGTATGGCCTCGGCCACGATCAGATCCTCGGGCGTAGTGACTTTGAGGTTGCTATAGGAGCCCATGAACACCTTAACCCTATGGCCCAGGACCTCGACTATAGAGGCATCGTCGGTGACCGTTTCCTGGCAAGCTCGATGGGCCTCAAGGAGCAGGTCGTACCTGAATATCTGGGGGGTCTGTACCATCCAGAGGGTGGCTCTAGGCGGGGTGGCCTCTACCAGGCCATCACGAGATACTACTTTGATGGTGTCCTTGGCAGGCACCGCAGCTACAGCCGCTCCTGTTTCGTAGGCAGTGGTGATGCCTCGCCCCAGAAGCCCCTCCGAGAGTAGCGGCCCGATACATGGCCGCGCTCCGTCGTGGACGGCCACCCAGGAGCACTTCTCCTCGGAAAGGCGCTCCAGCCCCAGCCGTACTGAGTCCTGGCGTCGTGGCCCACCCTGGCAGATGGTCACTTTGCGCCAGCCGCGCTCTTGGGCCAGGTCGTAGCCAAGCTCCACCCTGTCTCGTGAGAGGACGAGGACCAGGCTGCCTACAGAAGGATAAGCCTCGAAGGCTTCTACAGTATGGGCTATAAGAGGAAGGCCAAGAAGAGGAGTGAAGATTTTGTCTACCCCAGCCATGCGGCGGCTCTCGCCCGCAGCGACGACGACCACGCCTACGGGGGATGGGATAGGTGATGGGTTATAGCCCTCGCCACCTTCCCCTCTCCCAGTGGGAGATGTGTGGCCTGAGGCGGGGGTGGGGGTGGGACCTGTCATGCCTGGCTCCTACCCCGCTCTGGGCTGAGCGAAGATGAGACGTCCTGCCGCGGTCTGTAGGACGCGCGTCACCGTGACGTCCTGGACGCTATTCAAATAGCGCCGGCCCCCTTCCACCACGACCATAGTGCCATCATCCAGGAAGGCGACACCCTGGCCTATCTCCTTCCCTTCCTGGATGATGGTCACCGTAATCTCCTCGCCAGGAAGCAATATCGGTTTCAGGGCGTTCGCTAGCTCGTTGATATTGAGCACTCTGATGCCATGAAGCTCGGCCACCCGGTTCAGGTTGTAGTCGGTAGTCAAGATAGAAGCTTTCAAACTCTTGGCCAGCGTCACTAGCTGTCGGTCCACCTCTGCGCCATTAGCGACATCTACATCCAGGACTTGAATGGGTACAGAGGTGTCCTTACGGAGCCTACCCAGGACCTCAAGGCCCCTGCGGCCACGGTTTCTCCTCAGGGAGTCACTGGAGTCGGCTATATGGCGCAGCTCATCCAGCACGTACCCCGGTATAACCAGGGTGCCTTGAAGGAACCCGGTCTGGCTCAGGTCTGCAATCCGGCCGTCTATGATGGCGCTGGTATCCACCACTATCCTGCCGTTGGCAAAGGTGCTGGTGAGGGCTCCCGCTCCACTCAGAGGAAACGCTCTCCGCATCCCGCTTTCCCAATACGCCCCAAGCCCCAGCCCCAGAAATCCCAGGGAGAAGCTGATGATCAGAGGGACCCCCCAGCTAAGCCATCCTTCAAGCCTGAAGAGGGGAATGGAGATGAGAGCGGCTATTATCAGGCCCACCATCAGACCGATGGTGGCCGCCATGAGAGCAGTGATGGGTATCTGACTGAAACTGTCCAGGGCTTTGCCCAGGGGCTTAAAGAACACGTACGGTATTGCCAGGGCTCCTATAACCACTCCACCGAGAGTGAAGGCAAGGACCCAGGGAAGGAACTCATTAAATGCAATCTCGCCTACTCCCCAGCCCGCGACTCCAATGGCCCCGGCCCCCAGAAGGCTCTTCAGTACGCTCAGCACCACACACCTACCCCACACGTATCGAGCCGTAGAGCACCATCGGTGTGCCCGCTGAGATACAAGTATACAAGTTTCCGCCTCTCCTATGAAACAGGTAGACCCAAAAAATCTGACTCAGGAAAGATTATCCTTATTACTTAGGATACCATAAAACGTAAAGGCGAGGAAGGGTGTCAAATGCAAAAACCTCCTCTCTGTCCCACCTTTACCACCAGGGAGGGGATTCGGAGGAGGTTAAAGGGGCGTCTTTCGGCCTGGAGTACCGCTAGCCTGCGTTCAGAAGGCCCTTTACAGCCCTGATGACCCTGGGAGCATCGGGTATGTACGCCCCTTCCAGAGGCTTGCTGTAGGGCACAGGAGTATGGGGGGCGGTCACTTTTGTGGGAGGCGCATCCAGGTAATCGAAGGCCTCCTCGGCTACGGCGGAGCAGATGTCGCAAGCTACGCTACATCGGGGCGTATCCTCGTCCACCACGACAATGCGATGGGTCCTCCGCACTGAGTCAATGATGAGGTCGTAGTCTATAGGTGAGATGCTCATCAAGTCTACTACCTCGGCGTCAACACCTTCCGCCGCCAGGGTCTGCGCCGCTTGCAAGCATACCAGGGTCATGCGAGATATACCCACCAGGGTTATATCCTTTCCTGACTTCACAACGCGAGCCTTGCCAATGGGTATGGCATAGGGCTCCTCGGGCACCGGGCCGGTCTCTGGGTAAAGCAGCTTGTGCTCGAAGAACACCACCGGGTCATCGTCACGGATGGCCGAGATGAGCAGGCCCTTGGCCGTATAGGGGTCACATGGTACCACTCCTTTGATGCCCGGTATATGGCTGAAGATTGAGTAGAAAGACTCGGAGTGTTGAGCAGCCGAGCCGGTCCCAGCGCCAATACGGGTGAGAAGGGTGAAAGGCACCTTGACCTGCCCACCGTACATGTACCTCATCTTGGCGGCGTTGTTCAAAATCTGGTCCATGCACACACCCACGAAGTCCACAAACATCAACTCCGCAACCGGGCGGAGACCTGTGGAAGCCGCACCGATGGCCGTGCCTATGAAGGCGGCCTCGGAGATGGGGGTGTCTTTCACCCTGGTCGAGCCAAACCTGCTAATGAGGCCCGCAGTGGTCTTGAAAGCCCCTCCCCAGGCGTCCTGGATGCCCAGGTGCTCCCTTCCCGCACCCCCCGCTATCTCCTCCCCCATGATGATGACAGAGGGATCGCGCTCCATCTCCTGTATCAGGGCCTCGTTAATGGCTTCCCTGTAGCGAATCTGCCTGGTCGTCTGAGGCATATAGGTAGCGGTGGTAGTCATAAGTCTCCTTCCCTAACAGAATGAAGCCAGCGAATAAATCCGCCGTCTTATCAGATGGAAGCCCTTCGGGCTTTCACTTTCTCAGGCGGAGGATTTATCCTCTGCCTGGGGGTGAGGGTTAGACCCCCATGTTGGCTCCCCGCTTCAGTTGGGAGATGGGGTAGTCTACGTACACCTCGGTATAGACCTCTTCGGGGGCTGGCAGAGGACTCCCATCGGCGAACTTGATAGCGTCCCTGATTAGCTGCTCAGCGGTCTGGTCAATGTGATTCAGCTCCTCCTGCTGCAGGGCTCCCTCCTCCAGGACACGGGTCCGGAAGAGGATGAGGGGGTCGAGGCCGCGCCAGTGTTTTTCCTCCTCCTCAGTACGGTAAGTCCTGGGGTTGTCAAAGACGGTGTGGCCGTAGTACCGGTAGGTCTTGCACTCCAGGAGGCTGGGGCCCTGGCCCGAGCGGGCCCGCTCCACAGCCTGGCCTGCGGCCTCATACACTGCGAACACGTCCATCCCATCTACCACCAGACCGGGCATGCTGTAACCTGCCGCTCTGTCTGCCACGTTCTCCACAGAGAGCGCGTACTCCACAGGCGTGGACTCGGCGTAGTGGTTGTTCTCGCACACGAAGATGACGGGTAGTTTCCATATGGAGGCCAGGTTCATGCTCTCGTGGAGTATGCCCTGATTGGCTCCACCATCGCCAAAGAAGGCTACAGCCACCTGGCCGCTGCCCTTTATGGAGCTGGTAAGGGCAGCGGCCAGGTGGCTGTAGCCTTCTTTGGCGATGGTGGAGCC
>CAYWGG010000109.1:0-8587 GCA_964457285.1 uncultured Dehalococcoidia bacterium
ACCCTGACCTCCAGTCTTCAATAAGAGATTTCCTTGAACTTGGTGATTTGCGGAACCAACTTGTCCACCGCAACTTCGCAACTTTCCCACTGGACAAGACCGCCGAAGAAATCTATGAATTATATAGGAGCGCACTTAAATTCGTTGAAGAGTTCCCATTGAAGCTTAGGGAATTTCTAAACGGGTCACAGCAACTCTAGCAGTTATAGTTATATGCAAAGGATACGACTTGGCCCAATGGAGAGGAGAAACCGATGAAAGCAGCAGTATTGTATGAAAAGCGCCGACCGCTTGTAGTAGAGGAGCTTACACTGGAGGGGCCCAGAGAGCGTGAGGTGCTGGTCAAGCTGGCCGCCAGCGGGGTCTGCCACAGCGACCTTCACTACATCAAGGGGGAAAGGGAACACCCCATGCCAGTGGTCCTGGGCCATGAGGGAGCGGGCATCGTAGAGGAAGTGGGCCCTGGAGTCACCTACGTCAGGCCCGGTGACCACGTGGTGCTCTCCTTCGTCCCCTCCTGTGGCCGTTGCTCCTACTGCTTGAATGGCAGACAGAACCTCTGCGAGGTGCGCTACGGGCTGCGTGGCCGCCTGCTGGACGGCACCAGGCGGCTGAGCAAGAGTGACAGAAGGTTTCGTACAGAGTATCAGGAGATTAACCACTTCAACGGCCTGTCCACCTTCGGCGAGTATGCCGTGGTGCCAGAGGACAGCCTGGTGCTGGTCCGCAAGGATGCGCCCCTGGACAAGACAGCACTTATCGGCTGTGGCGTGACCACTGGCGTAGGGGCGGCCATCCACACGGCCAAGGTCCAGCCGGGGAGCAGGGTGGTGGTCATCGGTGTGGGCGGAGTTGGCCTTAACGTGGTGCAGGGAGCGGCCCTGGCAGGGGCGGAGACCATCATTGCCGTGGACATCCGAGGCCCCAAGCTGGAGCACGCACTGCAATTCGGCGCTACCCATCTCATAAATGCCGCCACTGAGGAAGTGCAAGCTCGTGTCAGGGACATCACGAGGGGCGAAATGGCAGACTACGCCTTTGAGGTGATCGGCTCTACAGAGGCCATCAACCAGGCCCTTGGCGTTACCCGGCGAGGTGGCGTGACCGTGGTCGTGGGGGTCACACCTACAGGGGCTAAGCTCACCATTGACCCGGACTTCTTGCACCAGGACCGAGTGCTCATGGGCTGCACCTATGGGTCATGCTACCCAAGGGCGGATATGCCCAGGTTCATTGACCTGTACATGGCCGGTAAGCTGAAGCTAGACGAGCTGGTCAGCCGCACCTTCAGTCTGGACGAGATCAACACCGCCTTCGATGTCCTGGATAAGGGTGAGGTAGCCAGAAGCCTCATCCTGTATAATTAGCCGTATAATGGGATCTAGGGGAGACATGTAACTCCTGAAAAAGGGTGAGACACATGGACTTGTTCGAGAAATGCCGCCAGTTCACCCAGGATAGGTATGCCCGCCAGGCCCAGGCCGAGGGAGCATATCCATTCTTCGTCCCTTTTGAAGACAGCGATGGTACAGAGGTAACATTTGAGGGGCGCCGGGTTTTGATGATGGGCTCAAATAACTACCTGGGATTGACCACTGACTCGCGGGTCCGCGAAGCGGCTGCTGAGGCGATCCGGCGCTATGGGACAAGCTGCACCGGGTCCCGTTTCATGAATGGTACACTGACGATTCACCACCAACTTGAGTCCAGGCTGGCAAACTTTGTTGGCAAAGAGGCAGCTTTGGTCTTTACCACCGGCTACCAGGTCAACCTGGGCGTGATCTCCTGCCTGGTTGGCCGAGGCGATGTGGTGATAGCTGACAGAGAGTCCCATGCCTCAATAATAGATGGCTGCCGCCTGGCAGCGGGGCAACTGCGACGGTTTTCCCACAACGACCTGGAATCCCTGGAGCGGATGTTGAACAGCGCCAAGGAGGGAGCAGGTAAGCTGGTGATTGTGGAAGGTATTTACAGCATGAGCGGCGATGTGGCCCCGCTCCCCCAACTGGCCGAGATCTGCCAACGCCACAGCGCACGTTTGATGGTAGACGATGCTCACAGTTTTGGTGTCCTGGGTCAAGGCCGGGGCACCTCAGCGCACTTTAGTGTGACAGACAAGATTGATCTGATCATGGGGACTTTTAGCAAGTCTTTTGCCTCTATCGGTGGCTTTATTGCTGGCGACACTGAGGTGCTGCATTATATCCAGCACCACGGCCGTTCGTTTATGTTTAGTGCTTCACTGCCGGCTGGCAGCGTCGCTGCTGTTATGAAATCCCTGGAAATTATGGAGGCCGAGCCAGAGCTAGTGGACCAGCTCTGGAAGAATGTGGAGAAGTGGCGGACCGGCGTCAAAGACCTTGGCTTTAATACCGGCTCCAGTGCCACCCCCATCATCCCCATCA
Organism: uncultured Dehalococcoidia bacterium; assembly: GCA_964457285.1. Classification (GTDB taxonomy): domain Bacteria; phylum Chloroflexota; class Dehalococcoidia; order Lucifugimonadales; family JAGWBF01; genus CAYWGG01. The sequence continues at coordinate 2,406 of CAYWGG010000109.1, forward strand.
TCATCGGCGACGAGGTACGGACTGCGCTGGCCTGGAGGCTGTGTTTTGAAGCTGGAATGTACGTCAATGCCGTGATCCCTCCGGCAGTGCCGATGGGGAGCAGCCTCCTACGCACCAGTTGCATGGCTACCCACACCGACCAGCAGCTAGACCGAGGCCTCGCTATTCTAGCCGAAGTCGGGCGGGAGCTTAATCTGATCCCTTGAGCTGATGGCTGACCGCTTGATTAGTCTTGTGACAGGCTCTACCGGCTTTATCGGCTCTCACTTGTGTCGGGCACTCGTCCAGTGTGGACACGAAGTGCGCGCTTTTCATCGCGCCAGCTCAAGAACGCTGGCGCTCGAAGGTCTGGAGGTAGAGCACGTTCTCGGCGATGTGCTCGATCTGGACTCCCTTTGGGCAGCCATGCGGGGAGTGGACTGGGTATTCCATGCGGCCGCACGGGTAGCCCACTGGCGTGAGGGTGCGACGATTATCGAGACCACAGTCGCCGGGACAGCCAATGTGCTGAAGGCCGCTCGTGCCGCCGGTGTGGGCCGAGTAGTGTACACAAGCTCGGTGGCAGCCCTGGGCGTTCCCAGACCCGGTGAGATGTTGGACGAGTCCCATACATTCAACTATCCTCCGGGCCGATGGCCCTACGGCTATGCCAAACATCTGGCCGAAAAGGAAGTGCTGGCGGCAACTGACGCCGGGCTGGATTGTGTCATTGTGAATCCAGCGAGCGTCTTCGGCGCTGGGGACCTGAATCTGATCAGTGGCGAATTGGTCATTAGAGTGGCGCGCCGACGACTACCCGTGACTACGCGAGGTGGGATGAACGTTGTCCACATCGCCGATGTAGTTGCGGGCCATTTAGCTGCGGCTTCCCGCGGGCGGCCAGGCGCGCGTTACATCCTGGGTGGTGAGAATCTCCCCCACTCTGAGATCATCCGCCTGATTGCTCATGCGGTTGGCGTAAGCCCGCCGAAAATTGAGTTGCCCCCGTCCCTCGTCAGACTAGCAGCCATCGGAGTTGATATGATCAATCCCATCTTCCACCTACCATACAACGGCGAGCTGCTGCGTCTGAGCACTCGCTTTTTCTACTACGACACGGCCAGGGCCCACCGTGAGCTGGGCTTGTCCGAACCACGTCCCTTTCGGCAGGCCATCAGCGAGGCCGTTGCGTGGTATCGGATACATGGCTATGTCTAGGGGAGGTTAAAGAGTTGTCGGAGTTGACCGAGTTGTCCGGAGAGTGGAGCATCCTATGCACGATTTACAAATTGACCGTGTATCCACTAAGGCCGAGCTGAAGACGTTCATCGCGCTGCCCTGGGAGATATACCGCAACGACCCTTATTGGGTGCCCCCACTGGTCTCCGACCGGCGGGAGTTCTTCGATCGCAAGAAAAACCCCTTCTTCCAGCACGGACACGCCGAGTATTTCCTGGCTCGGCGGGGCGACCGGACCGTCGGCAGGATCGCAGCTCTGGTCAACGTCCTCCACAACGACTTTCACAAGGAGCAGGTGGGCTTCTTCGGCGCCTTCGAGGTGCTGGACGACCCTGAAGCTGCTGCCGCCCTGTTGAGTAGGGCATGTGAGTGGGTGAGAGCGGAAGGGATGACGGCTATACGCGGGCCAGCTACCTTTTCGTCAAACGAAGAGTGGGGACTACTGGTGGACGGCTTCAATTCGCCGCCAGTGATCTTGACGGTATACAATCCTCCACGCTATGTAGACTACATCGAAGGGGCTGGCTTCAAAAAAGCGATGGACATGTATGCCTATCGCCTCTCTAAGGAAAAGCTGTTGCCCCAGGCACTTCCCCGAAAGCTGCTTCGGGTCATTGAACACCTGAAAGGGCGTGCCGATGTCAGGCTGAGAGCAGGCAACATGCGGAGGTATTGGCAGGAGGCTGAGCATATGCAGCATATCTATAACGCTGCCTGGGAGAGGAACTGGGGTTTTGTGCCGTTGACCGACGCCGAGTTTAACCTTATGGCCAGGAAAATGAAGCAGATCATTGACCCGGAAGTGTCCTTCTTTCTCGATGTTGACGGCCAGACGGTGGGATTCTCTTTGTCCTTGCCTGACATGAACCAGGTCTTGCGCCTGGCGTACCCCAATCCCCGCACGCCAGAATGGATTACGCTAGCCAAACTGCTCTGGCACTGGAAGGTACGCCCCAAAATCACTACGCTAAGACTGTTCGCACTGGGGCTGGAGGAGGATGCTCGGCTCACCGGAATTGCTGCCTTGCCCTGGTACGAGACAGCGCAGATGTTCATCGCCAAAGGCTACCTCCAGGGTGAGGTGAGCTGGGTGCTGGAGACAAACACGATGACCAATCGGAACGCCAGGATGATGGGGGGAGAGGTCTATAAGACCTGGCGGATATATGAGAGGGAATTGACCGGCTAGGTCCCCCCAGCTATCAATTAAGGAGAGGTCACTCCTGCTCCAGGAACTTCTGCACCCACCTGGTCATCGGCTCCTTGTCGTAGAGGCTGTGCAGGAGGACCTGATTGCGCAGGGCATCGCCCTGGAAGAAACGCTCGTATAACACCTGCCGAGACGCGAAGGCGCTACAGCAGGCATCCCATGCCAGTCGGAATAGCCTGACCCGCTCTTCAGCAGAGGCAGAGTCAGTCTCCAGGTAGCGTTTTATCTCAGGTGCCAGCGGGCCCTGAAGGTCGGCCTGTGTGGGAAGGGCCATGAGGCTGCTGGAGCCCAGAAGGTGGAGAATCTCCGCCATTCTGGGATACATACGGATGAACAGGTTGCGGGCCACCATCAGGGGGAAGGGTGCAGGACACATGACGCCCCACTGGTCCAGCCTGGCGTCGGCCTCGGAAGCGCGCAGGCAGGCCTTGGTGACCTCCAGATTTTCGATGACCTCAGCGATCATCTGCTGCACCTGGGGAAGCTGGCTAGAGCCCAAAGTCTGGACCATCAGGTTGGCAAGGCCCAGGACGAACTCACACTTGACCACGTTCTTGGTCACCACCTGGTGCCCGGAATGAACGTATTGATTGGTGGACATGGACATGTTATTACACCGGTCCACGTCGCTCAGAAGAAAGACCCTTTCCCAGGGCACCAGCACGTTGTCGAAAAAGACTATGGCGTCCATCTCCTCGAAGCGGGAGCCCAGGGGATAGTCGAAGTGAGAACGGCCCCGGCTTCGCCCTGATGGGCTCAAGCCCGAAGGGTCGAAGCTCTCTCGGCAGAGGAACTTGAGGCCAGGAGTGTTACAGGGGATGGCGAAGGCGAAAGAGTAGCGTTCTGGTGCACCCCCTGGGAGTCTGTGGGACCTGGCGGGATAGACGGCAATCTCATCGGAGAGAGGGCCCAGGGTGGCTAGCACTCTGGCCCCACGGACCACGATCCCTGCATCCGTCTCCTTCACCACAGAAAGGGCCACGTCTGTTTGGTCCTCCAGGGGAGTGCCTAATGGAGCGCGGCTGCGTTGAAGGTTCACCAGGGTGTGGGTGAGGACCAGGTCGTGCTCCCGGATGTACTCGTAGTACTGCTGAATGTTCTGTTTGAACTCCGGCCGGTTCTGGCCGAAGTAGTCTCCCGCCGCAGCCATAGACATTACACTGACGTTGAGGAAATCAGGCGTGCGGCCCATTGTGCCGCAGGTGGCCTTAGCCCAGTGGGTCATCATCCTATGCCGCTGCTCCAGGTCCCGTACAGTTCTGGGGGTGATAAAGGATAGTCCGATCCGGTCTCCAGTAGTGGGCGAGACATAAGTCATTTCATCCTGGAGTGCGGGATCGTGCTGCATGTCGTAAAGGCTGGCCAGGGTATGCACTCCGTTGCGCAACGCCGGGTGGTTGGTCACATCCTCCACCCGCTCTCCACAAATGTACACCTCTGCACCCCGCTCCCGTAGCCCTTCGATGTATTCCTCTCCGGTTCTCGCTGGCATGGTCTTTCCTCCTTTGCTTCCCCAGGTCAGTAACATTATACTACGAGCCTTTGAGTTGGTATAAAGCTCTGTTATACTATCTTTGAGGACCTACATGGGCTCATTCCAGATTCTTGAACATACGGGTGAGATCGGCATTCTGGCGTATGGGAATACGGCAGTCCAGGCCTTCAGCCAGGCTGCCAGAGGAATGTTTTCCTTTATGATAGACCTTGATGCTGTGGAGGAGCACGAGGTACGCCACGTAGAAGCTGAAGGCCCCGATATAGAAGCCCTGCTGGTGGCGTGGCTCAATGAGCTGATATATCTTTTTGACGTAGAAGGGCTGGTCTTCAAGAGCTTTCACGTTCAGGAGATGGATGACACTCACCTGAAGGCGCTCTGCTACGGTGAGAGGCTGGACGTGGAAAGGCACAGGTTCAGCATCGGGCCGAAGGCGGCCACCTACCATATGCTGGAGGTCAAGAAAGAGTCCGAAGCTTCGGGATGGCGGGCCAGGGTAATTCTGGATATATAAGAGTAGTCAGCCATCAGCCGCAGCTACTAGCTGAAGGCTGATAGCTCAGAGAAGGAGGTGGGGTGATGACATCCAAGTGGGAAAAAGTCCTGAGAAGGATTGACGATTATCGCTGGGAAATCCCTATGGATTATAAGGAGGGGATGCTTGTCCCTGGAATTGTGTACGCCGACGATAAGATGATTAAGAAGATCAAGGAAGACCAGTCCCTTGAGCAGGTAGCCAACGTGGCTTTCCTGCCAGGGATTGTCTACGCTTCTCTGGCTATGCCCGATATCCACTGGGGATATGGTTTCCCTGTGGGCGGCGTCGCTGCCACCCGGGCCGATGATGGCGTAATCTCTCCTGGCGGCGTGGGTTTCGATATTAACTGCGGCGTGAGGTTCTTGCGTACAGACCTCACCGAGGCCGAGGTAAAGTCCCGCCTTGAGAGGTTGGTGGAGACCCTGTACCTCAACATCCCTACTGGCGTCGGGTCCAAAGGCAAGATACCGGTCAAGAGGGACCGTGACCTGGATGAGGTCATGACCACCGGGGCCCACTGGGCCGTGGCTATGGGCTTCGGCGACCCAGAGGATACCCTGGCTACCGAAGAAGGTGGAGCTATTGCCGGGGCGGACCCCAGGGCTGTGGGCCAGAAGGCTAGAGAGCGGGGCCTGCCCCAGCTAGGTACTCTGGGGTCCGGCAACCATTTTCTGGAAGTGGAGGCTGTGGACGAAATTTTCGACCCGGCGGTAGCCAGCGTCCTGGGAATAGACCAGGTGGGCCAGGTGACTGTCATGATGCACTGCGGCTCCAGAGGCTTTGGACATCAGGTATGCACCGACTACCTGAAGATAGTTGAGGCAGCGTCCAAAGAGTACGAGTTTCTCCTCCCTGACAGGCAGCTTGCCTCCGTGCCCGTTAACTCTCCTGAAGGCAAAGAGTATTTGGGGGCTATGCGCTGTGCTGCTAACTTCGCTTGGGCTAACCGTCAGTGCATCACCCACTGGACGCGGGAGTCCTTCCAGCAGGTCTTCGACAAAAGCTGGAGGGAGCTAGGTATACGGCAGGTGTATGATGTGGCCCACAATATCGCCAAGATAGAACGCCATAAGGTCGGTGGCAAGGATATGGAGCTGTGCGTTCACCGCAAGGGCGCTACCCGTTCCTTCCCGGCTGGCAGCGGCGCTATCCCGGCCAAATACAGGGACGTTGGTCAGCCGGTGCTGGTCCCAGGGGATATGGGACGCTACTCCTTCCTGGCCGTAGGGTCCGGGATGGCGATGGAGGGTTCCTTCGGCTCCACCTGCCACGGCGCAGGGCGCACAGAGAGCCGTGGTGGGGCCAAGCGTCTATTGAAAGGCCGGGACATCCAGCAGGAGCTTAGGGAGCAGGGAATCATCGTCAGGGCTCACGGTGGCTGGGCGTCCCTGGCTGAGGAAGCTCCTGTGGCCTATAAAGACGTGGCAGACGTGGTGGAGGTGTGCCACAACGCGGGCCTGTGCAAGAAGGTAGCCCGTATGCGGCCCCTGGGAGTGATCAAGGGATAGGAGAGCAGAGATGACCCAGCCCAGAATTAAATTCACGTATAATGATTACAGGACGGCTCCCGAAGACAAACGATTTGAACTTTTAGATGGAGAGTTGCTTTTGGTTCCAGCGCCTACAACCTATCACCAGAGGGTTTTAAGAGAGTTGTTCGTGAGGCTGTATATATTCGTGACTTCACAGGGACTTGGAGAAGTCTTTATTGCTCCCTGTGA
>CAYWGG010000110.1:0-8581 GCA_964457285.1 uncultured Dehalococcoidia bacterium
TGATGGTGGGGAGGGCCCAGAGTGTTTGGAACGCAGGTAACAAGTCCCAGCCACACCTTTTTAGCCCCAGTGGTATTGGCATCAATGCCTGGGCGGCGTACCATCCCACGAGTCTGGGGCGTGGTGCCGGGGGGCTGGGTGTTCTTTACCACCCGTACCTCCTTGCCTCCGATGGACGTGCTCATGCTAACCCTCCTGCTTTGTGAAATATGCTGCTCTCACGAGCGACACGCGACTCTCCTGTCTCATCGCTCACAGCACTAATGATACGTGTATGGCACCTGACTATCAAGCTTCCTGGACTTCAAGGATCAGCAGCGAAAGCCCTACCTGTTCTCCGAATCTTGTTAGATATCATCAGCCACGTAAACTTGAAATCCAGCCACTCTTAGGAAATCCTGGTCGTGGGTGGCAATAGCTCTTATCCTTTCTCGTCCCATCATGGCTACACTGATGGAATCATGGACCAGAAGGCCCGCACGAGTGCGTACATCATGGCTCACTCGGACTAAGTCACCGTCCACAGGCAGAACCCGTATCCCCATATCGGGGATTCGAGCGGCGTGCTGAGCGTATTCGCTCAGTACCCTCACCACCTCGGGACGCTCTTTAAGCCGCCTGGCAACGTTGCCCGGTGAAACCAGGCCCCTCTGTACTGCCTCCAGCATCATCAGCCTGTGAAGCACCTCCAGTACCACATGTGCCCCCGTAATACCCTGCACCTCACCCGTCTCGCAACGCTCCAGCAAAGCCCTACAAGCCTGAGACCGGCCGGTTAGATGGTAGATGAATATGTTGGCATCAACGAATGCCGACTGGCCAGGTCTGATCTCCTCAAGTCTCAAGGATACCTTCCTCCTCCATGATAGCTTGTAGTAAGGATGCCTCGGTCTGCATGACCCCCCAGGTGGAGGCCACTATACCCTCGGCTCCGGGTCCTTTTCGCCTGTCCAGATATTGCCGTAAGGCATCCTCCAGGACCGTACTCAGAGGCTTACCGTCGGAGGCCGCAAGAACTTTGGCCCTTCGCAGCAACTCCTCGTCAATTACCGTGCCGACCTTCCTCTTCATATCTTTCTTATCTCCCTCTCACCCCTTCAGCCTATGATCCTTGTTTGAGCCTACCGTTCCAGCCAGCGGTTGTCAAGAAAGCTAGATATATCTCTAGCTATACAGTTAGCCCATAACGTCCTGGAACACCCTGTCTAATATGTCCTCCAGGGTGCGGGCCATCTTCTCGTCTTCCAACCCGGAGGCAACCGCCCTGAGGGTCCTTTCGTAAGCGGCGATGAAGTCATCGGGGACCTCGTTCCTCTCTACACGCTGCCTGTAGAGCCCCACTCCCTCCGCCATCCGGCCCTCCAGCCACACGGCGCCCTTTTCCTCCAGGAGTACCTTCAGGAATCTGCCATCCTTTTCCAGGGAGATGGGCAGGTCGGGAATGGCGCGTAGCCTGGCGGCGTCGTAGGCGAAGACGATGAGGGACTCGGTAGCGATGTCCCCCATCCCCTGCTTCTCCATCTCCAGCACTATTCTGGCGGCCAGGATGGGGTCAACGTTGATGAGCCCGTGGACAATGCCCTGGGGGCTTCGGGCATAGCCCTGGGGGTTAGCGATCAGTCTGGCTGCCTCAGAAAGGTTTGAGGAGAGGATTTTCACCGATACCCTGGGAGCGACCTCAACAAAGTCCAGAAGGGGCACTTTAGCCTCTCGCAATATCGCTAGTCCTGTCTGGAAGTCCCTCGTTCCCACATCAGCGACGACCCTGTAAGCCTGGAACGTAAAGGGCTCGTCAATCTGGAAGTTCCCCGAGGTCTCCTTAAGCAGCGTCTTCAGCCCCTGGCTTATCTCTGTGGGAGAGTGCTGGGGGGTTATCTTCAAAGCCTGGAGTAGCCGCTCAGGAAAAACCGCGTCGCTACGGACCACAGAAGGCTTGTTCTTTAACATGCGAAGGATAGCCTCATCACTCAGGCGGTTCAGCAGGTTTTTTGACGTTATTCTATCGGCGTCCCGCATCAGCTCAAAGATCAGGGTCAGGTCCTTCTCCTGCTGGTCATCGGTGAGGCCCTGTAAGAGTTTCTCCAGCTTATCTGACCCTTTCTGAAGGTCTTTGCGGCCAGTGGACAGCACATCATCCACTTCCCTGGCATACTTCGCCAGCTTCTGGCTGAACCGGCCGATCACTCCTTCGACGGACTGCAAGATTTGCTTATCGGGGGAGCGGCTGAAGAGCTCTATCAAGACCCGGCTGGGGAGAAGCACGGAGAAATCCATCAAGAAGGGGTCCTTCAGCCTGTCCCTGAAGAATTCTATCTGCTGGTCCTGTGACAGCTTTTCAGCTTCCAGGAACGTATCCAGAGCGTTCTTGAGCTGCGGGCCTCGCCCTGGGGCTGCAGCCAGGAGTTGGGGATCGTTCCTGTGGAGTCTTAGCATATCCCTGATGTAGTCCCGCCAGAACTGGAAGCTCCTATCCACATTGGCGGCATCCACAAAGCTGAACTCGTTGCTCTTTATGAGGTCGTATTGCTCGGCAAAGTCTATCAGCCTCTGCCTCTCCTCCTTCTCCAGGAGGGCTTTGATACTCTCCGGCAGTTGGGTTGCTTTTGAGGGCGTGAGGCTGCTGTAGTGCCTCAGGGGAAGGTGGGGTATGCCTATATAGGTCTCGGCCGCTCTTTTGTCCTCAGGGGATAGGCCCAGATACCAGGCGATGGCTTCATCCCAGGTCTGGAACCCACCTACTGCCAGGAATTGGTCGAAATACTTGCGTAAAATGGGTGGTATAAGGTTCAAGCCGCCACCTGCGGTATAAAGCAAGTCTGCCTCGCCGAAGTGGAACAGGTCTGGGTCTTCTTCTCTGGAAAGGTTAGGCAGGTTTCTGAAGCGGTCCCTCAAGGGTTCGTATCTGTCGGGAGGCTGAAGCATAAAGGCTATCAGGTCTTGATGATATTGCTTCATAGCTGGTGAAATGGCTTGCCCGGACTGGCGTTTCCAGGTCAAGTGGGCGTAGCCTGATACGGGGAAGGCTCCATAGTAGGAATGGCTTATCTCGTGGAGGATGGAGTGGGGTATTGCCTGGCCTACCCCAGCCCAGCTTTCGTAACCCAGGCTGCCAAACCAGCCGGGCCTGCCCACCATCTGCCTGAGGTCATAGCTCTCCAGCCACTCCCGGCCAGCAGGACTGATGTCGTACAGCGACACGATAGCACTCACCCTGTCCCTTATCCACATCTTTTCCGGGGTGGGGGGTTTTTCTTCCGAGGCGAAGGTCGGGGTAGCAGCAGGCACAGGCATAGGTGTGATGGTGATAGAGGTAAGGGTTGGCGTGGGCGAGGCAGCAGGGTTTGAAGCGACTCCCGCTTTTGGCACGGCCTGCCTGGACGCGGCGGGATAGGTTGGCGTTGGGGTGTCGGTGTCAGGCGTCTGGGACTCTGGCGTGCCAGAGCAGGCTGACAGCGCTATAAGCAAGAGCGATAGGGCAGTGGCGGTTAGATAAAGTTTCATTCATAGCCCGTCAGATGGTTGCACCCTCGTACCTGGCGATTTCGACGAAGCCGCTAGCCTCGTCAGACCAGGCGAATAGTGCAGCTTCAACAACGCGACGGCCATCGAGTCCAACTACAAGCTGCTGGACTGGATATGCAGGGCCGTCGCCCCAAGGGCTTGTCGCGACCTTGCGGTCCGTGTCCGAGAAGTACGCCCGGCCATTAGTATGTGAGTGATAAATGACTTTAGCGGGCGTATCGCTATCGAAGCTATGGTTGAAAGCCAACAGGTCATTTGCGCTGAACACGTAGGCGGTCTCGGTGCCGCGGCCGGGCGCAGTGGGATGGGTACCAGATGCCTGGGCATTTACGCAAGGACGGACTGCGTAAACGGCTGCACCATCCTTAGCGCCGGTGAGCCAGCCACAACATTCCCCGGGAAATGCAGTACGGGCTTCACGGTAGACCTCCTCGAGGACTCCTCGGGGAATTTCGACTGAGAAGTGCCTAACAGACATGCCAGCCTCACAATTCATCTGCAGTAGCTACTTATTTTATATCATAGCTGGGCCAGAGTATTCATCCAGATACAAAATGCGTAACTTCTGTGCTAGATACAGCTTAAGCCGTCGCTTCCTAGCGACCCAATAGCTGGTTTATTCTTGGATCTAGTCTTCTCACCAGAACTAATAGAGCCATTAGCGCAACGTAAGTGAGAAAACTGCTTGCAAACAACCAGACCCAGGATATACTTTGTTCGATGCCTGCAAGCAAGACGATAATAAATATCACTAAAACGGCCAATACGACAATTGCCTTAGCGGCCTCAGTTGGACCTCGAAGGAAAACTTCGGCTAATTGGGCAAGGGGATTTAGCAGATTGGCTAAAGCTCTGAGAAATTCCAGGATCATCCTACTTATAACGCCCCTTTTCAATCCTGGCAGCCCCTGCCAGAAGCCAGCTACCAAGAAGGGCTGCTACTATAGGTGGTATCATCACTATGGTAATACCACTATTGCCATATGCCAGTGCAACCAGGCCAACAATCAGGGCTATCATTCCGCCTAGCAACAGCGCTCCAAGCTCAATCTTTGAAGCCGAAACAATAGAAGCAGGACGCCTTGTTTCCCTTTCGGTTTCTCCTATATGTGCCCCAGTATAACTCACGCTAGTGGGACTTTCTACCGCGCCGACCATGGCAGAGGCCGCTACAAAATCCTCTTCCTTTGTTACCATAGCCCATGCCGTTTTCCAATATGAAGAAATCACGCTTACTGAAGACGTTTCCATCATAGCAGGTGATCTAAGACTCGCTGAAGATACAGAATCTCCAAAACTACCCACTGAAATTGTTTCGGTCATCTTCCACTCTCCCCACCAGACCTTTGTTGGGCAGAGACTTGCTTTAACATCCTTCCAAGGATTTCATGAATAGCTTCCGCACCTCGCCTGGAGACTACGACTCTCGCAACTATAACAATCTGTCTTGCACTTGGCTCATTGGGGTGAGGTGTTCCATGTTTAGGTAGATAAACACCGAAATCAAGCAGTGTCTCTTCTGAACCTACGTTTATAGCAAAGAAATTTGCATACACTCCAGCGCGTAGTGACTCTGGTAACACGATCTCAGGCTCGGAGGGTGTGGTTGTCATTTTTCCGCCTCTACCAATATAGCATCCTTAGTCTACCATATGACCGTAGAATCTTCCAAGGAGCGCCAAGCCGGGTTACCTGGTAGTATAATTGGTCTGTGGACCTGCACTTGTCTGCAAAGGATGTAGCCAGATTCCTCATACCAGTACCGGCGGTGCTGGCGGCTCTCCTCATCTTCACATTGGTACTCATCTACTTCCTCGCTCCGGCCGCCTTTGCCGCAGGTGACGACATCCGGGTGCTGTCCAGCGAGAGGGAGGTACGCTTAGGTGACGTGGTACTGAATCTGGAGGTGGAGGGAGAGGCAGATATAGTAGAAGTGAGGCTGTATTACCGGGTTGCCCCTTCCAGGGTGTGGACGTATACCTATCCTGACTCCTCACCCTCGAGCTCTCAAGGGCCTGCCCTGAGCGAGGTGAAGGGGCGAAGCCTGACTCCGTCTCGCCACATGGAGACCAGCTTCAGACTCAGCTTTTCCGGCACCGGCTATCTGCCTCCGGGCACCGAGCTGGAGTATTACTACTCCATTCGAGACGCTCAAGGTAACATCCTTGAGACCAGGCCTGAGACCTTCGTTTACGTTGACGACAGGTTCCGGTGGCAGACCGTAAATGCAGGGCCTCTCACCATATTCTGGCACGACCTGTCGGAGAGGCGCGTGCAGGAGGTGGCCCGACAGGTAGAAGAATCCCTGTACGAGATTAGCGAGCTTTTGCAGGCAAGCCTTGATAAGCCAGTAAAGGGTATCATATACAACTCCAGGGCTGAGGCTCAGGAAGCCTTTCCCCACCAGAGTCGCACTATTACTCAAGAGCAGGTGTTCCAGGGGTTCGCTTTTCCTGAGCGGAACGTGTTCGTCGGGATAGGACTACATGCCAGCCTCATCGTCCATGAGTCAGCCCACTTGCTCTTACACTCAGTGACCGCCTCACCTGGGGCAAGGGTCCCGGCATGGGTCAACGAGGGCTTCGCTAGCTACGTGGAGTCAGGCGCTCATGGCGATGGCCGAGGTTTTCCCGGAGGCGCTAGCCCTGGCTTCATGCCTCTAAAACATATGAGCACAGTCCCAGGCAGGCCTGAAGCTATCCAGTATTTCTACCGCAAGGCCGAAAGCGTAGTGGGCTACTTGCTGGAGGTCCAGGGCGCTCCAAAGTTCCGTACCTTCCTTAGCCAGCTCGACGAAGGAAATACGGCCGAAAAAGCCCTCATGGCCGCTTACGGCTTTGGCCTCGATGAGCTGGACCAGCGGTGGTCTCTGGGCCCCAGCCAGGGAGAGCGTAACGATGCCAGTGGCGATGGTCCATCTCCCTTCGCCTACATAGACACCCTGCTCATAGGTGGGCTGGCCCTGGTAGTCGCGATGGTTATTATAGTCGGCTTCATGCTAAGAAGGCTGCGAAAGAGGTCAGAGGGGCCCGATGAGCAGGACGGGCTGACAGAGGATGAATGGGAAGGGCGGCCATAGCCCTCACCCCCCACCCCTCTCCCACTGGGAGAGGGATGACCGAAGGTCAGGGTGAGGGTACAATGAAATGCACCCGCCCGGCATCAAGGTTTTCTCAGGAGGTATACATGCGGCAAAGGATAGCCATCGTGGGAGTGGGCTATACTCCCTTCCGTCCCATTTCGCCTGAGGTCTCTTTCCGGGAGATGATTTATGAGGCAGCGGTGAAAGCTTATGCTGACGCAGGCGTCGAACCACGGGACGTGGACACTTTCGTATCTCTCAGCGAAGACTATCTGGAAGGTACGGCCATCTCTGACGAGTACGTGCCCGACCAGCTAGGCGCTGTCCTCAAGCCCGTCCATACTATAGCTGCTGATGGCATTACCGCCATCGCTTCTGCTGTCCTACAGATGGAGACGGGCCAGTTTGGCATCGCCGTGGTCGAGGGACATTGCAAAGCCTCAAACATCCTCCATCCATCCCATATAGAGGCCTTCGCTCTGGACCCGGTGTATGCCCGCCCACTGGGCTTCCATCCAAGGTTCGTAGCTGGTCTGGAGATGAGGGCCTTCCTGGAAAGCACGGGCAATACCCAGGAGCAGGCCGCCCTGGTGGTAACGAAGAACCGGCTCAACGCCTTCCGCAACCCTCTAGCCGCCTACCCCGCCAGCTTATCCATCGAGGACGTACTTCAGTCCAGGCCAGTGGCAGAGCCGCTGAAGGAAGCTGAGGCGGCCCAGTATGCTGACGGGGCCATCGTGCTGGTGCTGGCCAGGGAGGAGAACGTAGCCCGACTTCAAGGGAGGCCAGTGTTCATAAATGGCATAGGCTGGGCCCAGCACACCCCCAACCTGGAGGAGCGCGAGTGGCACCGTGCCGTGTATGCGGAGCTGGCTGCCCGTATGGCTTATGAGATGGCAGGAATAAGGGACCCTTCCAGGGAGATAGACCTGGCCGAGGTGGACGACACCTTCGCCTACAAGGAGCTACAGCACCTGGAAGCTCTCAGGCTGGCCCGGCCTGGAGAGGCGGGAAGGTGCCTTGAGGAAGGTGTCTTTCATCCCCAGGGACAGCTTCCCGTGAACGCTTCAGGCGGAAGCCTGGGCTGCGGCTATACCTACGACCTTTCAGGGCTACGCAGCGTGCTAGAGGTGGTATTGCAGCTACGCGGCGTGGCCGGCGAGCGTCAGGTAAAGGCCGCCCGGGTAGGGCTGGCCCAGTCGTGGCGGGGCATTCCCACAGCCAGCGGTGGTGTAGCAGTGCTCAGGAACGAGTGAGCCCCCGTACTTGGCCTCTTCTGAAGAAGCTATCCCAAAATTCTCCGGGACACCGCAGCCTCATAGCCCTCACCCCCGGCCCCTCTCCCATTGGGAGAGGGGTGGCCGAAAGCCGGGGTGAGGGATTAATCCCACACAAAACTCTGAAGAACCAAATGATTTTTGGGATGAGTTCAAGAAAGCCTTTTGCGCAAAAATGAGTAGAAAGGCAGCCTCTCAGCCCTTGAAGGCTCATCCGAGCATGTCCAAAATAGGTCTGCAGGTATTTCAGGAGGTCTTTATGTCATTTGGATTTGGCTACTTTCTTCTGGAGGAGGGGGTGGAGATGGAGCTAAAGGTCAGTATGAGGGAAATCGTGTCCATACTGGACGAAGAGGTCCCCAGCTTCACCTACGATAGCTATATTTACCGGATAAGCGCCGCGAAGGGCGTCCTGGGTTCCCAGCTGAAGCTTTTGGTAAAGCCCTGGAACAGCGCCAACGCTGCCGAGGTGGCCCCTGCCGTGGGTTTCATAGAAGTAAATAAAACGGAGAATGGCAAGATCAGCTTCAAGATACCTCCCAGAGACCAGTGGGGAGATGATGAGACCAGGGCTTTTGATGAAGAGGGGAAGTTCTTTAGCAGCTTTATCTTTCAGCTTCTCAACGCTTTTCAAAGTCGAGGACTCATAGACTTGCCAGGGCAGCTACCCGTTCGCTAGAAGCTCCGGCCAGGTAGATAG
>CAYWGG010000111.1:0-8576 GCA_964457285.1 uncultured Dehalococcoidia bacterium
ACTCGGCGTACGGCATTTCAGTGAAGTAGTAAACATCCACCATCTGGAGACCTCCCTATAGTCGGCCTGGAGTGGGTTTCTCTGGACCTAGCTGCACAGGTGCTTCTGGAACGTATCCAGGAGCTTTCCCCAGGCATCCCTTGCGGCCCCAGGCCGGTATCTTTCGGGGTTGGTGTTAGCCATGAAGCCATGTGGAGCTCCGGCGTAGTAGTGAAATTCGTGGGATTTGCCCTGCCGGGTCAGCTCGGCGTCTATCTTTCTTGCCTCTTCGACGGTGGGGTCCTGGTCATCTTCGCCGAAAAAGCCTACTACCTGACAGTTCTTCAGGCTAGGGGTGCGGTCCAGGGGTGAGGGGCCTTCTCCCCAGGGCGCCATGATGTGCCAGGGGTAGAAAAGTCCCGATGCCCTTATGACAGGGTTGACCGCCGCCATCAGGTAAGCCACCCGACCTCCGAAACAGAATCCGGTGATTCCGATTCTGTCGCCTCTCACCATAGGAAGGGTCGAGAGATGCCTGATGGTAGCGTTGACGTCCTCAATAACCGTGTCGTCCCTGAGCCTTCCGATCTTGTCAAAGAACGTTTCGCCCTGCACTGTGGGGTCATCTCGATGATACATGTTGGGGGCGATGGCAGCGTATCCTTCGGCAGCCAGCCTCCTGGTGAAGTCTTGTATGAAATTATTAAGACCGGGGCCATGCTGAATGACTACAACTCCTGGATGAGGCCCCGCACCATCAGGCAGGCTCATATAAGCCCACATATTCTGTCCATCCACGGGTATGGTCGTCCACTGGGATGCCATCTTCCTGCACCTCCTGCCTCAAAATTCAGCTGGCTTAGCGCGCCCTTCGCCGTGCTCTCCTTGTCAGGAACTCGAGGACGGTGTCCGCGAACTCTTTGGGTTTCTCCATCTGGGGAACATGGCCGCAGTTCTCTATGACCTTCAGAGTGGAGCCGTACAACGACTGGTGATACAACTCCCCGCAGTTCAGGGGTACGAGGGCATCCTGGCGGCCCCATACTACAAGGCTGGGGACATTCACCCTTTGCAGCAGTGCAGGCAGCCGGGGGTCGTGCATGTAAGGCCTCCAGGTCAGGCGTACCGCCATCTCCCGGTTGGTGGTCTGAATCTCCTGCTCCTCCGGCGTCAACTCTCGGCCATATATCTGCTGGTACTCAGGGGCCTGCTTGGGGTCAAAAAACAACTTCTCGACAACCTGCTGGGGAGATATGATGAAAATGTCAGTGATCTCTCCCTGGGTCGGCCTGATGCCTGCGGCATCCACCAGGACGAGCCTGTCAAAGGCGTGGGGACACATCACCGCCATCTCCGCCGCCAGCCAGCCTCCCATAGAAAACCCTATGACTGGTATCCCCTCCAGTCCCATCTCCTCCAGGAACCAGGAGTAGAAGCAGGCCATGTCTCCCATGCTCTCCAACCATTGGGGGCGCTCGGACTTGCCAAAGCCGGGGTGGGAAGGCACGTATACCTGGAACCGCTCCGCCAGGCGCTGGTGGTACTGAAGCCAGCCAGGGTTGCCACCTGCGCCGTGCAAAATCAGCAGTGGATTGCCCGCTCCTCCTTTTAGGAGCTGGACTTTTGTGCCACCTACATTGACGAATTCCTCTGTCCATCCGTTTGACATGAGTCCCATTCTCCTTATTTTCAAAGCCTTCTTCGGCCATCGGGCTTTGTCCATAGTACTAGGGAAGGGGCCCAAGGTCAAGATGTGGCCAGGGCCTTTCGACTCTCCAGGTGGCTATTATATGTAGGCGAGGTATATAATATACGAGAGTTTTTCATAGGAGGAAGGGAACTATGGTAGACCTGCGAGTTACTACCCTCAGAGGCACCGATGCCATGCTTAGGGAAGGAACCATAGAAGAGTTCAAGAAGGGCTTGAGAGGCCAGCTTCTTCGCTCCGGCGACGATGGCTACGACGAGGCCCGCAAGGTCTGGAACGCCAATATAGACAAGAGGCCCGCCCTTATCGCCCGATGCCTGGGGGCCTCCGATGTGATCGGCTCCGTCAACTTTGCCCGTAACAACAACCTCCTAGTCTCGGTCCGAGGCGGCGGCCACAACATCCCTGGCAACTGTCTGTGCAACGGCGGCCTGGTGATTGACCTGTCCCTGATGAGGAGCGTTCGCGTGGACCCCGTGAGGCGCACGGCCCGCGCCGAGGGTGGCACCAAGTGGGGCGACTTAGACCATGAGACTCAGGCCTTCGGCCTGGCGACCCCCGGGGGTACCGACGCCGATACGGGCATCGCGGGGCTCACCCTGGGTGGCGGCATAGGCTGGCTTTCGGGCAAGCACGCCCTTGCATGCGACAACCTCATATCTGTAGATGTGGTTACCTCCGATGGACGGCTCCTGAACGCCAGCGCCACCGAGAACCAGGACCTCTTCTGGGCCGTTCGGGGCGGCGGCGGGAACTTCGGCGTCGTCACCTCCTTCGAGTACCAGCTCCACTCCGTCGGCCCGATGGTGCTAGCGGGCCTGGCGTTCTATCCTTACGATAAGGCCAGGGAGTTCCTCCGGTTCTACAGCAACTTCTCCCGCAAGATACCCGATGAGATGAACACGGTAGCGGGCCTTGGCACCTCGCCCGAGGGCCACAAGGTAGGCGTGATTGCCGTCTGCTACCACGGCTCCATTCAGGAGGGCGAGCGGGCCCTGCGGCCCGTCAGGGAGTTTGGCCCACCGCTGGCAGACCACATCCAGCCCATGCCCTACACAGTGGCCCAGACGCTGCTGGCTCCGTTGACTCCGCCCGGCCGCCAATACTACATCAAGTCCCATTTTATGAAGGACATGAGCGACGATGCCATAGACACCATGCTCTCCCACTTCAAGCAGGTCACCTCGCCACTGTCTGGCATGATCTTCCAGCAACTGGGCAACGCCGCTAACCGCGCCGCTAGCGATGCCACTGCCTTTGGACATCGGGACGCCTGGTGTGAGTGGGCCGCCTTCTCGGCCTGGCTCGATCCTGGAGAGTCAGAGATACACGTCAGGTGGGCGCGGGAGTTTTCACAGGCGATGCTACCATACACAAGGGGTTTCTACGTCAATCAGGTAGGCACCGAGGCAGAGGAGGGTGCGGACCTGATCAGGGAGGCCTTCGGTGCCAACTATGAGCGTTTGGCAGCCTTGAAGCGCAAGTACGACCCGACGAACCTGTTCAGCCACAACCAGAACATCAGGCCGAGGGCGCGATAGAGGCCATAGCCAGAGCAGAATATCTACTATTGAGAGCATTACAAGGAGGAATGATATGCTGTTCTTTCTCAACGTCAGGGTCAATCAGCCGACGGACATGCCTATTGAGCGCTTATACCATATCTGGTACCAGGAGGCCCAAGCCGCTATTGGTGCCGCAGAGGCCGGGGTCGTCAAGGGCATCTGGAAGGTGGCCGGTAAGAGGCAGGTGCTGGTGATCGTTGACGTTCCATCCCACGATGACCTCGACCGCGCCCTGGCCTCCCTGCCCATTTTCAGAGCTATGGGCGGCTCATTAGATATGGAGATCCTGCCCTTGCGACCCTACGAGAACTTTGCTGAAGACCTGGCAAAGGAAGTTGGCCAGGCTTAATACCAATTCTGTCTGACAGGGCTATCAATGCCTTGGTCGCTCATGGTTCGACAAGCTCACCATGAGCGGGACTCATCCCGCTCGCCCTGAGCCTGTCGAAGGGCGATACAAACATACAGTCCTCACTGAGAGAATTGGTATAAGCTCAAAACGCCTCCGCAAGAAGCCTGAAGCGCCCAGAGGCCCTCGAAGAAATCGAAGGCCTCTTCTTAACATTTTCTTAAAGGCTGCTGGGCTACAATATATATATACCTAAGAATGGTAGGGCCAGGGAGAGGTGCCCTATGGCTTCTGCACAGCGGCGTATCCTTATAGTTGAAGATGACCACAAGACCGCCGACATCGTGGGACTGTACCTGAAAAGGGACGGCTATCAGGTCTTGACCGCTTACGATGGAACAAAGGGTCTGGAGCTTGCCAGAGAGGAGCGGCCAGACCTGATAGTCCTGGACCTTCTCATGCCTGGCGTCAGTGGCATGGAAGTCTGCCGGACCCTTAGACGGGAGTCGGATGTGCCCATCATAATGCTGACGGCGCTGAGCACCGAGCAGGACAAGCTGGAGGGGCTTGACCTGGGGGCCGACGACTACGTGACCAAGCCCTTCAGCCCCAGGGAGCTGGCAGCCAGAGTACGGGCGGTGCTGCGGCGTACCGCCGAGGACTCCCTTTATCGTGGGCCCAGGGAGGTGGAGCGGGGAGAGCTTAAGATAGACTTCCACCAGCAAAGCGTGAAACTGAGGGGGCAGGAGCTACACCTTACCCCCACCGAGTTCCGAATCCTGGCTACCCTGGCTCGTGAGCCTAGCCGCGTCTTCAGTCGAGGCCAGCTAGTGAACAGGGCCTTTGGATACGACTTCGATGGCCTGGAGCGGACGGTGGATGTGCATATCCTGAACTTACGGCGTAAGATCGAGAGAGACCCTAACCGGCCTCAGTATATCAAGACCGTCTACGGAATGGGCTACAAGTTCAGCCTGTCCTGAGCCGAAGCCCTGAGCGGAGCGAAGGGGAAGTCGAAGGGGGCTAGCCTTGTTTTATAGCCTTCGCTGGCGGCTGCTGCTTAGCTTTGTACTGGTTATCGCCGTTGCCCTGGGCATGGCGGCCTTCTTTGTCAGCCGCGCCGCCAGCACCGAGATAGGGCGCTTCCAGGACCGCACCGAGACGCAGCAATCCGAGCGCCTCAAGACGATGCTGTCCAACTACTATGCCAAGTCCGAAGGCTGGCACGAAGCCCAGGGTGTGGTAGAGCAGGTGGGGGAGCTTTACTTTCAGCGGGTAGTGGTGGTCAACCCCAGGGGTATGGTGGTAGCCGACTCTCGCCGCACCCTGATAGGGCGTACCATGAGAGGCCCCGTAGAGGCGACCCACACGCTGCCGGTAGCAGGCCCTGGCGGGGGCCAGGGCGTGTTGCTCATCAACCCCAAGCCTTTCCCTGACGAGACCGCCGCTCCACAGCCTGAGCGCAACTTGCCCTCCGTCAACAGTTCTCTTATCTGGAGCGGGGTCTTTGCTGCGGGCGTGGCAGTGGCGCTCACCTTCTTCCTCTCCAGACGCATCCTGGCGCCGGTGGAGTCCCTCTCCAGGGCGGCCAGGGCCCTGGCCCGAGGGGACTTCTCTGGCAGAGTGGCGGTGCGCTCCAGGGACGAGGTGGGTGAGCTGGCCCGCACCTTCAACACCATGGCGGAAGAGATGGCAAAGACCCAGGAGATACGCCGCAGCCTGGTGGCCGACGTAGCCCATGAGCTGCGCACCCCACTATCTAACATAAGGGGCTATCTTGAGGCCATGCGGGATGGGGTGATGAGCGCCGATGCCGCCACCCTCGACTCCGTGCATGAGGAAGTCCTCCTCCTCACCCGTCTGATAGAGGACCTTCAGGAGCTGGCCCTGGCAGAGTCGGGCCAGATCGCCCTCTATATCCAGCCCTGCGACCTGGCAGACCTGGTGAGGAAGGCCGTAGCAGCCGTAGGCCCCCGGGCCGAAGCAAAAGGCATCAGTATATCCGGGGATGCTCCCGGCAATGCCCAGATTCAGGCAGACCCCGAACGAATAGGGCAGGTGCTCCGCAACCTGCTGGTCAACGCCGTCAACTACACCCCTTCAGGAGGCAAGGTCCGGGTGATGGTGGACCGAAGGGCCGATGAGGTAGAGGTGAGTGTGGAAGACACGGGCATAGGCATTCCGGAGGAGGAGTTGCCCTACGTGTTCGAGCGCTTCTACAGGGTAGATAAGTCCAGGTCCAGGGCCACGGGAGGCGTGGGCCTTGGCCTCACCATCGCCAAGCGCCTGGCGGAGGCCCACGGGGGCAGGATAACCGCCAGGAGCCAGGTAGGTAAAGGCAGCACCTTCACCTTTACCGTTCCGTGTAAGTCGTAGCCCTCACCCTGTCCTGCGGACATCCCTCTCCCACCTGTGGGAGAGGGACTGAGGGTGAGGGCCAAGGGGCGTACGGCCGTACGCCCCTACTCTTTTTTGTGCCCCTAGATTCTCCCCTTGACCGCTTGTGCCTAAAATAGTATACATAGGCCATCACAGCGGAAAGGGGGACAAAATGGGCAAGCTGACGTTTGCGAAGCGGTGGCTAATACTGGGAGTGGGAGTCGGTTTCATCATGGCGCTGGGAGCAGTCCTGGGTGTAGGCATATCCGCGATGGTCAGCGCCCACGGGGGTGATACTGGCAGGATTCATGCCTGCGTCAACACCCATACTCATGAGGTGCGGATTGTCGGCCCTGACAACGATTGCAGGTTCTTCCCAGCGGGCTGGTTCCCACTGGACTGGGCTACAGGCTGGGGGGGTGCCGGTTCGGGAAGTATGTATGTGACAAACACAGGAGATAAGGTTGGCATCGGGACGACGAGCCCTTCAGACAAGCTCACAGTGGTTGTTCCTCCAGGTGGTGGCGGTGTTGAAATCGTGAATAATAATATGGGTGGTAAGGTTGCTTATGATCCAGGGATTAATGTTCTCGATATTAAAACGACTCCATCGTCAAATACACCTATTTCGCTTAGTACTTCTGGTCAACAAAGACTTATTGTAGCCGGAAATGGCAACATTGGCATCGGGACGGTGAGTCCCCAAGCGAAGTTGGATGTGAAAGGTCCTTTATCTGTAGACGACGTATATATTGCAGGTAAGACCATTTCCACAGTTAGTGGAAGCACAAGCGCATTACGCTTAACTTCCGACGCAGGCTTTGTTGGTGTAGGGGCTAATTTAGTGGTAAGTGGATATACTCAGCTTGACCTCACATCAGGTGCTCCCCCCGCAGCCGATTGTGATGCGGCTTCGGAGAGGGGACGGATGAAGGTTGACAGCGCAGCCGGGTTGTTATATATCTGTGTTGATTCGGGCTGGGTAGCGAAGTAGCAGTAGCTGGGCAGTCATTTTGAGCGAAGCGAAGAAAATCCCCCAGACCCTTCGCTACGCTCATGGTGACAGGGAGGGTGCGCAACTTCTGACAAGGATTTGGAGGAACTCATGCCAGCGCGTAAAGTATGGGTATTCGATCCGGATTCGGGGGGCGTGAAAATCCCTGAGCGCCTCAAACCTGAAGTTGTGAGGCGCATTAACGCCGCTGCCGAGGAGCACTTCAAAGGAAAGTATACTCGCCTGGACATCCGCTTCAGGGGCCATTTCTGCTACATTGATGCCTTTTCTGAGCCTGAGGTCCGCGAGGGCTGGCCTCCGACGAAGGATTGGGGAGAGACACTAGAGGAGTTTATTGAACGGCTCCGCAACACTCCAACCCATCTGTGCCGCCTCAGGTATTTTGATGACGACCGATGGGGTTTTGCCTTCTATAAATATAGCGACGAGAAGTACGAGTCATCCATTTACCCCAGTGGTGAGTTCTTGGGAAAACCGGAGGATGCATTCCTGACTTCAGCGTCCGTGTATTTGAGTTAACGGGGAGGGAAGGTATATACATGGCTAACCCAGCGCTTCACTTTGGGGCTGTCCTGGGGTTGGGCGTCGAGGAGACGGCAGCAGAGGCCCAATTGCTTGAGGAGCTGGGGTATGAGTACGCAGGGTCCGGCGAGCATTTCATGCGGGGCAACCCTCCGGGGCCCTCCAGCGCTGCCCTGCCCGTCCTGGCCGTGGCCGCCGGGGCCACCAGCAGGATACGTCTCCTCTCCTCAGTGGTGCTCCTTCCCTTCTACCACCCCACCATCCTGGCAAAGCTCACCTCCACCCTGGACATCGCCTCTGGTGGCCGCCTTACCCTGGGGGTAGGAGTGGGGGGCGAGTTCCCTGTGGAGTTTCAGGCGGCAGGTATATCCGCCAAACAGCGGGGCGGCAGGTCTAACGAGTGCCTCGAGGTCCTCAAGCGCCTCTGGACCCAGGAGCACGTGGACTATCAGGGCCGCTATTACAAGCTCAACGACGTGACCATCGTGCCGCCGCCCGTTCAGCAGCCCCATCCCCCCATCTGGGTGGCGGGGCGGCGGGAGGCCGCCATGCGCCGCGCCGTCCGCTACGGCGATGGCTGGTTCCCCTACCTCTACAGCCCGGAGCGATACCGTGACAGCCTGACGGCGATTAAGGCCCTGGCCCAGGAGGAGGGCCGGGACCTCTCCGATCCTTCGACTTCGCTCAGGACAGGCTTTCAGTGGGCCAACTTCCAGTTCATCTCCATCTACGACACCAGGGAGGAGGCAGCCCAGGTGGCGGCCCGCTCCCTTGGTATGCAGTACCTCTACTCTGGCAACTTCATGGACATCGTGGGACAGTACTGCGTCCTGGGCCCGGTGAAGGAGTGCATACGCCGCCTCGAGGAGTACGTGGACGCGGGGGCCAGGCATTTCCTCTTTAGCTGGGCCTGCCCCCACGAAGACCGCCCAAGACACATAGAGACGGTGGCTAGAGAGATAATCCCCTATTTTCAAGGGCAGAAACTTTGACTACAATAGAAGCTGAATTTTTTGTGATGGAGGTGAATCATGATGGCCTGGAGGGCTTTAAAACAAG
>CAYWGG010000112.1:0-8553 GCA_964457285.1 uncultured Dehalococcoidia bacterium
AGACACCACTACAATTGCCTCATCAAAGCAAAACTATCCTTAACCCCCGCCTGATACACTTTAACAACTTGATTGGACAAAATGCTTTTCACCCTCACCTTAATCCTCTCCCATCAAGGGAGAGGAAATAATGCCTCCTCCCCTTGCGGGAGAAGGTTAGGATGAGGGGGAATATCAGAAATGTCCATTTAAGTTATTAAAGAGCATAAGGCGGGGGCATATATTCCGCAGCCTTTCGACTTCGCTCAAGACAGGCCTTTAGACTGCGGTGCAACGCCAACAGAAGGGGAGTGACGATGAACGGAGCAGCCGCCATCGCGGAGATACTGAAGAGAGAAGGCACCGAGTTTCTGTCCTGCTACCCTGCGCAGCCTCTTATCGAGGCGTGCGCCCTGGCGGGGATCAGGCCACTTCTCTGCCGCCAGGAGCGCATGGGAACGGCCATCGCCGACGGTTTCAGCCGGACCACCAATGGCAAGAGGATTGGCGTGTTCGCCATGCAGCATGGCCCCGGCACCGAAAACGCCTTTCCTGGAGCGGCCCAGGCCTTCTCCGACAACGTGCCCATCCTGCTGCTCCCTGGTGGGGAGGCCACCACCAGGTCCGCCATACGTCCCATCTTCAGCGCCGTAGACAACTACAGCCACGTCACCAAGTGGCTGGCGCAGGTCAACCAAGTGGAGCGGATACCGGAGCTGATGCGCCGTGCCTTCTACCAGCTCAGGACGGGGAAGCCCAGCCCCGTGCTTCTGGAGGTGCCCCGCGACATCTGGACCGCCGAGCTGGAGGGAGACCTGGACTACACGCCAGTCAAGGGCAATAAGGCTGCGCCCGATCCCCAGGACGTGAGGGAGGTCGCGCAAGTCCTCCTTAAAGCCAGGAACCTGGTCATCCACGCCGGACAGGGCGTGATGTACGCCGAGGCCACCGATGAGCTAGAACAGCTCGCAGAGCTTCTCCAGGCCCCGGTGATGACTACTATGCCGGGCAAGAGCGCCTTCTCGGAAAACCATCCCCTGGCCCTGGGCGCTTCGGCTGTATCAACCACCAAGCCCATATCCGTCTTCCTTCAGAAGGCCGATGTTGTGTTCGGCGTAGGGTGCAGCTTCACCCGCACCAACTACGGCAAGACTATCCCCCCTGGCAAGGTCATGGTCCACTCCACCAACGACCCTGGGGACGTGAACAAGGACTACAGGGCCGACTACGGCCTCGTTGGCGATGCCCGGCTGGTGCTTCAGGGCCTTATCGAGGAAGTCAAGAGGCAGACCAACGGCATCGGCAAGCGCAACGATGGCGCGGTGGCGGAGGAGGTGCAGGCAGCCAAGAGGGAGTGGCTGGACGAGTGGATGCCCCAGCTCACCTCCAGCGAAATCCCCATCAATCCCTACCGCATCATCTGGGACTTGATGCATAGCGTTGACCGCACCAATACCATCATCACCCACGACGCCGGCAGCCCCCGCGACCAGATAGTGCCCTTCTGGGAGAGTGTTACTCCAAGGAGCTACATGGGATGGGGCAAGTCAACCCAGCTAGGGTATGGCCTGGGCATCATTATGGGGGCCAAGCTGGCAGAGCCAGACAAGCTCTGCATCAACATCATGGGTGATGCCGCTATTGGCATGGTGGGTATGGACATAGAGACTGCCGTCAGGAACGAGATAGGTATCCTGACCATAGTGTTCAACAACGGGGCAATGGCTATCGAGCGCAGGACTATGCCCTTCGCCATAGAGAGATACAGGGCCCACTCTCAAGGTGGAGACTACCGCGCCGTAGCCAGGGCCCTGGGCGGATGGGGCGAGAGGGTAGAGAAGCCTGCGGAGTTCATTCCTGCGTTGAGGCGCGCCATTGAGGTTACCAGGACGGGCCAGCCTGCATTGATCGAGTGCATAACAAAAGAGGGGTTCGACTTCTCACGATACCCATAACCGTGACGTCGGCAGACCAACTATGCGGCAGGAGGTAAAGCGATGGCTGGGATTAAGATGATACACCACGTCAATGTGCAGATCAAAGACCGGCATCGGACCAGGGAGTGGTACGAGAGAGTGCTCGGCGCTGAGTTTCTTGACCGGGGCCCGGAGGTCAACAAGAGGCAGCTACAGCTCAGGATAGGCTCCGGCGAGATGCATTTCACCGAGACCCCAAATCCTGCCAACATACCTTCAAGCCACTTCGCCGTAGAGGTTGACAACTGGGATGAGATGCTCGCCCGGCTCAAGGAGTTGGAAGTCCCATACTCCCGATCATCGGGAGCTAACGTCGGGCCTCCCCGTACCGCAGAGGATGACCAGTTCCAGGGGCGCCGCGAGGATAACGGCGAGCACTACACCTATATCCGCGACCCCGACGGCAACCTGATCGAGCTGGTGTGCCATCCTCTGGGGCTGGAGGACTCCCGGGGGAACAAGTTAGAGGTCCCCCACGACCCTCAGGGGGTGCGCTGGACCCAGATTCCCGACTTTGTCACCTCTGCGTATTCCAGGGAGCAAAAAGCCTCATCTGGCACCACCAGGAGGTAATCCGGCGGCTCAGGCTACCCCTCAACTGAAGCGGGTTGGTCAACCTAACAGGACGTTATCGATCAGCCGGGTCTTCCCCATGCGCACCGCTACGGAGACCATGACCGGCTGCTGTATGGTGCCCACCTCCTGAAGACTGGCGGCGTCGGCCACGCTGACGTAGTCAACCTCCTCGACGAGGGGCTCTCTCTCAAGGATACCGCGTACCTCCTGACGCAGCCGCTCTCCACTCCTCTCACCCTCTTCCCAGAGCTTCTGGGCCTGGCACAGCGCTTTGTAGATCACGGGGGCTGCGCTCCGCTGCTCTGGCGTTAGATACACGTTACGGCTGCTCAGAGCGAGGCCATCGGGGGCCCGCACGGTAGGCACCACCACTATATCTATCCCCATGTTGAGGTCGGCGACCATTCGCTTCACCACCGCCACTTGCTGGCCGTCCTTCTGGCCGAAGTAGGCTTTATCAGGCCGGACGATATTGAAGAGCTTAGCCACAACGGTAGCTACACCACGAAAGTGCCCAGGGCGGCGCGCACCCTCAAGGGGCTGCGACACCTTTCCCACATCAACCCACGCCTCGAAGCCCAGTGGGTACATATCCTCTACTGAGGGAGCAAAGACCAGGTCTGTACCCGCAGCACTCAGAAGGGCCAGGTCCCGCTCCATATCTCTGGGGTAGGCGCTGAAGTCCTCACTGGGGCCGAACTGGGTCGGGTTGACGAAGATGCTCGCGGCCACCGTATCGTTCCCTGCCTTGGCGCGGCGCACCAGGGTCAGGTGACCTTCGTGCAGATAACCCATAGTGGGCACAAGGCCCAGGGTGCCCCGGAGCTGGCAGCGGGCTTTCTGGAAATCGGCGATTGTGGTGAGGACTTGCATATCAGTAGATTTACCTGGATTCTATCCCAACTCTCTGCCCCCCACTATCCCAATAGGCGCAGTCAAGATAGCGAAGAAAGTTTTCAATAAGTTCTCTCTAAGCTCACTCATACGTAGAGTATCAGGTCTATTAGCTATTTCAAAATAAACGGTAGTGTCCTAGAATAATCACAAACAAGCCAAATATAAACTGAGCATTATGAACCATCTATCTGGAGGGCAAGCTGCTGCCGACCATCTCAAGCCTGGTTCCTATGTCTGGCAAGGTGGCTGCGATTATCCTAGGATACCACCAAGAATCGCACTTGGGTGTAGCAGGGACTCCTCCAGAATCCCGTAACTAAGCTTGAGAAGTATCGTCGGACACATAGAGTCAGACCTTCTCCCAACAAGTCTTTCATTGTTATTCTACCACAAGCCTATTCTGGGACAGGAGCCTTATACTCAAGCTCCTCCAGAACACTCTCGTCCATCTTGAAGCTCTCTTCATCGGTAGGGAAGGAGCCACTCTTTACCTCAGCTATATAACGGTTAAAGGCATCGGCTATGTTCTCCGCCAGTTGGGCATATTGTCTGGCATGCTTGGGCACGAAATCGGTGTATAGTCCCAGCAAGTCGTGCAGCACCTGGACCTGGCCGTCGCAGTGGGGCCCTGCGCCAATGCCTATGGTAGGTATGGAAAGCCGTCGGCTGATGACCCTGGAAAGGGCTGCGGGCATCAGCTCCAGGACTACGGCAAAGGTGCCAGCCTCCTCCAGGGCAACCGCATCCCTGACTAGCTGGGCAGCCTCTCCCCTTTCCTTGCCCTGGACCCTGTACCCGCTGAAGCCATGGACCGACTGGGGTGTCAGGCCGATGTGGCCCATGACAGGTATACCGCACTCCACAACCCGGCGCACCATGCCCGCAACTCTCTCTCCCCCTTCCAGCTTCACTGCCTGAGCGCCACCCTCCTGAAGGAGCCGAGCGGCGTTATGCATGGCCTGGGATGCGTCTATCTGATAAGTCATGAAGGGAAGGTCGCCTACAATCAAAGCGCGTTTGGCTCCCCGGGCTACAGCTTTGATATGATGTAGCATGTCCTCCATAGTCACCGTGATGGTAGAATCGTAGCCCAGCACTACCATACCCAGGCTGTCCCCAACCAGGATAATGGGAATGCCCGCCTCATCGGCCAGTTTGGCCGTGGTGTAGTCGTAGGCGGTGAGCATAGGTATCTTCTCACCCCTGGCCTTCATGTTGGCGATGTCCCTTATGGTCACCTTTCGGGTCATCTCTTCTTCCTCCAGCGAACTGGGTCGTTTTCATTCCCATGCCTTCGACTTCGCTCAGGGTAGGCTCTGGCCCTCCTCAATGGGCTTAACCCGCGACACATCTCGCGAATGGAAAGGAGTGACAAGGGCTGTTGGCTCGTGCGACCGAGCTTGACACAGGGCTAGATTCGCCCCAGGAGTTCATCCAGGACGCCGCCCCTGAACCTCTGTAGGTCTTCTACGTCTTTTACCAGGCACCCCAGAGTCTGCTCCACTGTGTCACGGTCGAGATGGTTGTGGTGTAGCATCACCATAGCCGTAGCCCAGTCCAGCGTCTCAGAGATGCCTGGCACCTTTTCCAGGTCCATCTTTCTGGTCTCGTGAAGGAATCGGCAGATCTGCTGGGCCAGCGTCTCAGAGATGTCTGGGACTTTGGCGAGGACGATGCGTAGCTCCTTCTCGAAGGAGGGGTAGTCAATCCAGAGGTACAGGCACCGGCGGCGCAGGGCGTCGGAAAGGTCGCGGGAGCGGTTGGATGTCAGGACCACCGTAGGTATAAGCTGGGCTTTTATGGTGCCGATCTCTGGAATGGTCACCTGGAACTCGGAAAGGACTTCCAGAAGAAAGGCCTCGAACTCCTCGTCTGCCCGGTCCACTTCGTCAACGAGCAGCACCGGGGCTCGCTCGCTCTGGGTGAGGGCGGCCAGAAGTGGACGCTTCAAGAGAAAGGCCTCGCTGAATATCTCTTGCTCCTTCTCCTGGGCAGTGCGAGGAGCGTTCTCGTCCAGCTTGATCCAGAGGAGCTGCTTGGGATAGTTCCACTCGTAAAGCGCAGTGGTCACGTCCAGCCCCTCGTAACACTGGAGGCGGATGAGGTTGGTGCCAAGAATCCGGGCGAGGACATTGGCTACCTCGGTCTTCCCTACGCCTGCCCGCCCCTCGATGAGGAGCGGGCGGCCCAGGGCCATTGCCATATACACCGAGGTAGCGATGGCTGGGTCAGCGATATAGTGTTCCTCATCCAGCCTCGCCAGAATCTCCTGAATAGATTTGGGGGAAGTTTGGGCGGCCATCTACTCCTTCGACTCCGCTCAGGACTAGCCCCTCGCCGACTGGATGGCGCGCCAGACCCTCTCGGGCTTGACGGGCATATCTATGTGCTTTACGCCAAAGGGGGCCAGAGCGTCCACCACAGCGTTGACCACGGCAGCCGAGGCGGCGATAGTGCCTGTCTCTCCGGCCCCCTTCACCCCCATAGGGTTCACTGGAGTGGGGGTGACGGTGCGGTCCACCTCGTAGGATGGCAGCACATCGGCGGTGGGGACCGCGTAGTCCATCATGGTGCCGGTGATGAGCTGGCCATTGTTGTCGTAGATGGCCTCCTCCTGGAGGGCTTGCCCTATGCCCTGGGCTATACCGCCGTGGACCATGCCATCTACTATCATTGGGTTGATGACATTGCCCACGTCGTCCACTGCCACGTAGCGGAGAATCTTCACCTCACCCGTGTCCGGGTCTACCTCTACCACGGCGATGTGGGTGCCGAAGGGCCAGGTGAAATTCGATGGGTCGAAGAAGCTGGTGGCCTCAAGGCCCGGCTCCATACCCTCGGGCAGATTTCTGGTGTACACGTGGGCCGCCAGGGCGATCTGCTGTATGGTCCTGACGTTGGCGGGCGCGCCTCGGACGAACAACCTGCCGTTCTCGTACACGATGTCGGCCTCGGCGGCCTCCAGCAGGTGGGCCGCCAGCCTCCTGGCCTTGTCCTTGATCTTCTGGGTTGCTAGATGGATAGCCGTCCCTCCCACAGCAGCGCTTCTGCTGCCGAAGGTCCCGACGCCGAACTGGACCTGGGCTGTGTCTCCGTGGACTACCTCCACGTCCTCTATTGGTATCCCCATCTCCGAGGCCACTATCTGGGAGAAGGTCGTCTCATGCCCCTGGCCGTGGGCAGAGCTACCAGTGTACACCGTCACCTTGCCCGTGGGATGGACCCGGACCAGGGAGCTTTCCCAGAGGCCCGCCTGGGCCCCCAGGGTCGCGGCGATGGCCGCAGGGGCCCCTCCGCAGATTTCCACGTAGCTGGAGAATCCAACTCCCAGGTAGCGGCCTTCCTGGCGGGCCCTCTGTTGCTCCTGGCGGAAGTCCTGGTAGCCCGCCAGTTCCAGGGCCCTGTTGAAAGCCGCTTCGTAGTTGCCACTGTCGTAGCTCACCCCGGTGGCGATGGTGTGGCCGTTAGCGAAGGGAGGAATGAGGTTCTTGCGGCGCACCTCTACGGGGTCCATGCCTATCTCCTGGGCGAACAGGTCCACCAGCCTCTCCAGTATGTAGGTGGCCTCCGGGCGGCCCGCGCCCCGGTAGGCGTCAACCGGCGTGGTGTTGGTGAAGGTGCCATAGACCTTGCCGTAGACGTTGGGGGTCCTGTATGGGCCCACAAACATAAGGCCGAAGAGGAATGAGGGTATGAGGGGGGCGAAGACGGAGAGATGCGCCCCCATGTTGGCATAGACCGTGGCCCTGATGCCCGTGATGGTGCCATCCCTGTTGCCCATAATCTCCACGTCCTGGATATGGTCCCGCCCGTGGTTGGTGGCCAGGTAATTTTCCTGACGGGTCTCGATCCACTTCACAGGCCGTCCCAGTTGCTTGGCCAGGGCAGCGAGGATGATTTCATCCACGTAGGGGCATATCTTGCTACCGAAGCCACCGCCCACGTCGGGAGCGATGACCCGTAACTGGTGCTCAGGGTGGCCTATGGCAAGGGATACTAACAGCCTTACCAGATGGGGCACCTGGGTGGAGGACCAGAGGGTAAGATGGTTGGTGCCCCTGTTATAGTCGGCCACTACCCCTCGGGGTTCGATGGGGTTGGCGATGAGGCGCTGGTTGATGAGCCGCTGGCGTACTATCACCTCTGCCTGCCTTGCCGCTGCCTCGATGTCACCACCCTTCACCTCCCACTCCCAGGCGATGTTGCTTGGGGCTTCCGAATGTATCAGTGGAGCACCACTCCTCGTAGTCTCTTCCGGGTTCACTACGACAGGCAGGGGCTCGTAGTCCACGTTTACCAGACCGGCAGCGTCCACCGCAGCCGCGGGGTCGTTTGCGACCACCACAGCAACAGCCTCGCCAACGAACCGGACCCTGTCAATGGACATAGGGTAATGGGAGGTCATTTTTAGGCCTGGCAGGAGCCAGCCCACTGCGAGGGCTCCAAGATGGGGTTGCAACTCCACCCCGGTATATACAGCTACCACACCCGGATGGTTTTTAGCCCTGGAGGTGTCTACGCTACGTATCCTGGCGTGGGCATGGGGGCTCCTCACGATCACGGCGTGGAGCATACCGAACAGCTTGATGTCGTCGGTATAGCTGCCCTGGCCGGTGATGAGCTTGGGGTCCTCACGGCGCTTGATGCTCGAACCGAACGTGGCTGTGGTCATGACATCCTCCTGAATATAGCTATAGGAAGCTGGAATGCTACAGTTAGCTTGAGGGTCACCTGCTGTGGATACTCTACCGGAATTGGCTGACGGTGGCAAGGGGGTACCAGGAAATGCCCTGGGCCATTATACCATATACAAGGCCAGTTGTAGCCTTCACCGCTCGGTCCTTTCGAGTGAGAGGGTACGAACGTGCCGAGGATAGATTCGGAGAAAGCTACCACTCCCGGGGAGAGCTAGAGGAAGGGCCTCAAACGGAGGGTGGGCCATATTCTCATGGCCCACCCTTGGGAACCCTTTTTCGACTGCCAGATGTGATGTACGAACCCGGCGCTATTGGCCTCCGGCTATAAAGCTATTATGGACAAACCTTGCGTTCCGTCGTACACGCCGTGATCAGGTCGAAGTGCCCATAGTTTGCGCCATCGGAGCCCGGGAAGGGCCACTGGTCTA
>CAYWGG010000113.1:0-8490 GCA_964457285.1 uncultured Dehalococcoidia bacterium
CGCATGGCACGTAGCTCTCGCCCTTTCATGCTGCACAGGTCTACGTCCTCGAACAGGATGCTCCCAGCAGTGGGCCGATAAAGCTGAAGTATGCATCGCCCGGTGGTAGTTTTCCCACACCCACTCTCCCCCACCAACCCTAACGTCTCCCCTCGCCGTATGAAGAAGCTGACGTCATCCACAGCCTTGATGTGTCCCACCGTGCGTTGGAAGAGGATGCCAGAGGTGACGGGAAAGTGCATCTTGAGGCTCTTCACATCCACGAGGATGTTATCTGAGCGGCCATTCCCCCTATGTCCTACTGTGTTCATGACTTGCCCTCCTCTGTCTTTGACACAAGGTCTTTCGCTACGAAACACGCCGAAAGATGGCCCTCCCCTACCTCCTGGAGTAGAGGCACCTCCTCAGCGCATCTGTCAATAGCGTACCGGCATCGCTCTCGGAAGGAACACCCCTGTGGCAGGTTTATCATATCCGGTGGCTGCCCTTCTATAGGGTCCAGCTTCTCCTTCCTGGGCTGGTCCAGCCTGGGCACCGAGTTCAGCAGCCCCAATGTGTAAGGGTGTCTGGGATTCCGGTAGATCTCCTCCGCTGTTCCTCGCTCGATGATTCTGCCAGCATACATGATATTGACCCTATCGGCATAGCGGGCCACTACTCCAAGGTTGTGGGTAATGATTATCAGGGAAACCCCGTACTCCTTGCTGAGGCTCTTCATCAGCTCCAGTATCTGGGCTTGAATGGTCACGTCCAGGGCGGTGGTGGGCTCGTCAGCGATTATGAGCTTGGGGTTACAGCTCAGGGCCATAGCTATCATCACCCTCTGGCGCATGCCTCCGCTGAACTGGTGGGGGTATTGCTTGATGCGCCGCTCCGAGTCTGGTATACCCACCTGTTCCAGGCGGTGGACAGCCTCCTTGCGGGCGTCTGACCTGCTCATGCTAAGGTGTAGCTCCAGCGACTCGGTAAGCTGGCGCTCAACGGTAAGGACGGGGTTGAGGGAGGTCATAGGCTCTTGAAAGACCATGGCAATCTGCCTGCCGCGGATTCGCCTCATCTGAGCGTTGTTGAGCTTCAGCAAGTCCTCGCCATTGAAGAGGACTTGCCCGCCGACCGTCTTGCCTGGGGGGTCTGGAATGAGACGCATGATGGAAAGGGCGCTCACAGTCTTGCCGCAGCCACTTTCTCCCACCAGGCCTAGAGTCTCCCCTTCCTCAAGGTCGTAGGAGACTCCATCCACCGCCTTTACCACCCCTTCCTGGGTGAAGAAATGGGTCTTCAGGTCCTGGACATCCAGCAAGGTGGCCATATAAATTCCTTTCAGCCGGCTGTGAGACAGCAAGCCAGGATAACTGGGTGTGTACCTCGCAAGCTCCTGGTGGGGAAGGGGAGACTCGAACTCCCACGCCTTTCGGCACATGATCCTAAGTCATGCTCGTCTACCAGTTCCGACACTTCCCCCTGGCGATTAGTGGTTTCTGGTGATCGGCCTGAGACTCGGACCCAGAACCCACGGTTTAAGAGTGCAGTGACGTTGTTCAAACCGATGCTATTATAGCCGACTCAGTTTTGTCCTGTCCACAATTCCGAAGCTAAGATGTCCCTCAGCCTTCGGCCTGATCCAATTGGCTTCTCACCTCCTGCACTCTCCGATGCCAGTCGCTCATTCTTTCCTTGAGCCTGGACATCTCTCCCTGTTTCTCAGCTATCATGCGCTTGAGCACCTGGACGTATTCAGCTCTTGTGGCCTGGGCTAGCTCCTCTTGTAGACCGCTAACGCCCTGTTCTAGCTGTGAAATCTCTCCTTCGGCCTCTTTGATCTCCCCCTCCCAGCGCGCAAGATTAGCTGTCATCCTCTGGCGCCAGTCCTCATGTCTTCGCTTTCTCTCCTCCTGCCGCTGTACCCACTCCTCGTGCTGTCTCTGCCTCTCTTCTTTAATCTCCCCAATCCTCGCTTGGGCCTTCTGCCATGCATCGTTTAAGGTGCTGTGCAACTCATCCCTTTGTTCCCTGGACAAATACAGGCCAGCTACGTTCTTCTGAATTTCCTTTATCCACCGTAAGGCTTCGTACGGGTCTCCCTGATAGGCATCCCCCACGTACTTGTCAGCTTCCTGTTTGGCCTCGGTAAAGGACGCTGTTTGAAGGTCCTGCTGCTTTGATGTTATCTTTTGGTTCACCTCGCGCCAATAGTTCCAGCAGTGATCCCTATCCCCTCTGAGCAATCTGGTCTCTTTCATCACCTCCAGGGCCTGTCGTAGCGTAGACCTTGCTCCTCCCATTTCCTCTCTGCTGGAGGACGCTTCGGCACTGGAGTCTGCACCTTTGATAAGGAACTCTATCTTTTGGCGATGTTTCCTTGATTCTTCCTGTGCTTGTTGGTGTACCTCCCTAACCTCGACGCACAGGCTGGAGTAGCTTGTCCACAGCGTCGTGAGGTCTGCTTCAAGTAGTGGCAGAGAATCGAACATCTCCCGTATTGCTTTGGCATGTGCCCAGAAGCCATCGTAACGATACCTTGTAACAGATGACTCAGCGCCAGGATTAGCGTGACTATGGCGGAGCCTCTCTATTTCCTGTTCAATCCTTGTAGCGTTCCCTCTTGCCCGTCCTCTCCATACCGATTCCTCTTGCTCTGTGACCTCACAGACTTTCCTGTACCTTGACCATAATCGGTCAAACTCCTCTTTGAGAAGAGGTTTGAAAGTCATGAACATCTCATCTATGCGTAGAGTGCTGGCCCAGAAGTCTCGATAGTTGCCCTGGGAAGCGAGCTCTTGAAGGTGCTTGAGATGCTCTTCAAAAAGAGAGGCATCGGGCTGTGTCAGGCTTTGAGGACTTGAATCTTCCACATTCATTTCAACCCTCCTGACAGAAGCTACGTAGCCTGCTGCCACTAGCATATCGAAGTATTGAAGCCTTTTATGTCAGCAGGCGGAGCTTAACCAAAGATTTCTCGAAGCGAAATAATTATGCAGGCAGGGGCGGGCTGACTTCAATAGCGTGAAGGGCCACAAACAAACGCTACCACAGACCTACCGGACAGGCAAGGGCATAAGCCTGGCGTTGGCAGCGCCCGGAGCATAGATCCTGAAGAGCCCCCATAGCCCAGCTTCTCTGTAAGGCTCCCTGTGGTCCCCGTACAGGTAATCTCCAGGGACTCTGGCCCGACCACCAGCTCCACGATCCAGGATAACGTTTAATGTCTCCGTCGCCCCGACCTGGGCCGAGCTCAAGAGATCGCTCCCTGCCATCCTGGGCTCAAGGGGCCAACGATGCCCCTCTATACTGAAGACCTGGCTCTGCTCGCTGAAGGGGACAGAGACGTGAATCCTCACAGCATCCCCTGCGTACGCTTCCATAACCGGCGTCGAGGGGTCGCCATGAGTATCGCTCACGAAGACTCTGGAGGTATCTGGGTTGTTCTTCAACCGTCCTGCCAGAGGCTCCGATTTATAGCTGAGGCCCACGACTCCCTTGACCTGTTCGCTATAGGGCATCACGTGGGTGCCGATCACCTCGTCCTCATCCTGCAAAAACAGGGCAAAGTCCCGATAGCCTGGCCCATCGGGAGGGAGCACATCGGCTCTCCAGCTAGATTTCAGCGAGATGTCTTCTCTGGTGACGGGATGGGTATACGTTGCCCCTTCAGGGCCGACGACGATGGCTCCGTACAGGCCAAGGCGGGGGTTCGACAACACATCCCCCCAGTCCCGCACCAGGGCTGTGGTCTCCCCGTAATCTGGGTGGGCGAAGAAGGTGTAGGTCTTTTTCTCTCCAGGTGCGATGGTCTGGCTGGGGGTCCCTGGGCTCTGGGGGTTGAAACCGGCTACAATGCCCATAGACTCCTTGGGGTCATAGGCGAGCATGTCTGCATGGAAGGATACCTTCCCCTCTGGTAGCTCATTGCTCAAGCGCACCTTGATACAATCTCTCACATTCACGTGCAGCACCAGGGGCTCAGGGGCCTTGCTGCCGGAGATAACGGCAGCTTTGTCGGCCTCCAGAATGTAAATCCTTCCCATTCCCCCACTGAGCATTGGCAGAGGCACCTCTATGGCCGCAACGTTGAACTCCTTCAAGGGCGCATCTGGAGGACACACACTGGAAGCGGATTTCGGGACCTCCTCGCGGCCCGGCAGCTTCTGAAGCAATCCCTCCACCCCCCCTTTTGCAAAGGGGGGATTTCCATCGTGTACCCTGATGATACCCCAGCTTCCCTCTCTGAGCTTGAAGGTTCGCCCGTTGTAGTAGAGATAGTCGCCCGCCATCTCCTGGGGGCCGCCAGCCCTGGGGATGACCAGATCGTACCGCTCCGATATGCCGATATGGATGGTGCTGATGGGCATTGAGCTTTTGCTGAACCTCTCGCCTCGAAACCAATGGCCGACGACGTGCCAGGTATGGACATCGTTGGCCCCGCTTACCAGGGTGCGGACGACGATAGGGTCGCCCAGAAAGGCGTTCAAGATAGGGGTTTCGGGGTCTCCATGCGCCTCGCTGCTGAACCGGAGGGATGGGTCGCCTCCACGGGCTTCCAGCGGCTCGACGCGCATGTTGAAGGAGCTGCCGCTGGAGTCTCCTATGTGGGTGATGAGGTTGTCGTCCTGGATAAACATGACCAGCTCACGGAAGCTGCCGGTGACATCGGGTGACACGATAGAGTCCGTGTGAACATCTACTATGGTCCCGCTCATCACCTCGGCCCCCGTGCCGGGGTCGTGGTAGGTAGAGCCAGGCGGCTCAGAGATGAGAGCCCCGAAAAGGCCGTGTTTCCAGGAGGTCAGGGCGTCTACGTGGTCGTGGAAGTAGGCGGTCCCGAACTCTACGTCGGGATACCACCTGTAGCGCACGAACTCGGCGCTTACGAACTCCCCTTTATCATGGGGATGCTGTAGCGGCTCATCAAAGACAACCCTGTTTCCGTCAACCTCAGCGATCCGCTTGATCTCGAAGGTCTTGTCCTGGTCCATGCCCACGCCTACCAGAATCCCCGGCTGGAACCGCTTGGCGCTCCTTAGCTCGACGGCTGTATCCCCTGCGCTGGCGGGCGATGTAACGACCTCCCCTTCGGCCCTGAAGGGCCTCACCGAGGTCTCGTAGTTGAACCCGGTGTTCACACCATCGCTGCCCTGAATGTCGAACTGGACGAAGTGGATGTGGATATTCACCTTGCTGAAGAAGAAGTTCTCGCCGGTGTCCTCCAGCTCGCTCTTGAATATGATGTCCACGCAGTCCTCACCTGCGTTCGCCCGTATGGCAAGGGGGACTTTAAGGCTATCCTTTGCTCGGATGGCGTCCTCCTCCTCTTTCAGCACGTAGAGTTGGCCTACCGGGTCTACCAGATTCGCTTTACGGTTCAGGCTGATGGGCAGGGTAATGGCGTGAATGACGAACTCCCTCAGCTTTGTCCCGGCCGGGCACAGGCTCCAGGGCCCGTTTTCCCCTGGCTGGGGTGGGCTTCTACCCTGCTGGATGGGGCTCAGGAATGGCGCAGGGCCGTGATTGGGTGCGAAGGGGGGCCGCTTGCCCAGATGAGGCCTCAAGAATGGATAGGCCAGCTTTCCCGTCCTGGGGTCGAAGTAGAAGGGTGGCCTCACGCCTGGGGCAGGAGAGCGAAAGTCGGGCCAGACCTGGTCGCTATCTGGCTCGTTCAGGTACAGGTCTCCCTCCTTGCGCCAGTCCAGCACCGAAGCGTCGTAGCCCTTGGGGACTCCTGGAGGGGGTAGCTGCCGTTCCACCCATTCGGCCAGGTTGTCCCGGGTAACCTGAAAGGTACGCCCCTTCCAGTCTACCGTCCTGCCTGCTAGCTCCCGGGAGGTGACGGCGTACTCCACCTGGCCGAGCCGGTCTGGAAGCTCCATGAGGGGTGGGAGGCCATCCTGTGAGACGGCGCCTCCCTGCCTGGTGCTGTAGACCCTCCAGATCGCCCACATACCGGAGATGTAGTGATGGGCCACGTGGCAGTGGGTGAGGAAGTCACCAACGCTCTGCTGGCAGCCTCCACTGCCACACTCGGATTCCAGGTTGTAGGTCTCCGAGGGGCCGATGGACTGAGCGTCTACCCTCTCGGAGGCCTGGGGCCGGAGGGGAGGCGACTTATCGAGACCCCTGTCGAAGCCACTATCCTCGGTGCCGGGCTGCCTCCGCCAGCGGATAGCGCCGCCGTGAGTGTGGTGCACGTGGAAGACCTCGGAGCCGCCGTGGACCAGCCGGGTCTTCACCGGGTCTCCCAGATAGGAACGGGCGATGGGCGTCGCCGGGTCGCCGAAGGTGTAGGAACTGTACGCCTGGGAGCGGTCGAAAGCGCCCGTCTTATCGTACTGCAACTGGAGGCGGTCCATGAAGGGCTCGCTACGGTAGTTCAACGCCCTGCCCCCAGGTTTGTAAGAGCTGGTGAAGGGGTCAACGAAGGGAACAAGCTGGCCGGACTTGGTGCGGTGCCGGAACCGCTCATTGCCGATCTCGTGGTAGAAGACGGCGTACTCCCGAAAGTCACTTCCCTGGGGGTCCTGGATGATGGCAGACCACCCGCTCTTTAGCTCCCCTCCGCCGATAGGGTTCAGATAGGTCGAGCCCCTGGGCTCTACAATGAGGGCTCCAAAAAGGCCGTGGCTGGTCTGGAGCCTGCCGTCTCCGTGGCTGTGGAAATAATACGTTCCCTCATCCTCACCTATCATCCACTGGTAGGCGACCTCACCACCAGACGCTGCCATCGAGTCCGAGTTGGTGGCGATGGCTGGTGCGCCGGTGCTGGCCACGTAGGCGCTTGAGCCGTGGATGTGCAAGCTGGCGGGCTCGCCACCTTCCAGAGCGTTCCTCAAGACTATGCGTAGGCACTCCCCCTGGTTGGCTCTGAGGGTCAGGGGCTGGATGGCGTCCCCCTGGAGGCCCAGCGACACCGCCGATTCTGCCCTATCCGCCCTGGCGTCCCTGTTCTGGGCCTCCTCCTGCCTAACCCGCTCCAGCTCCTCCTCCAGGACGTACATCCTGCCTTCGGGGTCGTAGTCCAGGAACCTGTTCAGGGTGACCTCCACGTTGATGGCCACAACCCTGTACTCCCGCACGGGAGCGGTAGGGTCACATCGTGCTCCCTGGTATACCGACTCGCCTTGCTCTCCACTCCCCAGTGTGATTCCCTCAGACCCCTCGTGGACCGCCGGAGGGGCAGGAGTTTCCTGGGCCAGCCGTTCCTGAAGGTCTTTCTCCAGTTCTGCTCCAGCGGAGCCCGGCTCAGCGTGGATATGCGGAGTGGTACCAGGAGGATGAGGGTGGTCTGGAGTGGGGATGACCCTCACTTCCGGCCCCTCTCCTATTGGGAGAGGGGTCAGGGGTGAGGGCTGTGTAGCAGCAACAGTAGGAGTTGGGACAGTAGTAGCAGGAGCAGGGGCAGATATGCTCCCGCTACACGCTGCCACCATGATAATCAGCCCTGCCAGCAGCCCAGCGGAAGACATCCCTATAAAGGCGTGGATGAGCTTTGTTGACCTCATGTAGAAATCCCCTCTCCCTCGATGGGAGAGGGCCAGGGTGAGGGTGGACTCACCCCCATCCTGGCCTTCTTCCCCCATCAGGGGGGAAGGAACTAATTATACGCCTATCGTCGCGCCGTTACGGTTGCAGTGCCCTCCATGCCCACCGGCTGGTGGATGGCGCACGTGTACTCGAAGGTCCCGGCCTTGCTGAAGGTCATGGAGAAGCCCCGGCCTCCCGGAAGGGCTCCAAAGGGAGGCGGACCCTCCCCAACGCCGATGAGCCCGGAGTTCCAGAACCCGGTGCCGTCAAACTTGGCTGCGGGCTTGGAAGGGGCTGCCACCTCGAAGTTGAGGGTTAGCAGTGGCGGCCCCTGAGGCTGGGGCTTTATCACCAGGAACTCGGGGGCTGGCCTTCCCGGATGGAAGGTCACGGTGTGGAAGGATGGGGACGTCCAGATGATCGTGTCACCTTCCTGTATGGTAATGTCTTTGGGCAGGAACTCGTAGAGTTCCACCCTGAGGTTGCGGGCAATGCCACCCGCCTGCACGTGCCAGATGGTGGTGCCATCGGGCCCTGGCTCCTTCCCGATGACCTTGGTTGCTTCCTTAACCCATTCAATCTGGGCCAACTGGTTATCCATCTCCTTCTTGCCCTGGGCGTCTATTTGCTTCTGGTCTGGCAGGTCTGGGGTGCCCGGCTCCTCCGCTATCACGGTGCCTCTCATAACCGAAGGGTGGATCAGACAGATGTAGTCAAAAGTACCCGGCTTGTCGAACTTCAGGGTAAAGGTATCTATGACTGGCGCTCCCGGCGGGGCCTCCTTCGACATGATGCCAGAGCTGAAGTAGCCCTGAGCGCCGTAGGTCTCCACGGGCGCGCCAGGGAACCTGGTGGGGAAGGCTATCCCTGGATTGAGCATAACGTCCGTGGGGCCGCCCCCCGGCACAGGCTGGATTTCCGTGAAGACAAAGGGCTGGGCTCCGGGGAAGAAGGATGCCGTATGAATCTCATCGG
>CAYWGG010000114.1:0-8425 GCA_964457285.1 uncultured Dehalococcoidia bacterium
GGAGATGGAGGAGCATCCCGCCCAGGAGCTGGCGGAGCTGGTTGTCCTGTACCAGCGGGAGGGCTTGAGCTTCAATGAGGCGAAGGGGGTAGCCGAGCATATAGCTGCGGACAGGGACCTGATGCTCCGCACCATGGTGGAGAAGGAGCTGGGCCTCAGCCCGGAGATAACCTCTAACCCCGTTAAGGACGCTTTCATCATGGGGGCGGCCTTCATAGCGGGGGCCCTGGTCCCCATCCTGCCTTACTTCTTCGTTAAAGGCAGCGTAGCTATTGGCATATCCATAGGGGTGACCCTTGTGGGGCTATTCGGCCTGGGCATGGGCAAAGGGCGTATAGTGCAGAGGTCGCCCATCTTTCAGGGGTTGGAAATCCTGCTCATCGGCGCCGCCACCGGGGGAGTGGGATACGCCCTGGGCGAGTTTATCCCGAGGTTGTTCACGTAGTACACCCACTACCACTTGACTCAGCCAAAATAGGCGCTAAACTAGTATATGGTCCAAGGATAGATATATATTGAGGAGGATACCCATGGCATGTGATCACTGCAAAGTCAGCGTGGAGATCGTCTACTGCGTTTCTTGACAGCACCTCGCCACCGCCACGTGGATGGCGAACGAGTTCTTCAGGGCCTTCGGCGGCGATATAGCTGTCACCCTCACTCCCGCTGGGCAAAGCCGGATAGAAGTCTACCTGGACGGCGAGAAAATCTTTGATCGGAAGGCGGAGGGTAACATATACCCCGACCTGAGCCGGGTCCGCAAGATGAAGGCAGCAATCCAGGCTAAGCTGGACGCTGTCCCAGCCCACGCTGACTAGCAACCTATAGACTGAGTGAAGTTCCATCTCCCTCGACGGGAGAGGTTAGGAAAAGAAAAGTAGGGGCAGGTTTCAAACCTGCCCCTACTAGAGATTTTAATCCTTCCCTTGCTCACGTTTAAAGGAGGGGTTGGACTTTCGCCCAGATTTGCGCTGCCAGGGTGCTCCTCTTTTGAGTCCCGTCCACCACAAACCAGCGCTCCGGGTCTCTGGACGCCTGGGCAAGATAGCCCCCTCTGACCCTCTGGTGGAAATCCACCGCCTCGGACTCAAAGGTGTCCCCCAGGATGCCTTTTTTCCGGGCCAGCCCTGCCTCCACCGGTACATCCAGGAGCACCGTCAGGTCTGGCCTCCCATTATTGGGAAGGACGCTGGTAGCTGTGTCGTTCAACCTGCTGATCAGCTCCAGGTCCAGGCCGCGCCCGTAGCCCTGGTACGCCACGGTAGAGGCCGCGAAACGGTCACAGACCACTATCTGCTGTGAGCTAAGGGCGGGAGCTATAACCTCCGCAACGTGCTGAGCCCTGGCCGCGGTAAAAAGGAAAAGCTCCGCCGTGGGCGTGAGGCCGGGACGTGTCTTCAGCCACCTGCGGACTACCTCTCCAAGAGCCGTCCCGCCTGGCTCGCGAGTCAAAAGGACCTGGTAGCCTTCAGAGGATAGACGTCGGGCAAGGGCCCTGACCTGGGTGGTCTTCCCTGCCCCTTCTCCACCCTCAAAAGAGACAAATATTGGATGGGGCATGGGATTTCCTCCTCACACACTATGTGACTGATATTTAGAGGAGTTGGTAAAACTCTTCCGCTGTAATGCCCATATCTTTCAGGATTTTGCGCAGTGTACCCTTGGCAACGTCTTTTCCAGGGTGCATGGGGACGGTAGTCCACCTCCCGTCTGGATGACGATACACTGCGTGGCTACCACCGCTTTGGCGTATAAAAACGAATCCCAACTTTTCAAGTGCGCGAATGACTTCCCGTGGTCTAACAGGCCGAACCCTAGACATTTAACTCCACTTCATCTATTGCCACTTCCAGGGGTACTGGCTCACCAACCTGGCGTCTGGCCTCAATGTGAAGGGTGATAGCGTCCTTAAGGTTCTCCACCGCTTCTTCATAGGTGTCTCCCTGGGTATAACAACCTTGTATAGCGGGGCATGATGCAACATAGACACCGTCCTCATCCCGCTCAACAACAATGGTAAATCGGTACTTAGGCATTGCTAAGTTCCCTTTCTCTCCACTCCAGCAGCTTGGAAATTCTACGCCCTGTAGAAGGTGACCCGGCGATTTGGATCCCTGCCACTGCTAACGGAAGCCACATGATACCTCTCCGCGAGGAGGTGTTGAAGCCTGCGGATGTATGATCGCTGGGGTGACAGCTCAATGGACTTCTCTCCATTAAGCACCCGCTGCGCCGCCTGGTGGGCCTCCTGCAGGGCCGTGTCCATCAGACCTCCTCCATCATCATCCGGGCCTGGGATGGGCCGCTCCCCGGCCACCACCTTCAGGAACTGCTCCACCTGTGGCACCGTGTTCTTCCTGAGCACATAGATGGGCTTTCCCGTATTCTCGGCTACTCTGACTAGCTGAGACCCACGGCGATAATGGGTCTTGGTAGTGAGGACTACATCTGCGCCCCTCAGCTCGTTCACCACGTCTACGGGAAGCCCTATAGCATCTGCGGCCTGCTCTACCCTCTCACGACCCACCCCGAAGAGAAAGACTCGGGTGCTGGGGACCCCGGAAGGG
Organism: uncultured Dehalococcoidia bacterium; assembly: GCA_964457285.1. Taxonomy (GTDB): domain Bacteria; phylum Chloroflexota; class Dehalococcoidia; order Lucifugimonadales; family JAGWBF01; genus CAYWGG01. The sequence continues at coordinate 2,568 of CAYWGG010000114.1, forward strand.
GTACGTTCTGGGGTAGCATCGCCAGGCTCCTGGCTGGCCATAGCAAGGGAAGACTCGTAGCCAGGGCTTACTTCCCGGGCCTTCATCACCTGCCCCAGCTCATCTAGCCACCTCGACTCAGGGGCGACGGGATAGCCCCTCAGCCACGTATCCACTATGTGGGCCACATCGTCGTGGACGGCTACCCGCTCCCAGCTTTGAATCTCCACCACCACGTCAAAGGTAGGGGGCGACTTCCTTTCCAGAATCGTCTTCTGAGTACCTCTCCGTCTGGCCTCATCATCACCCAGGGTTACCGGCTGGACACCACCTATCAGGTCAGAAAGGGTGGGGTTCATGATGAGATTGTCCAGGGTGTTGCCATGAGCGGTAGCGATAAGCTGGACTCCTCGCTCGGCGATGGTACGGGCGGCAGCGGCCTCCAGCTCCGTGCCCATCTCGTCTATAATTATCACCTCGGGCATGTGGTTCTCTACGGCCTCGATCATGACGGCATGCTGGCGGACGGGGGTAGAGACCTGCATCCTGCGGGCGTGGCCGATGGCAGGATGGGGTATATCGCCATCACCAGCTATCTCGTTAGAGGTATCAACGATTATGACCCGCTTTCTGGCGGTATCAGCCAGGACACGCGCCACCTCCCTGAGCATCGTGGTCTTGCCAACGCCGGGCTTGCCCAGAAGGAGAATGCTCTTGCCTGAGAAGACCAGGTCCTCGATTATCCTGATGGTGCCGAACACGGCCCTGCCCACACGGCAGGTTATGCCCACTATCCTGCCCTTGCGATTCCTTATGGCCGAGATCCGGTGCAGGGTGCGGGGAATGCCTGCCCGGTTGTCGCCGCCGAACTCGCTCACGCGGGCCACCACGTACTGAAGGTCCTCCTCGTCCACTTCTCTGGAGTCCAGTTTTATGTCGCCCGAAGGGAAGCGGGCCTCTGGCGGACGGCCCAGGTCTAGGATTACCTCCAGTAGCTCATGCAGGTCATCTTTTGTGTTGAGTGGGGTGCTTACTCTGGGTGGCAGAGCATCAAGAAGAGAGTCCAGGTCATCCTGGATCCATTTTTCTATAGTTGCCAAACTCGCGCCTCCACGGGAGTCAGGGAAGGGCTCTTGACCCTGGCTGCCAGGGTCTTGATGAGCATAGAGTAGTGCGCCACTTCTCTGAAGCCTCTAGGAATCAGTAGTTCTCTCAGGGCCTCCTGATATTCGGGGACCAACCAGGCTTGGACGCCTTTTCGAGCCAGAGCGTGGTCCAGCAGTCCAGACAGCGCTTCTCCTTCGTTGGGGTGTGCCACAAGCTCCATCTGTGCTGGCCGAGTGCTGAAGCCCGAAACGAGCCATGCCCCTATCCTGCCATCATGCTCATATACCTCCTCCTTTGCTTTGCTGCCTCTTATATCTCTGGAATCCTTCCACTGGTCAAAGGTCATGCCCAGGCCAGAGCGTACAGGGCTAGGGGTGGAAGCCGAATAGAGCTGAAAGAGGGCGTACTCAGCCTGGGGCAGCCTTGGCCGCAATGACAGGTCGTCGCGCCCCTGGCCCACACTGCCACCGTTGCCCTGAAGCAAAATCTCCTCGAAGTAAGGGAAGAAGCCGGTGCGTTGAGCTATACGGGCCACAGGGTTGTCACAGGGGACACGCAGGAACACTCGTTCAGCGCCCCTGGTGCCAGCGTACCTGGCGAGGCCTTCCAGCAGGTCTACAAGCTCTTTCTCACCGTGGCCCTCATCCCCGGCCTCTCTCCTGACTTCCCTAAGCCCACCCGTAGCAAGGGGGGACTCAGGGGAGTAATTGAAAGCTGGGCTGAGGGTGGGCAGATAGAGCCTTTCTATCTCCCAGGCCCTGGGCCCGGCACGCATCCTCACCGATGCCAGGGCCCTCAGACGTGGGCCATCCCAGGATACCAGGGTGCATCGGTCCTTGGAGTGGGATAAGCTCTCTTTCAACAGGGCAGTAGAAGGGGGCAGGCGTCTGGAGGTGAGCGCATCTCTGGTAACAGCCAGATTAGGGCCACCGGGTGTGTTTAAGAGGACACATCTCAGGGCATCGCTGATGGGTCGAAGCTGCATCATCCCCTCAGATGTCACTTTTTAGCCAGGCTCAGGAAGTATTGGTGGAACCGAGGGTCCTGAGTGAGCTCAGGATGGAAGGCGGTGGCCAGGAGGTTTTTCTGCTGCACGGCCACCGGCCGCCCATCGGGGAGGCGAGCGAGTACGTCCACATCCTCCCCCACTCTGGATATGACGGGGGCCCGGATGAATACGGCCCGGAACGGCTCACAGCCCAGGGGCCGGATCTCCAGGTTCACCTCAAAGCTATCCACCTGCCTGCCAAAGGCGTTACGTACTACCTGGATGTCCATGAGCCCCATAGGAATAGGCTTCTTTTCGGTCAGCTCCCTGGCCATCATAATCATACCGGCGCAGGTGCCCCACAGGGGGACACCTGCGCCGGCCAACTTCTTGATGGGTTCCTTGAGGTCGTACAGGTCCATCAGATGGCTGAAGGTGGTGCTCTCACCGCCAGGCATTATGAGGGCTTCCACACCCTCCAGATGCCTGGGCAATCTCACATCCACCGTGTTCATGCCCAGACGCTTGAGGACAGCTATATGCTCAGCGAAATCGCCTTGTACAGCCAGGACTCCTACTTTCACCGTGGTCGTCGCCTTAGCTACCAATCAACTTTAGCCTAATAAAATGTTTGGCAATATGGTATATGATAAAACCTATACCCCTCTTGCAAGCGGCTGAGGTATTTCCCTACCTTCAATTTGGGCCACTTCCAGCCAGAGGCCTATGACAACTTTGACCTCTTTTAAAGCCTCCTCCTCAGTCTCTCCAAAAGCAGAGCAACCAGGTAGCTCGGGAGCAATCGCAATATATCCTTCGTCTTCCTGACTATAAAAAATCTCTATAGTGTACTTGTGCATTTTCTATGTAAAGTTCCCTCTTCCTTCGGCTTAATGCCAAGTCAGAGCAATGTCCTCCATTACCTAGATTGGAGTGAGAACTGCACCACTTTTACTTACAGATTTCCCCTTGGGGCAAGTAACTCTTCCTTTTTGAGGGTCCTTACGCCAATGCCCACCATGGGTTCGCCCAGGTCTCTGGATACCTCGGCGATTATCTTGGGGTCGTTGTAGTGAGTGACCGCCTCGACGATGGCCTTCGCCCGCCTTGCGGGGTTGCCGGACTTGAATATCCCGGAACCCACGAAGACTCCATCAGCACCCAGTTGCATCATCATAGCGGCGTCGGCAGGTGTGGCTACACCTCCCGCAGCGAAGTTGACCACGGGCAGGCGGCCCAGGTTACGGGTCTCGATTAGCAGGTCCAGGTCCACGCCTAGCTCCTTGGCTGCGGTGGGAAGCTCGTCTTCGAGCATGTTCTGCAACCGTCGTATGGAGTCCATCACCGCCCGCATATGCCGCACGGCCTCAACCACATCGCCAGTGCCAGCCTCCCCTTTGGTGCGTATCATGGCAGCCCCTTCTTTAACACGCCTCAGGGCCTCTCCCAGGTTGCGGCAGCCGCAGACAAAGGGGACCTTAAAGTTATGCTTCCAGACATGATGGTCCTCATCGGCGGGGGTGAGCACCTCTGATTCGTCTACGTAGTCCACCCCCAGGGCCTCAAGAACCTGTGCCTCCACAAAATGCCCGATACGGCACTTAGCCATCACGGGGATGCTCACCGCATCTATGATCTCGAGGATTTTGGAAGGGTCTGCCATGCGTGCCACACCACCGGTAGCTCGTATATCAGCAGGAACCCGCTCCAGGGCCATGACAGATACAGCTCCTGCCTCCTCCGCTATGGTGGCCTGCTCTGCGTTGACCACGTCCATAATGACGCCGCCCTTGAGCATCTGGGCCAGCCCTGCCTTGACTCTCCACGTACCTGTATCTACCATTCCTTATTCCTCCACAGGTTTGCTTCAATCCTCACCCGCAGGTTAAGGCGGATGCTACACAGGAGTTGAGACCTCTACCTTACCCAACATTATACGATGGCCCGTAGTGTTTAGCAATCAGAATAGGCTCTTTACGGTTGAGTGTGAAATTAGTCCCTCAGCCCGGCCCTTCGGCAAGCTCAGGGCCACCCCTCTCCCACTGGTGGGAGAGGGGCCGGAGGTGAGGGCAGCAGGAGTTTCACACATTATCGTGATGAGCCATATCGAATGCGGCTTGAAAATTAGTGGGGACTATGCTAAGCTAACCCAAACTACCCGTAGGCACGAAGGGGAAACGGGCTGGGGCACGTTAGTTGTATTCCTGTGTATGGTGATTACGGGGGCTGGACTCGTGGAAAGGGTCTCACGGGGAGAGCCGCATACAGTGGCACTCGCCAGTAGAGTATAAAGAGTACTTAAGTCATGAAATTCTGGTTGCCGATAATAGCCCTCTTCTCTACAAGCGGTCTGGCCGTCTCGCTGATAGTAGCGTTTGGCCTACCTTCCGCCAATCTGTTAAATGGAGTTGACCCGTACGCCCGGGATGTGAAGGGCCAGGTTGTGTTGCAGAGCCGGACCAGCTTCGAGGGGGTCGAGGTTATCCTGGTGTCTAAGGGAGAGCCGATAAGCATCACCAATACGGATGCCCAGGGCTTCTTCGGGTTCTTCATGGTGCCTGAGGGCCTGGTTGGCTTGCGTTTTTTCTTCCCCGGCTATCTTCGGGATAGTAGAGAGGTCCAGGTGCTCACCGGTGAAGTCAAAGACATAGGGAAGGTCAAGCTCCCGGGTGGCGACGCTGATCTCAGCAATGAGATCAACTCTAACGACCTCAGGCTCATCGGCGCAGGCATCGCTGCAGAGTCCCAGGGCATGGCGCCAAGAAGTCCATCAGGCAACCTTGTGACGCCGATACCCACGCCGCCACCCCCTCCGCCGCCTGTTTTCAGGGACATCAACGGCGACGGCCAGACCGATGCCCTCGATCTGGCCCTGGCAGGAGTGAACTTCGGCAGGAAGGGAAACTAGCTTCCTACTCTTCGGGCCGGGCCTCAGTGTGAAGCTCCATATATCCGATGACTCCAATGTTCTCCCTGTGTCTATCCCATCTTCTCCATTGATGGCGAGGTGGAAATATAAAGCCCGGTGGATACGAGTGCTGTGGCCAATAGCGCAGCAGCACTGGCCGGTAGCCCTGGCTTTCTCCTTTCCTCTGGCGGTCTACGTGGTCACTCTTGCGCCCACCTTCTTCGGCCTGGACAGCGCAGAGCTTAGCGTAGCTGCCTACCGCCTGGGAGTCCCTCACGCCACCGGCTATCCCCTTTACGTACTGGTTGGAAAGCTGTTCTCCTTTCTGCCTGTTGGCGACGTGGGATACCGTCTCAACCTCATGTCGGCGGTCTTCGCCGCTGCTGCGACGGCCGTCCTGTACCTGCTCCTCTTCCACCTCACCGCCAGGGTCATACTTTCCCTGGCCGTGTCCCTATTCTTCGCCTTCTCATACTATTTCTGGACATCATCGGTTATTGCCGAGGTATACACTCTGCACGTCTTCCTCACCAGCCTGATACTCCTCACCTTATTGCTGTGGGAACGTCGGCAGGACAGGAGACTTCTGTACGCGGCGGCGGGAGTCCTGGGGCTGAGTTTCGGCAATCATATGTCAACGGCCCTTCTGGGCCCCGCCTTCGGCTACATGCTACTGGTGGCGGTCCACAAGAGGGCGCTGGCCTGGCGAGACCTGCTGCCTATGGGCGGCCTGTTCTGTTTGGGCCTGCTGACCTACGCCTACCTACCGTGGCGCTACCTGGCAGGCGCCGTTCCCCACGTGGGCCACTTCGACAGCACTGGCGCATTCATCAGAGCAGACCTGGCCTCCGTTGATGGGATGTGGTGGATGCTCTC
>CAYWGG010000115.1:0-226 GCA_964457285.1 uncultured Dehalococcoidia bacterium
CCTGTAGGTGCGGGCTGGAACCTGGTGCCCGTGGTTGACCTCACCCTGCGGCCCTCCGGTAGTCCAGTAGATATAGATGAGTACCTCAGCGGGCTGGGCACGGGGACGGCAAGGAAGTGGTCCCTGGCCTACACCTTCAACACGCTGGAGAGCAGGTGGGAGAGGATCGTGCCAGACAGCGCTCTCGACGGGACCACGCCAGCTTGCACCAAGGATACTAAAGGGA